>DATAFZ010000022.1:0-12922 GCA_036257225.1 Candidatus Limnocylindrales bacterium | reverse complement strand
GACGGTCACCGAGCCGATCCCGCCGGGCACGGTCGTGTCCCTCTCAGACGCCGCGGTCGCCAAGCTCCGCGAGCTGACGAAGGAAGAGAACAACCCGGATATCGGGCTGCGCGTGTACGTGTATTCGGGCGGGTGCTCCGGATTCCGGTACGGGATGATGCTCGAGGATGCCCCGACCCCCGAGGACAACGTCCTCGACGCGAGCGGCATCAAGGTCTACGTGGATGGGCAGAGCATCTCGCTGCTGCAGGGCTCGGAGATCGACTACGTCGATACGCTCATGGGTGCGGGGTTCACGGTCAACAACCCGAACGCGGTCGCGGCCTGCGGCTGCGGCTCCAGCTTCCGCACCGCCGACGACGCCGGCACCGCGAGGTCCTGCGCGCACTGAGGCAGGACTGACCGTCTGATCGAAGCCGCCGGTGGCGCCGGCGGCTTCTTGATTCGTGTTGTCGTCTCGCACAGTGTGCGACGTATCGGATGCCCATCCGGCAAGAACCGGGCTAGACTCGGGCGGCGATGGAGATCCCGCTCTTTCCGCTGCACCAGGTCCTCTGCCCAGGGATCGTACTGCCGCTCCACATCTTCGAAGACCGCTATCGCGCGATGACCCGCCACTGCCTCGACACGGGTGAGCCGTTCGGGGTCGTGCTGATCCGTGACGGGGCCGAGGTGGGAACGAAGGGTGTGGCCACGCTCGCGGGCGTCGGTGCTTTTGCCGAGATCCGCGAGGCCGGCCGGTACCCGGATGGCCGGTACGACCTGTTGGCTGCCGCCACCGGCCGCTTCGCGATCGACTCGGTCGATGCCCAGCGCGAACCGTACCTGCTCGCCGAGGTCACCCCGCTCGACGACGAAGTCGGCGACGAGGATCGCGCTGAGCGACTGGCCGCTGGGGCGATCCATAGGTTCGTCCGGTATCTCGACCTGATGCGGGCCCGCGAGGGTGAATCATCGGAGGTGCTCGATATCCGGGTCGAGATCGAGGCCGGCGAGCCCGATCCGAACGCCGATCCGATGGCTACCGCCGAGCCCGAGGTCACGCCCGAGGTCGAACCACCGACCCGCCGCGACCTGGACATCCCGGACGATCCGACCGTGCTCTCGTACCTGCTGTCGGGGATCGTCCAGGTGGAGTTGCCACGACGACAGGCATTGCTCGAAGCCGACACGACCGTCGACCGACTCGAGGGCCTGATCGGGTTGCTGGAGCGCGAGCTGTTGCTGCTCGGCCGCCGGCTGCGTTACTTCTCGCCCGATCCGGCGACGATCGGCGGCACCCGCCGCAGCTGACGCGGTCGCGCTACTCGCTGAAGCGCTCTTCCTTCCAGGGATCGGCGTCGTTGTTGTAGCCGTAGCGCTCCCAGAAGCCGAGCTGGTCATGGTCGAGGAACTCGATTCCGCGGATCCACTTCGAGCTCTTCCAGAAATACCGCTTCGGGACGACCAGCCGCAGCGGATAGCCGTGCTCCGGCTCGAGCGGCTCGCCCGCAAACGTGTCGGCCAGGATGACGTCGTCGTCATCGAGCACGGCGAGCGGCAGGTTGGCGGTGTAGCCCTGCTCGGCATGGCTCACGACATGGGTGGCCGTCGGCCGGACCTGGGCGAGCTCCAGGATGGTCTGGATCGCGACCCCCTCCCAGTCCGTGTCCAGCTTCGACCAGCGCGTCACGCAGTGGACGTCCGTGTGGATCTTCTTGCGAGGCAGCTCCTTGAACTGCTGCCAGGTGAGTGTGAACGGCGCATCGACCTCGCCCCACACCTTGAAGTCCCAGGTCGCCAGGTCGGTGTGCGGCACCGAGCCGTAATGGAGGACAGGGAACTTCTCGGTCTTGTACTGGCCGGGCGGGATGCGCTCGGCCATGGCGGGGTCGACGGCGGTGTTGCCGAAGAGGCGTTCGAACATCGGGCTGGCGATCCTTACTGAGGCGGGGTGCGCGGCTATGGTCGCACAGCGCCCATGACAGTCCCGTGACTGCGTGATCCCACACGCGGCCGGCCCGTCGAACCCGGTACGCTTCGCGCCGTGGCCCACCAACCCGCTGTGCGGATCGTCATCGTCATGCCCGCGTACAACGCCGCCCGCACCCTCGAGCGGACATACGCGGACATCCCGCACGAGCTGATCGACCGCATCATCCTCGTCGACGACGTATCGCACGACGAGACCGTCGACGTCGCCCGCAAGCTCCGTCTCGACGTGATCATCCACTCGCAGAACCGCGGCTACGGGGGGAACCAGAAGACGTGCTATGACGCCGCTCTTGAGGCGGGCGCCGACATCGTCGTGATGCTCCATCCCGACTACCAGTACGACGCCACCCGCATCCCCGAGCTCGTGGCGCCGATCGCACGCGGCGAGCGCGACCTCATGCTGGGCAGCCGCTTCCTTGGCGACCCGCTGGCCGGCGGGATGCCGACGTGGAAGTACGTCAGCAATCGGTTCCTCACGACGGTCGAGAACATCGCGTTCGGTCTCCGGTTGTCCGAGTACCACACCGGGCTTCGCGCCTACAGCCGGCACCTCCTGGAGACGATCCCGTATCAGGCCAACAGCGACGACTTCGTGTTCGACCAGGAGCTGATCGCCCAGGTCGTCGCAGCCGGGATGCGCGATCGCATCGGTGAGATCGCCGTCCCGACCCGCTACTTCGAGGAGGCCAGCTCGGTCGGCTTCCGGCGCAGCGTGGTCTACGGCCTGTCGACCATGCGCGTGGTCGCGCGGTACATCCTCCACCGGCTTCGACTCCGACCCTCCAAGAAGCTGACCGCCCGTCGCCCGTGAGTCGCCGCACGGCCGGCCGCGCGATCCTCGGCATCGCGATCAGCGTCGCGGCGGTGGTCATCCTGGTGCGGTCGGTCGATATCGGTGCCGCGTTGGAGGTCCTCAGCCGGGCCGACCTCGGGGCGGTCGCGGTGATGGCTGTTTCGGTCCTGCTGGACGTCGCCGCCCGGGGCGCCAGGTGGCGTGCCCTCCTCATCCCGATCCGTCGGATCCCGTATCGACGGGTCCTCGGCTACACCTACGTCGGCTACCTCGCGAACAATGTCCTGCCGGCGCGTCTCGGCGAGCTCGTCCGCAGTCATGCCCTCGGGGAAGGTGAGGGCCTGAGCCGGACGACCGTCCTCGGCACGGTGGTCGTCGAGCGGATCGTCGACACCGTGATCGTCGTCGCCCTCGCCGCGGTGGCAGTGGTGCTCCTTGGCGTCGGCGGCATCATCTCGACCGCCGTCGTGCTCGGGGCGGCCTTCGTGGGCATCCTGCTCATCGGCCTGGTGCTCGCAGTCGTTAGCCATCGACTGCCGGGCGCGGATCGCGTCACCGCGATGGTCGAGCGGTTTCCCTTGGCCCTCGACCTGGGCCGCCGCCTCCGCGATGGGCTCGCGGTGATCAGCCGACCGGGCACCGTCGCCGCAGCGTTGGCCTACAGTGCCCTGGCCTGGACGTTCTCGATCATGACCTTCGTCATCGGCGGACGGGCGATCGGTGTCGAGCTGACGGCTGTGCAGGGCGCGCTGCTGTCGAGCGGCGTGGCCCTCGCGACGATCGTGCCGTCCGGCCCCGGCTATCTCGGTACGTTCGAGCTAACGGCCGTCGGGATCGCGACGCAGTTCGGGGTGGGCGCGAACGAGGCGTTCGCCATCGCGCTGCTCGTCCACGCGATGATCCTCATCGTGACGTCGGCCGGCGGCGCGATCGCGGCGCTGCGGCTGCGGGTCGGCCTGTCGACCGGCTCGCGCGATCGCCCCGACGCCGGATCGGAAGTGGCCTAGGCTGCCCGTTCCGTGACGGGGTCGTCGCTGATCGGCGCGTCGTACGGCGCGAACGACAGGGCCATCCCGGCTCGGCCCGTCACCCGCAGGAACTCGAGCGTGTAGCGCTCGTACATCTCGTCGAGCAGCGTGATCGCCTCGAGATGATCCGGACGGCCGGCCGCGGCGCGGGCCTCGGACCGCGACCTCCACATGCAGAAGGACAGGCACGTGCCGTCGCTCGCCACGGGGCCTTTGAAGTAGTGGACGAAGCCGGGCGCCGCGGCCGCCTCCAAGTGGGCGCGCTCGTCGTACTCGGCCAGGCGGACCTCATCGGCATCAGGTCGCCGCACGGACCTGAACGCGACGAGGTACCACTCGCCTGCGCCCAGTTCCCGCCCGACCTCGGTCCAGTCGAACGCGTCCGCGATCGGAAGCGACGCGTAGGAGTCGGAGACCGGTCCGATGGCGGCCAGTGCGTCCATGACTGCGCGAGCATCCGCCTGTGGGGGGCGATTGTCAAACTGTGAAAAGTCCCGATACCAAATCGCGATAGTACGGCCGGCTGTTCCTAGCGAGCCTCGAGTGAGCGCTCGACCTCGCCGGTCGCCCGGCGCAGCGCGCGACGTGCCCGTGCCTGCCAGCGGCCGCTGGCTCGTTCGGCAGGGGCGGCGACCCCGAGGGCAGCCACGATCCCGTCGTCACGAAGCACCGGCGCCGCGAGCGTCGTCGCGCCCGGGAAGGTCAGCCCGTCGTCCTGGGCGGAGCCGGCGGCGACGATCCTCGGCAGGGCGCGGCGGACGGTGGCGGCCTCGACGACCTCGGCCAGGGCCGCGTCGACCACCTCGGGTGGCGCGTAGGCCAGCAGGACCAGGGCGACGGCGCCAACGTGCAGCGGGCCGATCTGTCCTGGCTCGAGGACCACCCGCAGCGATTCCCGCGAGGGCTCCTGCGCCAGGCTCGTCGCCGTGAGCCCGATGCGCCGGCTGATGAATGTCGTCTCGCCGGTCGACTCGGTCAGCTCGGCGAGGATCGGCTCGGCGACCCGGATGAGCTCCTCGGCCGTGACGATCGGGCCGGCACCGATGACGTGCAGCCTGGACCCGAGGCGATAGCCGCCCTCCTGGCGCTCGATGAACCCGAACTCGGTCAGGGTCCGCAGGTAGCGGTAGATCGTCGACAGCGGCGTCTCGAGCAGCGTGCTCAGCTCGTCGGCCCGGATCTCACCGCGGTCCGCGATCGTCAGGAAGACTCGCAGTCCGCGGGCGAACGACGTATCTTCGGCGGCTTCTTCCGGGGGGCGGTCGAGGGCCGTGGTCACAGGCGACTCCGGGGCGTCTGGGGGAGGGGTCAGGGTACCGCAGCGGTCCATGGACGCGGCGGAGGGAGCGGGTCGGCGATACTGGGCTCGTGAGGATCACCGCGATCAGGCTCATGCGACTGGTCGTCCCCCTCGACCCGCCATTCCCGGCGGCCTGGGATCCCGTGCCGCGCACCGGCTTCCCGGTCACGATCGTCCGGGTCGAGACCGACGAGGGTGTGGTCGGCCTCGGATCGGGCGACACGATGGACGGTTTCGAGTCGTTCGAGCACCTGTTCGTCGGGCGCGACCCACTCGACATCGACCACCACGTTCGCGTGCTCGAGACCATCGACTTCCATGCCGCCCGGTACTGGCCGTTGGAGGCCGCGCTGTGGGATATCGCCGGGCAGGTCGCGGGTGTGCCGGTCGCGACGATGTTCGGTGGCGCGAGCGATGGGATCCCCGCGTATGCCTCGTGCGGGATGCTGCTGCCGGCCGCCGAGCGCGCCGAGTCGGCGCTCCGACTTCGTGACGAGGGGTTCCGCGCCATCAAGATCCGGGTCGATCCGCGGCAGCTCGAGGACGGCCTCGCCGCGGTCAAGGCTACTCGCGCCGCCATCGGCGACTCGATGCAGATCATGGTCGACCTCAATCAGGGCTGGCGGATGCCGGGCGACACGACCCAGTCGATCGATGTCGAGACGGCGCGCGAGATCGGCCGGCGGCTTGCGGAAGATGGGGTGTTGTGGATGGAAGAGCCCCTCGACGGCGCCGACCTGAGGGGGCTTGCGTCGCTGCGTTCCGCTGATCTGGGGGTCCGCATCGCCGGCGGCGAGCTGACACGGACCCACCACGAGATGTTGTGGGCCCTCGACGCCGATGCCTTGGACGTCTACCAGCCCGACGTCGCGCTGGCCGGCGGCATGCTGCGGAACCGTACCGTGGCCGAGCTGGCACTGGCTCGCGGCCGATGGTTCACCCCGCACACGTGGACGAACGGTCTCGGGCTGCTGGCCAATCTGCACGTGGCAGCCGGAGTCGGCGGTGGGCCGTTCCTCGAGTTCCCCTACGACCCGCCGGGCTGGACGCCCGAGCGTCGCGACGCGTTCCTGGCGGAGCCGATCCGACCCGACGAGGATGGCGTGCTCCACGTTCCTTCGACACCCGGGCTGGGCGTCCATCTCGACGAGGTCTCGATACGCAGGTTCGCGGCATGACCGCCGCTTTGGCGACCGCCGCCGACTGGATCGCCCGCGCGGGCGAGGTCGAGCCCCGCAACGAGCTGTTCATCGATGGTCGGTTCGCGCCGGCGGCATCGGGGCGCACATTCGATGACATCGCCGGCCGCGACGGACGTGTCATCACGAGCGTGGCCGAGGGCGGCACGGAGGACATCGATCGGGCGGTGGCAGCCGCACGTGCGGCATTCGACGATCGGCGCTGGGCCGACATGTCGCCGGCTAAGCGCAAGATCATCCTGCTCAAGCTCGCCGAGGCGATCCGATCGCATCGCGACGAGCTCGCCTTGCTCGAGTCGCTCGACGTCGGCAAGCCGATCCGTGACACGCTGTCCGTCGACGTCCCATCCGCGGCGAAGACCATCCAGTGGTTCGCCGAGACGATCGACAAGCTCTACGGCGAGGTAGGTCCCACGGGCCCCGATGCGCTGTCCCTCGTGACCCGCGAGCCGATCGGCGTGGTCGGCGCGATCGTTCCCTGGAACTACCCCTTGATCGTCACGGCCTGGAAGCTCGGTGCCGCGTTGTCCACCGGCAACTCGGTCGTGCTCAAGCCCGCATCGGCCTCGCCGCTGACCGCCCTGAAGCTAGCCGAGCTGGCCTCGGAGGCAGGGCTGCCCGATGGCGTGCTCAACGTCGTGCCCGGTCCGGGCGCGGTGCTCGGCGAGGCGTTGGCGCGTCACCAGGGCGTCGACAAGATCGCGTTCACCGGCTCGACCGACGTGGGGAGGTCGCTGCTGCGGGCGATCGGCGAGACCGACGTCAAGGCGATCTCGCTCGAGCTCGGCGGCAAGAGCCCGCAGGTCGTCCTCGCCGACGTCGGCGATCTCGAGTCCGCGGCATCCGCGATCGGCTTGGGGATCTTCTACAACAGCGGCCAGTCCTGTAATGCCGGGTCGCGGCTCGTCGTCCACCGGTCGGTGCGCGAGGAGCTGGTCGAGCGGATCGCGGAGATGGGCCGCCAGCTCGCGCCAGGCGAGCCACTGGACCCGGAGACCCGGCTCGGGTCGATCGTGGACGACCGACAGCTCCACAAGGTGCTCGGCTACGTCGCCCTCGGTCGCGAGGAAGGCGCCACGGTCGTGGCCGGCGGCGAGCGGGTGCGTGAGGACAGCGGCGGCTACTACATCCCACCGACGATCCTCGACGGCGTCGACAATGGCTGGCGCGTGGCCCGCGAGGAGATCTTCGGGCCGGTCCTGACGGTCACCGAGTTCGAGGATGAGGCCGAGGGCCTGCGGATCGCCAACGACACGCCGTATGGGCTGGCGGCCGGGATCTGGACGCGCGACATCACCAAGGCTCATCGCCTTGCGCGGGCGCTCCGGGCCGGGACGGTGTTCATCAACACCTTCGACACGGCCGATATCACGGTGCCGTTCGGCGGCTACAAGCAGTCGGGGTTCGGACGCGACAAGTCGCTCCACGCGCTCGACGGCTACACGCAACTCAAGACGACCTGGATCGACCTGTCGGATGGCTGAGGAGACGCCCATGACGACGGACATGGACTCGGCGGCAGGCCAGGGGCTGCAGCGGCGCCGCGGCGGCGGTCGGGCCGGTCACGAGCGCAGCCGCCTGCCGATGCAGCGGCCGTGGGCACAGCCGCGCATGCGCTACGGCCCGACCGAGGTGCTGTCGGCCGACGAGATCGAGTCGATCCACCACGCGTCGCTGCGTGTCCTTTCCGAGCTCGGCATGGACTTCCTCGATGCGGACGCGCGCGAGGCGCTACGGGCGGCGGGCGCTGAGACGTCGCCGGATACCCAGCGGGTCAGGTTCGACCCCGACTTGGTCACCGAGTCCATCAAGACGGCGCCGTCGTCATTCACGCTGCATGCCTGGAATCCGGCCCACGACCTCGAGATCGGTGGCGACTGGATGGCATTCGGGACCGTCGGTAGCCCGCCGAACGTGTCCGACCTGGACCGCGGGCGGCGCATCGGGAACCGAGTCGATTACCAGAACCTCCTTCGCCTGGGACAAGCGCTGAACACCGTCCACTTTCTGGCGGGGTATCCGGTCGAACCCGTAGACCTGCACCACGGGGTCCGCCACCTCCACGCCACGCACGACGCACTGACGCTCATGGACAAGGCGATCCACTGCTACAGCCTCGGACGGCAGCGGAACATCGACGTCCTCGAGATGGTGCGCATCGCGCGCGGGATCGAGGATGCGACGCTCGACACCGAGCCATCGGTGTTCACGGTCGTCAATTCCAGTTCCCCGCTCCGCCTCGACGCGCCGATGCTGCAGGGCATCATGGCCTTCGCCGAGCGGAACCAGGTGGTGTGCATCACGCCGTTCACGCTGGCCGGCGCGATGGCTCCGGTGACCCTCGCAGGGGCCCTGGCCGAGCAGAACGCGGAGGCGCTTGCGGGGATGGTCCTGACCCAGGTCGTCCGACCCGGCTCGCCGGTCATCTACGGCGGGTTCACCTCGAACGTCGACATGCAGTCCGGCGCGCCGGCCTTCGGGACGCCCGAGTACATGCGGACGGCCATGATCGGTGGCCAGCTCGCGCGGCGGTACGGGGTGCCGTATCGCTCGTCGAACGTGAATGCCGCGAACGCGCTCGACGCGCAGGCCGCCTACGAGTCGGTCTTCTCGCTGTGGGGCGCGATCATGGGCGGCGTCAACCTGCTCATGCACGGCGCCGGCTGGATGGAGGGCGGCCTTCACGCGAGCTACGAGAAGATGGTGCTGGACGCGGAGCTGCTCGGGATGGTCGAGGCGTTCCTGGAGCCCGTCGTCGTCGATGACGCGTCCCTCGCCTCCGAGGCGATGGAGGATGTCGGGCCAGGCGGCCACTTCTTCGGGACGGAGCACACGCAGAGCCGCTATCGGACGGCCTTCCACAAGCCGATGCTCAGCGACTGGCGGAACTTCGAGACGTGGGAGGAGGCCGGCTCACCGGAAGTGCCCGGCAAGGCCAACCGCATCTGGAAGGAATTGCTCGCGGCCTACGAGCCGCCGCCGATGGATCCGGCGATCCGCGAGGAGCTCGATGCGTTCGTCGAACGCCGGGTCGCCGAGGGCGGCGTCCCGACCGACTATTGACCGTACCGAAACTGGGATCGAACGAGGGGACCGCGTGAAGCAGCACACCCAGGTCGTCGTCATCGGGGGAGGGGTCGTCGGCGCGAGCGTCCTGTACCACCTCACGAAGGCGGGCTGGACCGACGTGATGCTGCTCGAGCGGCGCGAGCTGACCGCCGGCTCGACCTGGCACGCCGCCGGCGGGATGCACACCCTCAACGGCGACCCGAACGTCGCCCGGCTGCAGCAATACACGATCCAGCTGTACGAGGAGATCGAGCGCCAGTCCGGGCAGGACTGCTCGATCCACCTACCCGGTGGGCTGATGCTGGCCGACACCGAGGTCCGCATGGACTTCTTGCGCATGGCCCAGGCGCGCGGCCGCTACCTGGGCATGGAGCTGGAATTGATCACGCCGCAGGAAGCGGCCGACATGTTCCCGCTCATGGACCCGCAGTACTTCGTCGGCGCGCTGTACGACCCGGTCGAAGGCCACGTCGATCCGACCGGGGTAACGCGCGCGTACGTGAAATGCGCCCAGCAGCTTGGCGCCGAGGTCCACCAGCATATGCCGGTGGTCGGACTCGACCAGCGCGCGGACGGCACGTGGGATGTCCGCCTCGAGCATGGCGAGTCGATCCACACGGAGCACGTCGTCAACGCCGGCGGGCTATGGGCGCGCGAGGTCGGCCGGATGGTCGGTATCGAGCTCCCGGTCCTCGCGATGGAGCACCACTACCTGATCACCGAGGACATGCCCGAGGTGGCGGCGCAGGTCGCGAAGACCGGCCACGAGATGCCGATGGCGCTTGACTTCGCCGGCGAGATCTACATCCGCCAGGAAGGCGGCGCGATGCTGATGGGCACGTACGAGCAGGCGTGCGTGCCGTGGTCGCCGCGCGAGACGCCGTGGGACTTCGGCTCGCAGCTGCTCAAGCCGCAGCTCGACCGGATCACGCCCGAGCTGTCGGTGGCGTTCAAGCACTACCCGCCGATGCACACGACCGGGATCCGCCGCGTCGTCAACGGGCCATTCACGTTCTCGCCCGATGGGAACCCGCTCGTCGGGCCGATCCGCGGGCTGCGTGGCTACTGGGTCGCGTGTGGCGTCATGGCCGGGCTGTCGCAAGGCGGCGGTGTGGGGCTCGCGCTGGCGACCTGGATGACCGCCGGCGACGACGGCGACTCGGGCATGGATATCTGGGCGATGGACGTCGCCCGCTACGGCGACTACGCGACGCTCGGCTACACCAATGCCAAGGTCCAGGAGAACTACCGGCGCCGGTTCCGGATCACGTTCCCGAACGAGGAGCTGCCGGCGGCCCGTCCGCTTCTGACGACCCCGATCTACGACCGGCTCACCGATGCCAACGCGGTGTGGGGCGCGATCTTCGGCCTCGAGCACGCACTGTGGTTCCAGAAGGCAGGCCTCGAGCCGAAGGAAGACGTCACCTTCCGCCGGTCGAACGCGTGGGAGTGCGTGGCCGAGGAGGTCGCCGCCGTCCGCGAACGGGTCGGGATGACCGAGATCTCGAACTACGCCAAGTACCGGGTCACTGGGCCGAGGGCCGAGGCCTGGTTGTCCTCGCTGCTGACCCAGCGCATCCCGGCACCGGGGCGGATCACGCTGACCGCGATGCTCAATGAGGCCGGACGGATCGTCGGCGAGTTCACGGTCGGCCGACCGTCCGAGGCGGACGAGTTCTACCTGTTCGGCTCGTTGCCCGCCGAGGTCCATCACTCGCGCTGGTTCCGCCATCACCTCCCTGCGGACGGGTCCGTGCGGTTCGAGGTGCTCGGCCTCGGGCTCACCGGGTTGTCGGTCACCGGTCCCCGCTCGCGTGACCTCCTGCGTGAGGTCGCATCCGACCTCGACCTGTCCACCGAGGCCTTCCCGTTCATGGCGTTCCGGCGCGTCGATCTCGGGATGATCCCGGCCCACGTCGCCCGACTGAACTACTCCGGCGACCTCGGCTACGAGCTGTGGATCGCGCCGGAGCACCAGCGGGCGCTGTACGACCGGATCACCGAAGCCGGCAGGGCACACGGGTTGCGGCTCTTCGGGATGCGCGCGCTGATGTCGCTCAGGCTCGAGAAGAGCTACGGGACGTGGTTCCGCGAGTACCGCCCGATCTACACGCCGGCCGAAGGCGGCATCACGCGCTACATCAGGCTCGACCACGACTTCATCGGCCGAGCCGCGCACGAGCGGGAGCTCGCGGACGGCGGCCCGAAGCGCCGCCTGGTCACCTTCGTCGTCGAGCCCGATCCGGACGACCCCGCCGACGTCATCGGCGACGAACCGGTGTGGCACGACGGGGCGGTCGTCGGCTGGGTGACGTCGGGCGGGTACGGCCATCACGTCAAGGCGTCGATCGCCCTCGGTTACGTGCCCACCGAGCTCGCGTCGCCCGACGGCCCGGGCGGTGACGGCTTCGAGATCGAGATAATCGGCCGGCGCCGCCCTGCCAGGCTCCAGCCCGAACCGCTGTTCGACCCGGCCGGAACGCGGATGCGCCAGTGACCGATCGATCCGAGGTGGCAGACCCCGTCGATGCCGGCCGCATCGTCGTCGACGGGCGGCCCGTCGCGTTCGCGGCGGGCGATAGCGTCGCGGTCGCGATCCTGCGGACGGGTGTCACGCCGGCCGGCGGCGGCACGCTGTGCCTGACCGGCGACTGCGGGAACTGCCTGGCCCAGGTCGACGGCATCGCCTACGTCCGGACATGCCAGGAGAAGGCGCGGCCGGGGCTGGCCGTCGTCCGGCATCCGCCCGGTGGGCTGCCGCCACTCCCGGCCATCAGCGGCCCAGACCTGTCGGCCTCGCTGGCCGGCCCCGACATCGAGGTCCTGCGCGCGGACGTCGACGTGGCGGTGATCGGCGGTGGCGACAGCGGGCGCGGGGCCGCCGCGACCGCGGAGCGGGCCGGGAGACGAGTGCTGGTCCTCGACGCCGAGCAGGGCGACGAGGTGGTCGGGATCTACCCGGGCCCGCTGGTCGTCGTCCGCACGCCGACGCTGATGCTCCACGTGCGTGCCGCGGAGATCGTCGTCGCCACCGGGGCGGCCGAGCTCCATCCCGCCGTTCCCGGGACCCAGCTCGAGGGCGTCATCACCGCCCGTGCCGCCCAGCGCCTGCACGCGGCGGGCGTCGAGCTTGGCTCGGCCGTCGCGATCGGCACACCGCCGCCGGGCGTCCCCTGCATCCCTGTCGCCGGGCAGCTCGTCCGTCTCGAGGGTGACGAGCGCGGCCGCGTCCGAGCCGTCGTGACCGCCGACGACTGGATCGGCGCCGAGACGACGACACCCTGCGACACGGTCATCGTCGGCCTCGGGACGGCGCCACGCGACGTCCTGGCGCGGATGGCCGGGGAGGTGCCGCTGAGCGTGGTCGGCCCCGCCGCGGAGCCGGCAACGCTGCCGCCCGCCCCGACTGCGGGCATCGTCTGCGCCTGTTCTGGCACGACGGTCCACGACCTCCAGACGGCGTGGGATCGCGGCTTCCAGGAGCTGGAGCTCCTGAAGCGGGCGAGCCTCGCCTGTCTCGGCACGTGCCAGGGGGCGGCATGCCTGCCCCATGTCCGCG
>DATAFZ010000009.1:0-8413 GCA_036257225.1 Candidatus Limnocylindrales bacterium | reverse complement strand
GTCGCGTGGTAGATGTTCAGCTGGTCGATCTCGCGGACCGAGGCGGCGCCGACCCCGACGGCTACCGCGCGCTTGCGGATGATCGGCGCGAGACGTTCACGCTGCGCCATCGAAAGGGTCTTGGAGTCACGCACGCCGGGGATGCGATGGCAGCCCGGCTTCATGATCACCGCGGCCGCGACCACGGCTCCACAGGTCGGGGCGACCCCGACCTCATCGACCCCGACGACGCGGGTCAGACCGTCGTTCCACAGACGGCGTTCGTGGCGGAGCGTCGGGACGATCACGGCCATCGGCCGTCAGGGTAACGCGAGTAGCGTCGGAGGGTCGTGGCGGTGCGGGACGGACCCGCGGCCCGCGACCGAGCGCGGGCTAGCTGCGGCGCTCGCGAAGGGTCGCAGCCTTGCCCACGCGCTTGCGCAGGAAGTACAGCTGCGCGCGGCGGACCTCGCCGTGGCGCAGGACCTCGATCTTGTCGATGCGCGGGCTGTGGATCTTGAACGTCCGCTCGACGCCCACACCCGAGGCGATCCGGCGGACCGTGATGGAGCGGGTGATGCCCCCGCCACGCAGGCGCATGACGATGCCTTCGAAGACTTGGATGCGCTCGCGGTTGCCCTCGACGACCTTGGCGGAGACCTTCACGGTGTCACCCGTGGCGAGCTCCGGCAGGTCGGTGCGGAGCTGGTCCTGGACGATCTCGTCGAGCACGTTCACGCGGCGGTTCCTTGCGCTGGGTGGGCAGCGCGCAACGCGCTGCGGATCGGGCGATGGGAAGGGCCGCGTGGTGGGCGACCGACGGCGGAGTATAGCACGCAGCCCGCTCGACTTCGGGGGCTCGGGTGCACGTTTCCTCAGACGTGACAAGCAACGAACGGATCCGCCGCGCGACGACCCCCGTCGTCAGGCGTTGCCTTACACGTGACGGCCGACGCGCGAACTCGGTTCCACGCGCTGTCAGACGTCGCTTGTCACTGCTGGCGTTACAGGCGGTCGAACCACGAGCCGATCACAGATGCGTTGCATGGCACGAACGAAACGTCGCTCGATCCGTCCCAAGCGTCGCTGATCGTGCCGCCCACTCAGTGATTCTTGCGCCACGCCCAACGAACGGAAGTGGAACCGCGACGATCCACCAGACCGATGGACGGTTCGTGCGTCACATGCAAGATGGCCGGTGCGCCTACTCCTCGGGAGCCTGCTTCGGCAGCAGATCCGGCCGGCGCGCGCGGGTTCGCTCGAGCGCCCGCTCGTGGCGCCATGACGCCACCGCCCCGTGATCGCCGGACGTCAGGATCGGTGGCA
Organism: Candidatus Limnocylindrales bacterium; assembly: GCA_036257225.1. GTDB lineage: Bacteria > Chloroflexota > Limnocylindria > Limnocylindrales > CSP1-4 > SPCO01. The sequence goes on along the minus strand of DATAFZ010000009.1, from coordinate 7,108 downwards.
CGTCCATGCCGCGAAACGACGGCGGTCGCGTGTACTGCGGGTATTCGAGCAGGCCGCCGCTGAACGATTCCTCGGCCGTCGACGCTTCGTCGATGGCTCCCGGCAGCAGCCGGATCACGGCGTCGATGACGACGAGTGCCGGCAGCTCCCCGCCGCTCACCACGTAGTCGCCGATCGACAGCTCCATGTCGACGAACGCCCGGATCCGCTCATCGACGCCCTCGTAGCGCGGGCAGACCAGCACGATGTGCTCCCGGGCCGCGAGATCCAAGGCGCGCGCCTGGCTGAACACCTCGCCACCCGGGTCGAGCAGCACCACGAGCGACTCGGGTCGACGCACCGACTCGATCGCAGCCACGACAGGCTCGACCCGCATCACCATCCCGGCGCCGCCACCGTAGGGCGTGTCATCGACTGACCGGTGCCGCCCGAGTCCGAACTCGCGCAGGTCGTGGACGCGGATCGTGACGATGCGACGTTCCTGGATCCGCCCCGGGATGCTCTCCGACAGCGGACCGGTGATCATCGCCGGGAATAGCGTCAGGACATCCATCTCGAGGGTCATGTCGGCGTCTCGGGCGGGCGCGGACTGCGGGAGCGGCGCCGTGGGGCGCGCGGCCGATCCGGATCGGTCCGCCGAGACTTCGGCGGGTGGAGGTCGAGCGCCTCGGGATCGACCACGATCTCCCCGCGACGCGGGGCGAAGACGCGGATGAATGCCCGCACCGCCGGCAGGTCGAACGTGCCGAACGGCTCGCCGCGCACGATGTACACCTCGTTCTCGGCGACGCGATAGACGTCCTGGACGACGCCGAGATCGCGACCTTCGAGATCGCGCACGGTCACGCCCACCACCTCGTGCCAATAGACCTCGCCGCGGGCCAGGTCGCCGAGCGGGTGGACCGTGGTCTCGAGGTAGGCCCCGCGCAGGCCATCGGCCGCTTCGCGGGTGGTGACCTCGGCGAAGCGCACCCGCCAGCCGGGACCATCGGCGACAGGCTCGGCCGAGGCGATCGTCAGCGGCTCGTCCGACCCTTCGCGATGCAGGACGACACCCTGGCGGAAGCGCTCCTCCGGGCGATCCGTCAGGACTTCGACGCGGACCGCGCCGCGCAAGCCGTGGACGCCCCGGACGAGCGCCACGACAAGCCGCTGCGTGGTCGGCGCGTGGCCGTCGGCCACGGGACGCTGCGGCTCAGACGATCTCGAGCTGGACCGGCTCTCCGTCACGTGCCGCGGTCACCTTGAGCAGCGTCCGCAGCGCCTTGGCAACGCTCCCGTTGCGGCCGATGACCTTGCCCATGTCGTCGTCGGCGACGTGGAGCTCGATGACCGTCGTGCCGTCCTCGTCGATCACCTCGACCTTGACGGCGTCGGGATCGTCGACCAGCGACTTCGCGACGTATTCGACCAGTTCCTTCGCTGCCATCGTTCGCTCCTACTTGCCGGCGGGCAGGATGCCTGCCTGCTTGAACAGCCGGACGACCGTGTCGGACGGCTGGGCGCCCTTGGCCAGCCACTCCTTCGCCCTGTCGGCATCGACGTTGAGCTCGATCGGCTCGGTGCGCGGGTTGTAGTGCCCGATCGTCTCGATCGCGCGGCTGTCGCGCGCACTGCGAGCGTCGGCCACGACGACCCGGTAGGTCGGCTGTTTTTTCGCGCCGACGCGCGTCAGCCGGATGCGGACTGCCATTTGCTCCTGTCCCTCCTCGGACGTTGCTGCGGGCTGGGATCCCGCCTACTTCACGGTGATGAGCGTGTGCTGGCGATCGACCTCGGTGCCCACGGCACCAGTCGAGATCAGCGCATCGAACGGGGTGAGGAACGGCTTCACCGATTCCTCGTACTCGGCACGCTCCTGCGCCGTCGCGCTGGACATCGCGCCCTCGACCATGGCGCGCATCGCGGCGAGGTCGAGGAACGTGACCGCGCTGTGCTCGGCATCGACACGGCCGACGAGGTCCTTGAAGCGGGCATCGTCGGCGAGCGACGCACCGGAGCCGGCGTCGAGCACGTGCTTGATGAAATCAGGCGAGCTGCCGATCGCGACGACCTGGTCGGTCGCCACATAGGCGATCCGGGCTCGGCCGGAGGGCAGGTTCGACGGGTCGGTCGGCAGGGAGCCAGTACCACCCGCGAGACCGGCGAGGTCGCGCAGGTCGCCGAGGTCGAGCACGGTGATGGTCTCGCCGTTGTAGGGCTCGTCAGTGATGGTTAAGCCGGCCTGGGCGCCGCCGAGCTGGACGAAGCTCCGCAACGTCGTCAGGAGCTGCCGGCCAGCCGCCGCATCGGCCGGGACCGTGACGAAGCCGCCCTCGAGGCCGTCGCCGTCCTTGGCGATCACGACCCCGGCATCGCCGATCCAGCGCAGCACCGCGTCCACGCCGCCGAGCATCCCGGCAGCCTGGTCGAGCTGGGCGAAGGCGTCGGCAAGGCCTGGCTCATCGCGGTACAGCTCGATCCATTCGAGGACCGACGCCCCGGCGTCGTTCCCGGCCAGCAGCGCCATCGTCGACGGCGGTGCGAACGCCGCCACCCCGTTCGCACGATTCTGATCGGGTCCCGGCATGGCCTCCTTGTGCTGGCTCACGCCGTCGAGTTGCAGCGCATCGCCTTCGACACGGAGGCGCATGGCCGTCCAATCCGGGAGCAGCGCGGCGACCTCGTCGAGCAGCGGCGGTGCCGATGGCAGCGACTCGGTCAGCTGCGTCGAGGCCTCGAACAGGGCCTTCGTATCGAGGAACATGAACCCCAGATCGTCGCCCGTGAGTGCGGCCTGGGCCGCCGCGACGCCCTCGCTTCGCGCCAGTGGGCTGGTCCCCTTCGTATCCACCGCGGCCTTGACCGACGCTACGTCGCCGACGATCGCCACCTTGCCGCCGGCGATCGTGAATGCCGCCTGCGCGGTCGTGGCATCGGGCTTCGAGAACAGCGTCAGCTCGGCGCCGTTGTAGGTCTCGGACGTTCCGGTCACGCCGGTCTGACTCAACGTCGAGGTGAACCACGACCGTGCGAGCGCCTCGTCCTTGACCGTCATCAGCAGTACGCCGCGGGCATCCTTGGCCGCCGCCTGCGCTGCGCTCGGGTCGATGGTCGGGATCGGCCCCATGGCGAACGCGAGCTGGCCGCCGAACCACGGCTTCACGTCACGGCTGTACGTCTGCTTGCCCTGGCTGCCTTCCGAGACGAGTCGGTCGAGGACTTCGTCGAGCTTCGTCTCGAGCGCCGCCTGATCGGCGAAGCCGGGGAACTTCGACAGGAACTGGCCGACCTTCTGGCGCTGATCGCCGGGCAGGTCGAGGCGGACCTCGCCGTACGCGACGCTATCGGTCGGCACGTAGCCGAGTACCACTGACGTCGGCGTCGAGCTCGTCAGGACGAGCGTCGCCAGCGCAGTCACGAGGACGACCAGCCCGATCGCGCCTGCGGCGGCGATCCATCTGGCACGGCTCTGGCGCGGCCGGTCGTCGGTCGCGGTCGGGGCTTGGGCCGGGGATGTCGCGACGGGCACTGCCGTCGTGTCGGTATCCACGGCGTTCGCCGGGGGCGTGGTCGACGGGTCGGACGTCGGGCGGTCGAAATCGGTCATCGCGTGGTCTCCTCCGGCGGTCAGCGCCGGCCCCCTACGAGGTTGCCGAGCGCGCCGCGCCGACCACCTCCGGAAAGCTGCTTCATGAGTTTCTGCATCTCGCCGAACTGCTTCACCAGCCGGTTGACCTCCGGCAGGCTCGTGCCCGCGCCCGCCGCGATGCGGCGACGGCGCGAGCCTGTGAGGATGGTCGGATCGCGGCGTTCGGCCGGGGTCATCGCCCGGATGATCGCCTCTGTCCGTTTGAGGTCGCCGCGATCGACGGCGGCCTGGGCTTCGCCGGCCATGGTGCCCATGCCCGGGATCATCGAAACGAGCTGGCCGATCGGGCCCATCTTCTGGACCTGCTGGAGCTGGTCGAGCATGTCCTCGAGGGTGAAGCTCGACTTGCGGAGCTTCTCCTCCATCTGCTGGGCCTGCTTGACATCGAACGTCTCCTGCGCCCGTTCGACGAGCGTCAGGATGTCTCCCATCCCGAGGATCCGCCCGGCGAGGCGATCAGGGTGGAAGGGCTCGAGCGCGTCAGTCTTCTCGCCGGTGCCGAGGAACTTGACCGGGACCCCGGTGACCGCCGAGATGCTGAGTGCGGCGCCGCCGCGAGCGTCGCCGTCGATCTTCGTGAGCACGAGACCGGTGACCGGCACGGCTTCGACGAACGCCTGCGCGACGGCCACGGCCTCCTGGCCGGTCATGGCATCGACCACGAGCAGGGTCTCGACGGGTCGCACTGCCGTGTTGACCGCGGCGATCTCCGCCATGAGCTCCTCGTCGACGCTGAGCCGACCCGCGGTGTCCAGCAGCACGACGTCACGTGTCTGGCGCCTGGCGGCGTCGACGCCCTGGCGGGCGATGTCGGGGACCGACGTACCGACGGGCGCTCGATAGACCGGAACGTCGAGCTGCTTCCCGAGCGTTTCGAGCTGGTCGGCGGCCGCGGGACGGTACGGGTCGGCGGCGACCAGGAGCGGGCGGCGGCCCTGCTTGATCACATGGCGGGCCAGCTTGGCCGTGCTGGTCGTCTTGCCCGATCCCTGCAGCCCGACCATCGCGACGACGGCGGGGCTCCCTGACAGGTGGAAGACACGGTCCCCGGTCCCGAGCAGCTCCACCAGCTCGTCGTGGACGATCTTCACGACGGCCTGCCCGGCGGTCAGGCTCTGGAGGATGTCCTGACCGATCGCCTTCTCGCGGACCCGCGCCACGAAGTCCTTCACGACCTTGAAGTTGACGTCGGCCTCGAGCAGCGCGAGCCGGACCTCGCGCATCGCGGCCTCGACGTCGGCCTCGCTGATCCGGCCGCGGCCGGTCAGGGTGCCGAGCGTCGCGCGCAGGCGCTCGCTGAGGGTGTCGAACACGGTCGGATCAGGACTCCGGTCGAGGTGGTTGACCGACCGTCGTCGCGACTCGCGCGGCGTCCGGTCGGGTGATGCGCGGGTTCTGACGCATCGAGGCGGGGGCAGTGTAACGCAGGGTCCCTTCACGCGCGTCCCGTGACGATGGTCCGGTCAGCGGGCGACCCGCGGCGGCTATGCTGCGCCCTTCGTGCGCAATCCCTTCGCATCCCCCCTTTGGCAGAACCACGCCTTCGTGCGGGTGTGGGCGGCGGCGAGCATCTCGATCTTCGGGTCGCTGATCACCCGCATCGCGCTCCCATTGGTCGCGATCCTGACCCTCGGCGCCGGACCGATCGAGGTCGCCGTCCTGCGCAGCATGGACGTCGCGGCGGCGCTGGTCGTCGGCCTCGTGGCCGGTGCCTGGGTCGATCGACTGCGGCGACGGCCCGTGCTGATCTGGGCGGACCTCGGACGGGCGGTCCTGCTGGGCTCGATCCCCATCTCGTTCGTGCTCGGCACGCTCGCGTTGTGGCAGCTCATCGCGGTCGCGGCGCTGGCCGCGGTGCTGACAACGTTCTTCGACGCGGCCGACAACGCCTATCTGCCGACCATCGTCGAACGCGAGCGGCTGGTCGAGGCGAACAGCGCGCTGGCGGCGAGCGGGTCCGTCGCCGAGTTCGCCGGCTTCGGGATCAGCGGATTCCTCGTCCAGCTGCTGACCGGTCCGATCACGATCGTGATCAATGCGATCACGTACTTCGTCTCTGCCATCCTGCTGCTGTCCGTCCGGCGGCCTGAGGCGCCGCCGCCACCGCGATCCGAACGCGAGCCGGTGCTCGACGAGATCCGCCACGGGCTGCGGATCGTGCGGTCGAACCCGGTGCTCCGCGCATTCGTCGGCGCCCAGATGCTGATGTCGATGTTGTGGGGCGTGTTCGGCGCCACGTGGTTCCTGTTCGCGCTCGATGAGCTTGGCGTCAGTCCGGCACTGGTCGGTGTCATCGCGGGCGTGGGCGGTGCGTCGTCGTTCATCGGGGCACTCGTGGCGACCCGGTCGACCCGGCGCTGGGGCGTTGGACCGGTCGCGATCGCGGCGATGCTACTCGCAGCGCTCGGCAATCTGTTCATCCCCCTGGCGCCCGCCGGCATGCCGCTGGTTGCGGTGGCGTTCCTGCTCTGGCAGCAGCTCGTGGCCGACTCGGCCGTGACCGTCTACGACGTGACCGAGACGTCCGTCCGACAGTCGCTGGTCCCGGACCGCGAGCTGGGCCGCGTCACGTCCACGTTCCAGGTTGCCTCGGCGGGCGCGCAGCTGGCGGCGACGATCGGCGCCGGGCTGCTGGCCGAGGTCATAGGGCTGCGGCTCACGTCGTTCCTCGCCCCGCTCGGCGGCTTACTGGCAGCCGCGATCCTGTTCTGGTCGCCCGTGCGCTACTTGCGAGAGCTCCCTGTGATGGACCAGCGCACACCCGCCGAAGTCGCCCTCGACGTCGAGCGCGATCAGCCGGTCGGCGCCTGACCGTCAGCGAACAGCGCGTCGACGAACGCGTCGGGGTCGAACGGAAGCAGGTCGTTGATCCCCTCCCCCACTCCCACGAACCGGACGGGCACCTTGAGCGCGTCCTCGATAGCGAAGACGATGCCGCCTTTGGCGGTCGAGTCGAGCTTGGTGAGCACGATCCCGGTCAGTCCGACTGCGTCGTGGAAGGCCTTCGCCTGGGCGAGCCCGTTCTGGCCGGTGGTCGCGTCCAGCACGAACAGCGTTTCGGCTTCGGCGCCTGGTAGGCGCTTGTCGACGATCCGCCGGATCTTGGTCAGCTCGTCCATGAGGTTCGACTTCGTGTGGAGCCGGCCGGCGGTGTCGGCGATGACCATGTCCACCTTGCGCGCGACTGCGGCGTCGAGCGCGTCGTAGACGACGGCCCCAGGATCCGCACCCGGAGCGTGGGCGATCACCGGCACGCCGGCGCGATCGGCCCAAATGGTGAGCTGATCGATGGCGGCGGCGCGGAACGTGTCGGCGGCCGCCAGGATGATCGTCCGACCCTCGCCGAGGTAGCGAGCGGCGAGCTTGCCGATCGTCGTCGTCTTGCCCGTGCCGTTGACGCCGACCACGAGCACGACCGCGGGTCCGCCCGATGTCGCCGGCCGTGGCGACCAGTCGAGGTCGCGTTTGACGAGGAGG
>DATAFZ010000166.1:0-14500 GCA_036257225.1 Candidatus Limnocylindrales bacterium | reverse complement strand
CCTGGATGTCGACGAGGTACGCCGTCTGTGGCGCGAGGCCCCAGGCGGTGGGATGATCCTGGCCGTCGGCCATGTCGGCAGCAACGAGGCGGTCGCCGCGGCGATCGCCGATCACGGGATGCCGATCAGCGTCGTGGCCGACGATTCGTCGTTCCCCGAGATCTTCGAGATCCTCCGGCGCCAGCGGGAGGCCTGGAGTGTTTCGATCATCGCGTGGCGCAACCTGCGCGCGATCTTCGGGGTGCTGCACCGACGCGAGATGCTGGGGCTCCTCATCGACTGGGGCTATCGATCGGACGGGATCCCCGTGCGGCTGTTCGGCGCCTGGACCGCGCTGCCTGCCGGGCCGGCCACGCTCGCGGCCAAGACGCGCTCGCGCCTCCTGCCGATCACGATCCGACGCCAGCCGGACGACACGTTCCACGTATCGTGGCCGGGCCCGATCGACGTCACGTCCACGGATCCGGCGGAGCTGTATCGGGCGACCCAGGCGCTGGCGGACGCCCTCGCCGCCACGATCGCGGCAGCCCCGGACCAGTGGTACAGCTTCAAGCCGATGTGGCCGATCAGCCCCGAGGAGGCGGCGGACCTCGAGCGACGCGCCACATTGATGCAGGCGGGCGTGCCCGATCCGGGGCCGGCGCCCGAGTTCGCCTGATCGTGCGCCGTCTCGGGCAGCGACTCCGTGGCCGCGCGTTGCGGGCGGCCTCCTGGCTGGCTTGCCGCCTGCCAGAGCGCCCGCTCACCGCGTTCGCTGAGCTCGGCGGTGACCTCTGGTACCGCGCGACGCCGGCGCGTGCCGCCCAGGCGCGGCGCAACCTGGGCCGGGTCGCGGCATGGCTCGACGAACACGAGACCGGCACCGCGCTTGCCCGCACCGCCGCGACCGACCCGCGGGCACTCGAACGCCTGGTGCGGCTCGCCTACCGCCACGCCGCGCGCTACTACCTGGAGGTCGCGCGCACGCCCGCGCTCCGCCCATCGGACGTGCGGTCGCGGATCGTCGTCGAGACCACCGACACGGTCGACGAAGCGTTCACGCCGGGCCGCGCCTCGATCTTCGTCGGCCTCCATTTCGGCGCCCTCGAGCTACCGGCGCTGCTTCTGGCCTCCCGGGTCGGTCGGGCGGTCGCACCGATGGAGACCCTGGCCGACCCCGAGCTGCAGGAGTGGTTCGTGCGGACACGCGGCTCCGTCGGCGTGCGGATCGTCGGTCTCCGCGAGGCGCGCCGGGAGCTGACCGCCGCGCTCCGGGAGGGGACCAGCGTGGGGCTTGTGGGCGACCGGGACCTTACCGGCGGCGGCACGCTGACGGAGCTGTTCGGGGCGCCGGCCAGGCTGCCACTGGGGCCCGCCTTGCTGGCGATCGAGACGGGGGCGCCGGCCTACGTTGCCGCCGTCCGGCGTTCGGCTCCGGGTCGCTACCTGGGTCGGCTCGAGCCGGTCGACGTCGCCGCCGACGGATCACGCCGGGAGCGGGCGACCGCTACCACGGCATCGATCGCGCGCGCCTTCGAGCGCGTCGTGGCCGACGCCCCGGAGCAGTGGTGGGCGGTGTTCTTCCCCATCTGGCCGGACCTCGCGGGATCGACTGCTCGAGACGCGACGGAGCCGGTCTCGGCGGCCGCCCCGTCCCGGCCATGACGGAGCAAGAAGGCCGCGCCGACCTGCACATCCACACCGTCGCATCGGACGGCGTCGCCGATGTCGTCGCGATCGTCGAGCATGTCGCGGCGCGCGGCGACCTCGATGTCATCGCCATCACGGACCACGAGCGCATCGATGCGGCGATCGCGGGGCGGGCCATCGCCCGTGATCGTGGCCTCCCCGTCGACGTCGTCGTGGGTGAGGAGGTCACCACGTTGGGCGGCCACCTGCTGGCGTTGTTCATCGAGCGACGCATCCGGCCGTACCGGTCGCTCGGTCGCACGATCGCCGAGGTCCACGAGGCGGGCGGTATCGCCATCCCTGCGCATCCGCTCGTCCCGTATCCGCTGTGCGCACAGGGCTTCGTCCTGCGCCGGCTCCTCGACGATCCCCATGGCGCGGTCAGGCCCGACGCGATCGAGACGTTCAACCCCACGGCGCTCGGGCGGCCGTGGCACGATCGTGTCGTGCGGTTTGCCGACCATCATGGACTGGCCCACATCGGGAACAGCGACGCGCATGCGCTCGCCGCCATCGGGCAGGGCTGGACGACCTTCCCCGGCCGGACAGCCGATGACCTGCGCGCCGCGATCGCCGCCGGTGCCACGGAGCACGGAGGGTCGTTCCACGGGGCGGTCGGACAGGTCGGGGTGTTCGGTCAGCAGCTGCGCAAACGAGCCATCGACGCGCGCGACGAGGTCCGTGGACGCGTCGGGCGGACGGGCACTGGTCGCGACCACGGCTACCCCGGCGGCCGCGCTCGACCTCCGCGCTACGAGCCCGGTCCAGCCCGCGGGACGGACGAACGGCCATGAAGATCGGCCTCGTCTGCCCGTACAACTACCCCGCCGGCGGGGGGGTCGCGCAGCACGTCGAATTCCTGTACCGGGGCCTGCGCCAGCGCGGCCACGACGTGCGCATCCTGACCGCCAGCCACGGCCCCCAACGCGCATCGGAGGGCGACATCATCCGGCTCGGCGTGGGCTTCTCGGTGCCGATCAACGCGTCCGTCGGGACGCTCACGTTCTCACCGCGCTACCTGAGCCAGATCGGATCGATGCTGGAGCGCGAGCGATTCGACGTCCTCCACTTCCACGAGCCGTTCGTGCCGTTCCTGTCGCTGTTCCTGCTGCGCGAGTCCACCAGCGTCAACATCGCGACCTTCCACGCGTATGCCGGCTTCTCGCCGTCCTACGAGTTCGGTAGCCGCGCACTGCGGGGCTACGCCACGCGGCTCCACGGTCGGATCGCGGTCAGCGCGGCCGCCCGCCACTTCATCGACCGCTTCTTCCCCGGCGATTACAAGGTCATCCCCAACGGCGTCGACGTCGCGCGGTTCGCCAATGCCGTCCCGATCGCGCGCTGGCAGGACGGTACGCCGAACGTGCTGTTCGTCGGTCGGCACGAGCCGCGCAAAGGGCTGCTCGACCTGCTCAAGGCGCAGCGCATCCTGCGCAGGACCGGGTCCGAGCAGCGCCTCCTGATCGTCGGCTCGGGTCCGCAGGAACGCGAGGCCCGGCGCTACGTCGCCACCCGTGGCCTGAACGGCGTCGAGTTCCTGGGGCGGGTCTCGGACGCGGAGAAAGCCCAGCTCTACCGCACGGCCGACGTCTTCGCGTCACCCGCCACCGGCGGCGAATCGTTCGGCATCGTCCTGCTCGAGGCGATGGCGGCGGGGACACCGATCGTCTGCTCCGACATCCATGGCTACAAGGGCGTCGTACGGCGGGGTCGCGAGGGCCTGCTCGTGCCGCCGCGACAACCGCGCGAGCTGGCGATCGCGATCGACAAGTTGCTGCGCGACGCGGCGCTGCGTGAACAGATGGGTGCGGCCGGACAGGCGCGCGCCGAGGAGTTCTCGTGGCCGCGCGTCACGGCCAAGGTCGAGGACTACTACGGGTTCGTGATCCGCCGGCTGGCGGCGTCCGGCTCGCTACCCGAGGGTTTTCGGGCCGAGACCCCTCAGGCGCCGCCGCCGGTCCGCGCCAGGCCGGTGGTGTCCTCCTCGGAGCCGGACGACGCGACCGAGCCGCCTGCCCCGCGCCCGCCGCCCGAACCCGCCATCGCTCTGGACTCGGCCAGCGCGAGCCGCCAGACCGAGGCCGAGTAGGCGACGACGAGGCACGTCGCGGCTATCGCCAGCGTAAGTGCGAGCAGCACCGGGCTCACCAGCGAGACGGTCGGCCGCTGCAGGGTGTTGACCGGGAACTGGAACGCGTACAGGTAGGTCGGCAGGAAGCCTTGGTAGGCGTTCACCACGGTCGATGGCAGCGGCAGCGCCGCCAGGTTCGGATACCAGACCACGAACCACGCCACGGCCGCCACCCCGAGACCCAGCACGAACCGCCGGGCGTCCCGTGCCGCGATGACCTGACCGGCCAGGTAGAGCAAGGGCAGCGTGACGAGCAGGGCGATCGGCTCGACCGGGATGCCGCGCCAGGTGAGGATCGGCGTGTCCGGCACGAAGGCCGTGGCTGCGAGCCCGACCGCGACGACGGTGGCGGCGAGCAGCACACCCCGCATCGTCTCGCGGGAGCGACCGTCGTCGACCTCCGTGGACCGCTGGAGGGCACCGATCCCGCGGGCCAGCGCGATCGCGCCGACGACCACCACGATGAGCAGCGCCGCCGTCCGGTACGTGAGCACGAAGTCCGGGATGACCGCCGGGCATGCCGGTGAGGTCGGGTTGGCGATCGATACGCCGGCAAGCCAGCACAGCGGGCGCGAGAACAGCCACATCGCAGCAGGGGCCACGACCGCCAGGGCACCGGCCAGCCGGACCGCCAGCCAGGTGCGCCGCGACGGCCCGTGCCACAACTCGGCGACCAGGTAGGCAAGCGCCAGGATCACGAACGGTAATGCCGTGTAGTAGTGGTACTGGAAGGCCGCGCGGTCGATGCGCGCCCAGGGCACCCACTGGGCGGCGAAACCGATCGCGATCAGCGCGAGCGCCGGCGAGCGTCGTCGGTAGGCCATGATCGCGACGAAGACCAGCCCGACGATGCCGAGCCACCAGATCACGAGGTTGCCGGAGTCGTAGATCGCGGCGCTGGTGTCTCCGGCGAAGCCCTCCTGGAAGAACCACACGGGCTTCAGGTCGAAGGGGAAGGCCCACCACGGCGACGAGGCGGGATGAGGGGATGTCAACCCGTTGTGATAGTCGTACATGCTCCGGGTCAGCTCGACCAGCGTCTGGCCGCTGTGCTCGGCGGGGAAACCCTCCCACAGTCGGTGGTTCTCGATCGCCGTCCACGGGAGATACGAGACGACGTACAGGCCGAGCGGTATGGCCACCAGGCAGACGGTCGCCCAGACCAGCGGTAGTCCCAGCAGCCAGCCGGGTCTGAGCCAGCCCGTCGGGGCAGGATCCGGCGGATCCAGGTAGCGCTGCGGGTCGTCGCGGCCTGGCGGCGGCTTGAGCGGGCCGTAGCCCAGGAGGCCGCCCAGCCGGAACGCCAGGTACACCGCGACCGACGTCAGCGCGGCAGCGATCGCCGCCAGGAGCGGCGTCACCGACACGGGGCCGATCACGATCGGCTCGTCGAGCCGCCCGACGGTCAACGCACCGAAGAACAGGACCGCGCCGACAGCGCTCGGCGCGATGAGCGCCAGCCACATCTCCTCGTCGGTCCAGGCGATCGGGTGGAAGATCGCGACCACGACCGCGAGCAGGGTGAGGCCGATCATGATGACCAGGAACGGCAGGTTGCCGAAGCCCTGGCCGGCCTCGACCGCCATCGCCATGTAGCCCAGGACACCGGTGAGCGCGATCAGGCCGAGGATCGCCACGACGCGCCCGAGCGCGCTGCGGATCAGCAGCAGCAGCACCAGGGCGCCGATCGCGTAGGCGGCCACCCATTTCGACGCGAGCGCCAGGCCGAGCAGCACGCCGATCAGCGGCATCGCCAGCCAGAACGCGGCACGGCCACGCCACCAGCCGGTCCAGACCGCGGCGAACACGGTGTAGGCCGCGACGATGAAAAGGCCGACGTACGCGTCATTCATGCCGATCCTCGACTGGACGAAGAACATGCCCTCGACCATGGCCAGGCCGCCGACCGCGATCGCGACGCTCCGGCGCGCGAAGAGGATGCGGGCGAGGAGGTAGAGGCAAGCCGCCATCAGCACCCCTGCGATGACGCCCGGGAGCCGCCACGCGAAGGCGTGCGAGCCGACGTCGATCGAGGCGGTCGCGCCTGCCGCGTCCAGCACGAGCAGCTGCTGGCGGTCGTCGGCCTGGTACTCGGGCTCGACGTCCATGGCCCACGCCACAGGGTCGAATCCGTCCGGCAGCGCGGCGTCCGCGTAGACCGCGTTCGCGTGCGGTTCGATGACGTACACCGTCCAACCGCTCGACGCGGGGTCGGCGGCGGAAGCGGGCGCTCGGCCGAGGATGTGCACCTGCTGGCTGGCTGGGTCATACGCGACCCTGGACCCGACGCCCGGCAGGGGATGCCCGCCCTTGTCCTCGGGACCGTCGGCAGCGTCCTCCCCGGATACCACCACGACGCGGTACTCGGGATCGGCGGCCGAGCCGGTCGTGACATACAGCTTCGTGTCGTCGAGCCCGGTGACGAGCCCGAGGCCGTGCGCCCCACCGTCCATCGCGATGGTCGAGGACGTGTCCGCGTTCGAGGGATCGATGAACGACACGCCTTCCGATGTCGCGACGGCGGCGCGCGGCTGGTCGACGATCTCGAGTCCGGCGAGCCGCCCGTCCGCGATCGCCGCATCGATCTCGGAGCGGGTCTCGTCATCGCCCGGGCTGCCGAACACGACCAGGGCGTCGGGCTCGGCATTGGCGATCCGCGATTCGTAGTCGAGCGGGTCGCCCCCGATGAGCTCGACGAGCACGTCGGCGACCGCCCCGGGGTCCTCGATCAGTGCCGGGTCGCCCCGCACGACCGGGCCGGAACCGGCGGTCGACAGGTCGGCGATCCCCGCGAACTCCGCGGTCCCCAGGATCGCGCCGGTCACGCCGTCGATGGCCGTGACCTCGAGGTCCGAGGCGGCGAGGATCGTCCCCTCATCCGTCACCAGCAGGTGCTCCACCGGATGCGCGGTCGACGCCAGGTGGACCGGCTCGATGCCGCCGTCCGACGCTCCGGGGCCGATCAGGTCGAGCTCGACCGTCGAGATCGCCCCGTCGTCGCTGCCCAACACGAGGCGCGGCTGGCTCGGGTCGATCGCGAGCGCGCTTACCCCAGGCGCGTCGAACCGGGCCACCGTCCGGCGCGTGCGGAGGTCCTCGGTCCGTACCTCCTGCCCGGTCGCGATATGGAGTCGTTCGCCGGTCCGGCCGACCGCAGGATCATCGCGGCGGTGCTCGATGGCCGCCGCGCGCACCGGGTCCTCGAGACGACCCGTCGCCTCGACGTGGTCCCCACCCCACAGCACGAGCCCGCCGGCCATGACGTATTTGGCCAGGTGCGGGTGGGTCCATTCGTAGATCGTGTGCGAATCGCCGTAGCGCCACGCCTGCAGGAACTCCGTGGCCGTCCGCGCGTGGTAGACCTCGTCGAAGTGCATCTGGTACGGCTCGGCGAGCCGGAACAGGCGGATCCCGAGCGTGCCCAGGATGACGACGACGAGCAGCCAGACGTCGAGTCGGTCGAGTCGCCCACCGCGTTCGGACGCGAGGGTCCGGCTCCGGTCGGCCCGCACCGGCGCCGCGCCGAGGCGGTCGCCCAGCCACGCCCGCGCGCCGATCTCGTCGAAGCGGTCGGGTTCCGACCACGTCGGCATCACCACCGGGGCCGGTGCCAGCGCCACGGCGCCCCCGGGCTCGATCATCGGCCGTGGCCGGTCGGGGATGGCGTCCGGGATGTCGGGTGCGGTCGACGCCGCGGCGAGCTCGTCGTCCAGTCGCCGCCGGGCGGCCGGTCGGAGCTGCAGCCAGGCCCACGCGAACGCGAGCGTGTGCATGAGGGAGATGGCGATCACCCCGAGCTCGGAGCGGATCAGTGGCCCGATGGCCAGCCAGTCGCGGACCGGGTTCAGCCCCGGATCCTTCGGCGGGTAGATCGTCGTGAGGACGACGTACATGTTGGCGAACGTCGCGACGGCGAGGACGACATAGGCGAACCGCCAGCGCGGCGAGATCGCCAGCAGGATCGCGCCGATGGCGAAGAACGGGAATCCGTAGCGTTCGTGGACACGCGTCGGCGCCGCGAAGAAGGCGATCGCGAGCACGGCCACGCCGACGAGGATGGTCAGGCGGTCGGGGCGCCGCCACACCGCCCAGAGCACCGAGACGATCACCAGGATCAGCACGGCGGCCCCCGCGACGACCGCCGGGACCGCGCCGAACTGGGCGAAGCCGGCGCCACACCGCTCCGCCGGGATGGACGCGGCGTCGCACACCCATTGCCCGCCGTTCGCGAGGCTGACGCCGAGATCGCTCTGGACGAGCGCCCAGGCGTTGTAGGCGTTGACGGTGAGATATGGATAGCCGCCGCCCGCGATGGCGATCTGGTCGACCAGGCCGGAGGCGAGGAAGGGTGCCTGCGGCGTAAGCTCCAGGACGGTCAGCCCGAACGGCAGGCATAGCACAAGGGCCGTCAGGTACCCGGCCAGCCCGGTCGTCAGGATCCGCACGGGATGGTCGGTGCGCGCCTCCCACCGCGCGAGTCGACCGTCGGTTGGCGCAGCGGCGCGCGCAGGCTCGTCGCGCGCAGACGCGGCCGGCCGGATGGCGCGCCGGATCGTGACGATGGCCACGATCGGGATCAGGATGCCGAGCTGTGGCTTCACGATCGCGGCGATGACCGTGAAGATCGCAGCGCGCTCGGGCTGGTCCCGCCAGAGCGCACGGAGCCCGAGCATCAGGAACAGCACGCCGACGGAGTCGACCTGGCCCCACACGACGCTGTCGAACCAGAAGACCGGGTTGATCATCACGACGAGCGCGCCCAGGAGCGCGAGCCGCTCCCGTCCGCCAAGCTCGCGGATCATCGACCAGGTGAGATAGCCGAGTCCGAGATCCGCCAGGATGGGCGGGATCTTGATCAGGTCGCCGATGCCGCCGAGGGCTCGCCCGACCGACCCCACGACCCACAGGACGTACATGTAGCCGGGCGTGTAGTCGTGGAAGAAATCGCGTTGATAGAAGCCGGCGAGTCCGTTGCGAGCCAGGTCGTCCGCCCAGAAGCGGAACGACACCAGGTCGGCATCGAAGCCGGAGCCCGGGAGCAGGTATAAAAGGATGAGCCGGAGGGCGAGTCCGAGGGCGAGGGTGATCAGGACCGCGCCGACGGCCCCCTGCGTCCCGGTCGACCGAGGCGGCGCTCCTGTGCCTCGCTCGGGCGCGCTGGGTCGGGGGCCAGTCACCGGGGAGATCGGCTCCTGCACGAGCGTGGAAGGTGGATCTGAGCGTAGCACAGGGTCACCGGAGCGACCCCGGAGCCGGCTCGACGACGAGCGGGACGATCGACACCGTCCTGGTGGTCGCCACCGGTGTCGTGCTGGCTCTCGCCGCCTTCGGCGTGTATCGACTGACCTACGTCGACCGCTTCTACGACCATTTCGTATGGCAGGCCGCCGCGTTCCTGGAGGGCCAGGCTGCGATCCGCTACCCGGTCGCGACGACTGCCGAGCGGATCGGCAACTGGTATTTCCAGGACGTCCTGCCCATCGGTCGGATCGACGGCATCGATCGAGGACTGATCCCGTTCCCGCCGCTGCCGGCGCTGCTGCTCATCCCGTTCGTGGCCGCGTACGGCCTCGAAGCCGACGACCAGCTGCTGTTCACGCTGCTGGCGGCCGTCGACGTGGCGATCTGCTGCTGGATGATCGGCCGCCTGCGGGTAGCGACCGTCGTGCGGCTGGGCACGACGATCTTCTTCGCCTTCGGCACGGTGTTCTGGTACACGGCTCAGAACACGACGACCTGGTATCAGGCCCACATCGTGGCCGTCGGCCTGACGATGCTCGCGGTGGGGCTCGCGCTGGCGGCGGATGACGAGGCCCCCCGTCGTGGATGGTTCGATCCTCGCGGGTCAGCGGCGGGCTTGCTGCTCGGGCTCGCGGCCACGGCCAGATTGACGGTCATCCTGGCGGCGCCGTTGTTCGTGCTCGTCGGGCCGGGGCGAAGCCCGATGGGGCGGGACTGGTGGCGTCGCGGCTGGTCCGTGGCGATCGGGGCGGCCATCCCGGTCCTGGCCCTGCTCGCCTATAACGTCGCGTCCACGGGCCAGGCCTTCCACCCTGCCTATGACCACCTGTACCAGCTCGAGGCCCGCGCGTACACCGATCTCGGCTACCACCGCGACTGGGCGGCCGAGGACCCGCGCTACCTCCCCCAGAACCTGGCCATCATGCTGTTCGCAGGCCCGGAGATCCTGCCCGATCGGCTCCGCGACACACTCGGGTACCTCGATGAGCCGCTGTGCACGGCGCCCGGCGCGAGCCGGGCGTTGTTCGATCGCCGCTGTCCGCTGGCGCTGCCGCGCGACGTTGGGATGAGCGTGCTGCTTACCAGCCCGGCGTACCTGCTGGCCATCCCGGCGCTGTTCGATCGAAACCGGCGCCGGATCGTCGTGGCGTCGCTCGTCGCGATCGCCCTGATCACGGTCGCCAACCTCATGCACTTCAGCCAGGGCTGGGTCCAGTTCGGCTACCGGTTCAGCAACGACACGGTACCGTTCGCGCTCGTGTTGATGGCACTGGGGTTCGCGCGGCTCGTCGACCGCGCGCCGCGGCCGCGCTGGGCGATGCCGCTCGCCGTGGGCCTGATCGTCGTCTCCGTGGCGATCAACTGGTGGGGCGTGATGTGGGGCCGCCTGCTCGGGTGGTGACAGGGTGATCCGCTCGATCGTGTCGTGGCTGCCGGCTGTCCTCGTCGGCGTCGTCGCGTTCGTGGCGGCGCGGCTCGCCATGATGCCCGGCCTCGGCTACTGGGACACGGCCGAGCTCCAGGTCGTTGCGCCGGTCCTTGGGACCGCGCACCCGACCGGCTACCCGACCTACGTGCTGCTTGGCTGGGTTGCCAACCTCGTGCTCAGCCCGTTCGGCGAGCCCGCACTGCGGATGAACATGTTCGCGGCCCTCAGCGTGGCCGTCGGAGCCGCCGTGACCGTCGACCTGGTGCGTGCGTTGACCCGTTCCGTGCCGCTCGGGGTGTTGGCTGGTCTCGGCCTGGCGCTGACCGGGATCGTATGGGACAACGCCACCCACGCCGAGGCCCACGCATTGCACCTCGCGTTCGTCGCGATCCTGCTTCGCCTGCTCGTCGCGTGGGAGGACGTCAGACGCGACCGCACGCTCGTGACCGCCGCGGTCGTGTTCGGCCTTGCCGCCGGCAACCACTCACTGACGCTGCTGCTGGCGCCCCCGATCGCCCTGTACGTGGCGGCGGTCGATCCCTCCGTCCTCCGCCGGCCGCGGCTCATCGCGGGCTGCGCGGCTACGGCGATCCTGACCGTCGCGCTGGTCTACCTGGAGCTGCCGCTGCGCGCCGGCCCGCTGTGGACACCCGGCACGCTCGTCTACGGCCGGCCCGATACATGGGATGGGTTCTGGTACATCGCGCTGGCGGAGCAGTTCCGCGGCAGCCTCGTCGGCCCGTTCGACGACCTGCCCGCCAAATTCGGGGCCCTCGTCGGCCTGACCGTCGACGCCTATGGGCCCCTTGCCGCGCTGCTGCCGCTGGCCTTCGGCGTGACCGTGATCTGCCGTCCGACCTATGCCCTGCTGACGGGCGCCGCCGTGGCGATCACGTGCTTCTTCGCGGCGTCATACGTCAACGCGATGATCGAGCGCTACTACCTCGGACCCGTGCTGGTCGGCTGGACCTGGCTTGCCATCCTGGCCGAGCGACTGGCGGTCATCGCGGGTCTCACGGCCGAGGACCGCCGCCGACCGCATCCGGTCATCGCCACCGCACTCGCCGCCCTGTTGCTCGTGCCGACGGCCGTCGCGGTCCCGTCCCGTTTCGAGTCGGTCGACCGCAGCAAGCAGGACGGTGCCCGACGCTGGGTGGATCAGGCGATGCTGGCCATGAAGCAGGATGCCATCGTGGTGAGCTGGTGGAGCTATTCCACACCGCTGTGGTATGCGCAGCTGGTCGAGGGCCGGCGGCCCGACATCGATATCATCGACGATCGGACCCGGCTCGACCGCAACCTGGGAGACATCTACGACGTGATCGACGCGAACCTGCCGACGCGGCCCGTCTACGTGATCCGGGTCGACCCGGTGGAGATCGCCGGGCTGCGCGAGCGCTACGTCTTCGACGTCATCGACGGCACCGAGGCCCGGGTGCTGACCCGGATCGCGGGCCGGCGAGAGGCCGCCGAGTGATCGATCCACCGACCCGCGTCGCGCGCCTGTCGTTCTTCTTCCCGGCCCATAACGAGGAAGCCAACATCGAGGGCCTCGTGAGCGAGGCCCTCGAGAGCCTGCCGTCGATCGCCGAGACGTTCGAGATCATCGCCGTCAACGACGGTTCCCGCGACCGGACGCAGGCACTCGCCGACGAGCTCACGGCAAGCCACCCGGGGGTCGTCCGGGCCGTCCACCACCCGACCAACCTTGGCTACGGCGCCGCGTTGCGGTCGGGCTTCGGGGCCGCGCGGTTCGATCTGGTGGCGTTCACCGACGGCGACCGCCAGTTCCGGGTCGAGGACATCGCGCGACTCACGGAGCGCCTGGCCGGACCGGATGAGCCCGATGTCATCGTCGGGTATCGGATCCGCCGGGCCGACCCGCTGGTCCGGACCGTCTACGCCCGCGCCTACCGCCTCGCGAATCGGGTGTTCTTCGGCTTGCGGGTGACCGACGTCGACTGCGCCTGCAAGCTGTTCCGGCGTGAGGCGCTCGACGGCATCAACGTCGAATCCGAGGGCGCTTTCTTCTCGGCCGAGCTGCTGATCAAGCTCCGCGCCGCCGGCCGGAGCGTCGTCGAGGTGGGCGTCCCGCACTATCCGCGACTGGCCGGGTCGCCGACCGGCGCAAAGCCGCAGGTCATCCTGCGCGCGGTCCGCGATTTCTGGCGCCTGCGTCTGGCGATGTGGGCCGATCGCGGGCGCTCGCTGCGCCGGGGACGGCCGATCGTCGCGGAGCCCGCCAGCGGCGAGTAGCTCGGCTGCTAGCTCTGGCGACCCTCCGTGTCGGGGTCCATGTCGAGCGAGTTCACGAAGTCACGGAAGACGTCGAGCCGCGGGTCGACGATGCGCTCTCCGGTCGACTCGAGCATCTCGCCCTCGCCTTCGCCTTCCTCCCCGAGTCCCCCATCGGCACCGAGGCCGGCCTGGTCGAGCACTGACGGCACCGCGAAGATGGGGGCGCCGACCCTGACGGCGAGCGCGAGGGCGTCCGACGGTCGGGCGTCGATCTCGCCGACACGTCCGTCACGCTCCACGAAGAGACGGGCGTGGAATGTCTCCTCCGCCAGGTCCGAGATGATGACCCTCGCGACCCGGGCATCGACTGCCTCGAGGGTGCTGGCGAACAGGTCGTGGGTCAGCGGGCGCTCCGGCGTCAGGCCCTGGAGGCGCATCGCGATGGCGCTCGCCTCCCACGGTCCGATCCAGATCGGCAGATAGCGCTCACGCCCGGTCTCCTTGAGGATCACGACGTGGCGGCTGGAGAGCATGTGGACACGGACGCTCTCGACGATCATCTCGACCAATCCGTCGTCCATGCGGCGATTATCCCACGGCCCGCGGGGGCGGACGCCCACCGCCACCGGCCAGCCGCATAAGAAGCGCGATCCCCGCACCGAAGACGAAGCCACCGATATGGGCGAAGAAGGCGACGCCACCGACCTCGGTCGAGTTGCTCACGCCGAGCGAGCCGAGTCCGTCGAGCAGTTGGATGATGAACCAGAAACCGAGCACCAGGACCGCCGGTATGTCGATGAGCTGGAAGAAGAAGACAAGGAAGATCGCGGTCGTCACCCGGGCGCGGGGGAACAGCACGAGGTAGGCGCCGAGGGTCGCCGCGATCGCGCCCGACGCGCCGATCGTCGGAATCGTCGACGTCGGGGCTATGGCCACCTGGGTGAGCGCGGCAACGACGCCGCCGACCAGGTAGAACACGAGGAAACGCAGCGATCCGAAGCGATCCTCGATGTTGTTCCCGAAGATCCACAGGTAGAGCATGTTGCCGCCGATGTGGAGCAGGCTGCCGTGCAGGAACTGGCTCGTGATCAACGTCGCGGTCTCCTGGGAGATCAGCGCGCCGGAGCTCAGAGCCGAGAGGAGCTCGGCGGGCACGACCCCCCACCTCGTGACGAACGACCCCACGGCGGCGTCGCCGCCGGTGGCCATGATTCCGACCTGGACCGCGAAGACGACCGCACACGCGGCGATCAGCCCGAGCGTGACGACCGGTGTTCGCCGGGTCGGGTTGGCGTCGCGGAGCGGGATCACATCGTTCGGG
This sequence comes from Candidatus Limnocylindrales bacterium, assembly GCA_036257225.1. GTDB lineage: Bacteria > Chloroflexota > Limnocylindria > Limnocylindrales > CSP1-4 > SPCO01. Next base: position 472 of record DATAFZ010000166.1, on the reverse strand, counting down.
GCGGGTTTACGAGCCGGGAGCGGCCGACGGCGAAACGCTCGGCGCGCCCGAACCGGACGGCGCGGGGGAGGCGCCGTCGGTGGTCGGCACGGCCTCGAGGACTGCCTGGTTGACGGTATCGCTCGACAGCCAGACCACGGTGTCCGGCGCCTCCTCGACCCCGGCGATGATGTACATGGAGCGCAGGTCCACCCAACCATCTCCCTCGGCGAGCCGGTACTGGGCGACGAAGTCGCCGCTCCGCTTGTCGTAGGCGATGAGCCGAGCGTTCTCTCGGTCGAAGGTGTACACACGGCCCGAGTTCCGCTCGCCCGCCCCAGCGACCAGGACCTCGTTCGTCTTCGGCCGCAGCAGCACGTCGCCGGGCTTCCCGGGCTCCCATGCGTCGCTCTTCCCGGAGGTATAGCGGTCGAGCACGCCGTTCTCCGTGATGTACATGTCGCCGTCGATGTACAGCGCGGTCATCTTGTCG
>DATAFZ010000160.1:0-2489 GCA_036257225.1 Candidatus Limnocylindrales bacterium | reverse complement strand
GAGGTCGCCCGGCGGACCGGCTACCGGGTGGCCGAGCATCGGCTGGAGCTTTTCGGACTCTGCCCCGGCTGCCAAGCTGCCGAGCCCACTCCCCTCCGCCACAGCGCCTGACAGCCCGAGGCGAGCGCCATGCGAATCCCTGGAACCGCGCTGAGACTCGATATCACTCGCCGGACGTTGGCTGTCCTGGTTGCCGGCATCGTCGTGGCGGGCTGCTCGGGCCCGGACGCCGCGGGCGGATCGAGGGGGCCGACGCCCGCGCCGGACGCCATCGACGTGGTGGCTTCCACCACCGTCCTCGCCGATCTGGTCCGGCAGGTCGGCGGCACGCGCGTCAACGTGAGCAGCCTGGTGCCGCCCGGCGGCGAGGTCCACACGTTCGATCCGACGCCGGCTGATATCGCCCGTGTCGCCGACGCCGACCTGGTCATGACGAACGGGCTCGGGCTCGACGACTGGGTGGAGGACCTTGCCCGCGACAGCGGCTCGCAGGCACCCATCGTCGCGCTCGCCGAGGACCTTGAAGGGGCGACCTACCTCGAGGGCGGCGGACAGGCCGGGACGGCCAATCCGCACCTGTGGATGGACGTCCGTAACGCCGTCCGTTACGTGGAGCGGATCGGCGAGCAGCTTGCCGCAATCGATGCCGCGCACGCGCGCGTCTACGAGGCCGGTGCCGCGTCCTATGTCGAGCGCCTGACCGCATTGGACGACTCGGCGCGCGAGCAGATCGGCGCGATCCCGGCGGAACACCGCAAGATCGTGTCCTTCCACGACGCCTTTCCCTACTTCGCGGAGGCGTACGGGATCGAGATCGTCGGCACGGTCATCGATGCTCCGGGGCAGGACCCAAGCGCCGGCGAGATCGCCGACCTCATCGATGCGATCCGGGCGTCCGGCGCAACGGCGCTGTTCGGCGAGGCGCAGTTCAACCCGCAGCTCGCCCGAACCGTCGCCGAAGAAGCGGGCATCACGGTCGTCACGGACCTCTACACGGACTCGCTGGGTGGGCCGCCCGCCGACACCTACGAGGGAATGGTCCGCTGGGACATCGAACGCGTCGTGGGTGCGCTCCAGCCATGACCGCTCCGTTCGACCCGCACAACCATCCCCACCGCCATCCGGACGAGCGGCAGCTGCCATCGCTGGAGGACCGCGCCGTCGCCGATCCCGAGCACGCCCGATCGCATGCCTCGGTGTGGCTCACGGGCGTCACCGCCGGCTACGACCATCGCGCTGCGCTCGAAACGGTGGACCTGGCGATCGAACCGGGCACGCTCCTCGCGATCGTCGGTCCGAACGGCGCCGGCAAGAGCACGCTCCTCAAGCTGATGGCCGGGCTGCTGCAGCCGTGGGAGGGGCGGATCGAGGTTCTCGGGGAACCGCCCGGTCGGCAGGCACGCCGGATCGCCTACGTGCCGCAGGCCGAGCTCGTGGACTGGGCGTTCCCGGTGACGGTCGGCGACGTCGTGATGATGGGTCGCTATCCGGCGCTCGGGCCGCTGCGCCGGCCCGGGTCGGAGGATCGGGCAGCAGTCGCCAACGCCCTCGAACAGGTCGGCATGGCCGACCACCGCAGCGTCCAGATCGGTCAGCTGTCGGGCGGCCAGCGGCGGCGCGTGTTCCTCGCCCGGGCACTCGCCGCGGACCCCGACCTGTACCTGCTCGACGAGCCCGTGACCGGGGTCGACCCGACCACGCAGGAGGAGCTCATGGACCTCCTCGAGGCCGAAGCCCGTCGTGGCAAGACGGTCATCGCGACGACGCACGACCTCGCCTGCGCCGCGCAGCGCTTCCAGAAAGTGGCGACCGTCAACCGCCGGATCGTCGCCCACGGCCCGGCCAGCCTCGTGCTCGATCCGAACGTGCTCGCCGCGACGTACGGCGGGCACCTGCTGGTGCTCGGCGGTCAGGCCGTCGTGCTCGACGACGCCCACCATCACGACCAGGCCTCCGGCCCTGAGCCGCACTTCCACGAGGACACGCGCCGATGATCGACGCGCTGCTCGACCCGCTCGGCTACGACTTCTTCGTCCGCGCCCTCCTGGCAGCGATCGTGGTCGGAACGGTGTGCGCGGTGGTCGGCACGTTCGTCGTCCTGCGCGGGATCGCATTCATCGGCGACGCGGTCGCCCACGCATCGTTTCCCGGCGTCGTGGCGGCGTATCTGCTGGCGATCCCGTTCTACCTGGGAGCTGCCGTGGCGGCGGTCGCTACGGCGCTGGCCATCGGCTACGTGACGCGGCGGGCGCGGATCCGCGCCGATACCGCGATCGGTGTGCTGTTCGCCGGGACCTTCGCGTTCGGCGTGTTCCTCTACAGCACGATCGAGGGCTACGTCGCCGACCTGTTCAGCTTCCTGTTCGGCTACCTGCTGTCGATCGACCTGAGCGACTTGATCGCGCTGACTGCTCTCGGCGGTCTCGTGCTGCTGATCGTCGGCGTGTTCTGGAAGGAGCTGCTGTACGCTACGTTCGACCCGCACGGCG
>DATAFZ010000060.1:0-5155 GCA_036257225.1 Candidatus Limnocylindrales bacterium | reverse complement strand
GCGCAGCGCCCCCGACGCTCGCCGGCGCAGCACGCCGTTGCCGGCCAGGATCAGCGGCCGCGATGCCGACTCGACCAGCCGCGCCGCCGCCCCCAGTGCCTCATCCGTCGGTTCGGGGAACCACGTCGGCCGCGGCTCGAGCGGCCGGGTCCGGTCCCCCGACTCAGGCGCCATTGCCGCCCGGTTCTCGGGCAGCTCGATGTGCGTCGGGCCGGGCTTCTCCAGCATCGCGACGCGGAATGCCTTGCGCACGATCTCGGGGATCGCCCGGATGCGTTCGACCCGCATGTTCCACTTCGTGACCGGCTCGAACATCCGCACGATGTCGACGACCTGGTGCGCCTCCTTGTGGAGCTTGCTCGAGGCGGCCTGGCCGGTGATCGCGACCATGGGGGCGCGGTCGAGGTAGGCATCGGCGATGCCCGTCACGAGGTTCGTGGCGCCGGGCCCGAGCGTCCCCATCGCCACCGAGGCACGACCTGTGAGCCGGCCATGAACGTCGGCCATGAACGCCGCGCCCTGCTCGTGGCGCGTCGTGATGTGACGGACCGCCTCCTGCCGCGACAGCGCGTCGAGGATGTCCATCGTCTCCTCGCCGGGGACGCTGAAGACGTACTCGCAGCCCTCGGCCGCAAGGCAGTCGACGAGAAGGTCGGCTGCGCGCCGAGGTCGATCGGGGGCCATGCCCGTAGCGTAGGGCAATAGACTCAGCCGATGAGCCGCAGCCCGACGGGTTGGGATGTCACGAGCCCGGTCCAGGCCGAGATCTTCACGATCTGGCGGTCGGGCGATCACCTCGAGCTGACGGGGCCGTGTGGCGCCGCGCCGTGGATCGTCGAGCTTGGCGCCACGGATCACCCGGTCGAGGTGGTCGATCGCATCGTGCGCGATGTCGTGGGCGACCCGTTGCTGGTCCACTCGACGTCGTGGCGCCGCGACCGCGACGCCGTGATCCTGAGCTTCGTGGTGGTCATCGATAGCGGACTCGTCGGCGAGATGCCGAGCGTGCCGATCACCCGTTCCGAGCTGGCCCGCTCCGAGGCTACCGCCGCGCCCTCGGACATCGCGACGTCGGCCGTCGTGGAACACGGTCTGCGCCACATGGCCTGGCTGGCCAAGGACGACCCGATCGTCGCCGAGACCCTCGATGATCCGTGGAAGATGCTGCTCGCTGCATACGTGCCGGAGCCGTTCCGGGCGCTGGGCTGACTCGGCCCGGGAGGAGAACGCCATGACCGACGACCAGATCCGCAGCCTCCGCTGTGCGTGTGGCTGGGAGGCCAGCGGACGGTTCGAGGAACTCGTCATCGCCGCCCAGGAGCACGGCCGTCGGATCCATAACATGACGCCGACCAACGAGGAGGTCGAAGCCATGCTGCTGCCCATCGGCCCGGCCGGGACCGCGGATCATCGCGCGCAACTCGACGACGTAGACGCCCGGCCGGCCTGACCATGGCTGGGTGATGCGACCCAGACTCGAGCTGCTCTCGCCCGACCTCATCGACCGCATCGTCGATGAGGCCAAACGTGTGCTGGCCGAGGTCGGCATGGAGATCCGCGGACCGGAGATGCGCCGCCGGCTCCTCGAGGCGGGCCTGCCGACCGACGCCGGCGGTCGCGTGCTGTTCCCTCGTGCGGTCGTGGAGCGGGCCATCGCCAGCGCGCCGCGGTCGTTCACCCTGTATGACCGCGACGGGTCGCCGCATGCGGATCTCGGCGAGGATCGCGTCCACTTCGTGCCGGGCTCGTCTGGGCTGAAGACGCTGGACCATCGGACCGGCGAGACGCGCCTCGCGAATTCGACCGATTTCGTCGAGTACGTCCGCCTCGCTGACGGACTCCAGCACATCGCCTATCTGGCGACGGCGTTCTCGACCAACGACGACATCGAGGCCCAAGTCTCCGATGCGTGGCGGCTCTACATGGTCCTCACGAACTCGAGGAAGCCGGTCGTGTCGGGCGCATTCACCGAGCACGGCGTGCCGCGCATGGTCGAGATGATGCAGCTCTTCCGGGCGGATCGAGCCGACCTCACCGCCCGCCCGATGTCGATCTTCACGATCACCGCGACCGGCAACTTCCGCTACTCGGAAGACTCGTGCCAGAACCTGATCGACTGCGTCGAGGCGGGCATCGCCGTCGAGATCGTGCCGGTCACGCTGATGGGCCTGATCGCGCCGGTCACGACGGTCGGGGCGACGGTCTTCCACACGGTCGATGTCCTGGCCGGGATCACGATGGCGCAGATCATCCGTCCGGGCGCACCGGTGCTGTTCGGCGGGGCGCCGGCGACCTTCCACATGAAGATCGCCTCGTCGCCGATGTCGGCGATCGAGGCCCTCCAACTCGATGCAGCCTACGTCGCGGTCGCCAAGTCGCTCGGGTTGCCGTGCCAGTCGTACATGGCCCTGTCGGACGGGCCGATCCTCGATGCGCAGGCCGGCGCGGAGACGTTCGGCTCGGCGCTGATCGCGGCGCTCTCCGGTGTGAACAGCGTTTCGGGACCGGGGATGCTCGACTTCCTGCTCGTGTTCAACCTGCCGAAGCTGGTCTTCGACGACGAGATGTGTGGGCAGGCGCTCCGGTTCGTTCGGGAAGTGCGCGTCGCGGATGATCTGCCGGTCGACGGGTTGATCAACCAGCTCATGACCGACCAGCACCTGATCATGGCCGAGCACACGATGACCCACTGGCCGACGGAGCTGTATCTGCCGTCGGCGATCGTCGATCGCGACAACCGGGAGAACTGGTTGAAGGCCGGCGGGAAGGACACCTACCAGCGCGCCGTCGACGAGGTGGAGCGACGACTGGCAGCCTACCGGCCGGTCGATACGGATCCGGCGATCGACACGGAGCTGCGGCGCATCATCATGTCCGGCTTCGAGTCCCAGACGGAGCTGCCGTACATCCCGCCGGCCCAAGAACCGTCGGATGAGGCACTCGCCGCAGCGGCCGCGGGGGACGGCGTGGCCCGAGCGCGCCGAGTCAATCCGAGACGTCGAGCGGGGTAGCCGCCGCTGACCTCGTCTAACCCCCGGGCGTGGGAGTGGTAGGCGTCATCTCGCCCTTCGCTCCCGGGCTCAGCGGTGGATCCACACAGCCACGCGCAGGTTCAACCGTGGTATCCCGTGCGTGGAGCGGCGAGTCGGGCGCCAAGGCCCTCGGTCACGAGCGTTAGACGGGGTTAGCCCCGTCGAGCGGGATAGCCGCCGCTCCCGTGGAACATCACTGGTTACAAGCGGCGAAGGAGTAGCCGCGGACCGAACGCTCACCCGCCGTTTGTCACACTGTGCGCTCCAAACGACGAAGGAGCGGCCCGATCGAGGCCACCCTCCTCAGATCGCGCGCATCCGGTTGTTCTTGGCGTCGTGGGTCGACTCGGCCTTGCCGAGGGCCTCGAGCAGCGGTGGCAGGTACATCCCGAACCGACCGCGATAACCCTTCCGCAGCCCGTACCAACCGCCGACGGGGTTGCTCGGGTCGCGACCCCACGCCTCGACCGTCCCGGCCGTCGCGTCCTTCTGCTCATCGGCCGCGCCGAGATCCATCCAGTCGCCGTGCGCCTTGAGCATCGCGTGGAGGTCATCGATGGCGCTCAGGTGGTACTTGAGCTGCGTGGAGCCGACCTGGCAGACGAGCGCCGGAGGATCCGACGTCTCGTCACGCCACATCTTGTAATCGGATGTGCCCGGCGGCGTCTTGAGCTGCCAGGGATCGTCTTTGGTGCCGCTCCCGGTCATGCGCTCTCCTCCTTCCCGTTGGCCGTCGCGACGGCCTCCCGATAATGCGGCAGCAGGGTCGCCCAGCCGCCCATGTTCCGATCGCGCCACGTCTGGCTCTCGGCGCCGAGAACCTCCCATCCTCGATGTTCGATGTCGACGCGCGTCGCATCGTCGGCCAGCGACGAGAACCGGATCTCGACCTCGGTCGCCTCCGCGCGATCGCGCTTGAGATGCCACAGGTAGGCCAGGCGGACCGGCGGCTCCCACGCGGTCACCTCGCCCCAGTCCCACTCGTGGCCGTCGGGCGTGCGTTCGAAGATCCGTCCACCGACCCTGCCTTCCAGCACGATCTGCAGGTCGGACCGACCGGTGTGGGTGTGGTCGGCCGGCCACCATCGACCGATCGCGCGTGTCCACGTGTCGAACGCGTGATCCTGCGGGGCGTCGACGTCAAAGGACAGCCGGAGCGGCTCGATCATCGCGCCTTCGATCTCGTGTTCTCGGCGACGACGCGGAACCGGGCTGCCGCCTCCCCCCAGACCGACTCGAGGTACTGGCGGACGGCCACCGGGCCGAGGTCGTCGAGCGCGTAGAGCCGACGAGTGCCGGCGGCGCGGTCCTTTACCAGCCCGGCATCGCGCAGCAGTCGAAGGTGACGCGACACCGCCGGGCGACTGATCGGCATCGATGTAGCGAGCTGGCCGACCGACTGCTCGCCATCGCGGAGCAAGCCCAGGATCTGCCGCCGATGCGGGTCCCCCAGCGCTTCGAACGGGTCCGGATCCGCTGCGGCGTTACTACGTAACACGTTGGTTACGGTAACACGCCGGTTACGACTGGGGTCGGGTCGCGACGACGGGCTCCGGGGTCAGCTCTCCACCGCGGACCGTCGCTCCGAGCACTATCGCTGCGGAGACGATGACGATGTTCTTGATGATGTACTGACCCTCGAGGGTCGGGGCGATCGGAAAGATCGTGAACGTCTCGGAGGGGAAGAGAAAGAGCGGCGTGATCGTGCCGAGCATCTGGACGAACAGCAGCAGCAGCACGGCCCGCATCCATCGGCCGAGGAACAAGCCGACGCCGATCGCCACTTCCCAGGCAGCGAGGATCGGAAGCGCGGTCGCCTGCGGGACGAGGCCGCCGGTGAGCGTCTCGATCGTCCGACCGGCGAGCTCCTCGGCGGGGCTCGCGTTCGGGAAGAACTTCAGCACGCCGAACCAGAAGAACACCACACCGAGCGCGAGGCGGAGCAGCGTCAGACCATGCTCGGCCATCCACTCGGTGATGCGTCGGTCGAGCCGGTCGAACGAATTCGGCGGTTTCGTGAGCAACGGTGCGCGCTCCCTTCCTCTGCCGCGCCAAGGATGTCATCGTTCGTCGCGATGGATCGCAACGATCCCGCGTATCGAGGACAGGCCGACTACTCGCGG
>DATAFZ010000025.1:0-7380 GCA_036257225.1 Candidatus Limnocylindrales bacterium | reverse complement strand
CCCGACGACCTCGGGACCAGCGATCAGACCCTCGGTGCGCAGGAAACCGATCGCGAGCTCGGCCTCATGACCCGGAGTGCGCATCGTGACGGCGACTGCGACCGGCTCCTGGCCAGGACCTGCTGCGCGGATCTCGAGCGGCGCCTCGCCGACGACGCGGTCCGATCGCACCTCGAGCGACGTGCCCCGCACGGCCACGATCGACCGCGTCGTGATGTGCCGGGTCGGCGGAGCGGCTCGCTCCACGTCGTGTGTCATGTCCGGCGAGTGTACTGGTCGACCCCGGACCGTCGGATGGTCGTGCGCGTGAACCGCCGTGGCCATACTCGCGCGGCCGTCGACGCGGCGTCGCCGGCGTTCACAGGAGAGGTTCGATCACGTGAGCGATTGGGTCTGCGGCAACTGCAAGTCGATCAACCGCGCCTCGGCGGGCGCCTGCTACAGCTGCCGCGGCTCGCGCGCGGTCGTGGCTGCGGTGCCGCCCCCTCCCGTCTACCCGATCGTCGCCCCGTCACACACCTTGGCGGCTGCTGACGGTGGCGTCGGCGTCGCGGCGCTGAGCACGCCGCTGGACGCGGCGGCCATGGCCGGGGGCGTGGTCGTCGCGCCGCCCCAGGCTGCTCCCCGTAAGCCGGCAACTGCGACGAACGTCGTCGGCGGTTTCCTCGGCGGGCTGGTGGCAGCCGTGCTGGCGACCGCCGTGTGGTACGGCGTCGTCGTCGTCACCCAGTATCAGATCGGCCTCGTCGCGATCGCAGTCGGCTTCATCGTCGGCTACGGCGTGGTGCTCGGGGCCAACCGTCGAGGGTCGGTCGTCCTGGTGCCGATCTCGGTGATCCTCACGCTCCTCGCGCTGGTCGCCAGCGAGTACCTCATCGTCGCGCACTTCGTCGGCCAGGAATTCGCTGCCGAGGGCCTCAGCATCGAGGTCCTCCAGCCACCCGACTTCATCATCGGGGTCGTGACGGATTCACTCCAGGCCGATCCGTTGACGCTGGCGTTCTGGGCGATCGCCCTGTTCCAGGCGTTCGCGATCCCGTCCCGCGCGATCGGTCGCACCGCCAGCTAGCGCCGACGGCGCTCAGCGCTCGAGGAACAACGCGGTCCCGGTCGGCCGCAGGCAGTGGGTCGAGCTCATCGCCTGGTGGTACCCACCGGCGTTGAGCAAAGCCACGATGTCGCCCTCGGCGACCGGCGCCATCGGGTAGTCCTCGGCGAACACGTCACTCGCCTCGTTGATGTGGCCGGCCACCGTGACACGGGTCGTCCGCTCGGCCGCGGGGTCGCGACACGGCACGATCTCCTGGGCGAACCCGTAGATGAAATACGCGCAGTTCACGTTCCAGCCGATATCCAGACCGACGAACGTCACGCCGCGGCGCGTCTCGACGGTGACGACTTCTGCGAGCAGGATCCCGGCGTCCTTGCTGAGCGCATCGCCCGGTTCGGCTGTGACCGTGACCTCGAGCGGGGCGAGATGCTCGGCCACGACCCTCGCGTACGTCACCAGGTCGACACCCGCCTCGTCGGCACGTGCGGGCACGCCGAGCCCGCCACCGACATTGACCTCGCTGATCCGATGGCCGGCCGCCCGGGCGCGTGCCACGGCCTCCGCGGCCACCGGCAACGCGCGCTCGAATCCGGCGAAGCCGCTGGCCAGCCAACCCGACCCGGCGTGGAAATGGATGGTGTCGATCGCCAGGCGATGCTCCGCGGCGACCGCCAGCGCCTCATCGAAGCGGTCGAGGCCGATCCCGAACTTCGTCGGCCGCTCGCCGCTGTACTCGAGGTGCTCGTTGTAACCGGCCCCGGTCGCGGGATCGACCCTGATGCCGATCGTCGAGCCGGGCGCTCGCCGGCCATACCTGACGATCTGGCTGATCGCGTCGAAGTTGCAGTGGATGCGGTGCTCGAGCAGGACGTCGAGATCGCGGTCGGAGACGTTCGTGCCGGTGTAGCTGATCTCGTCCGCCTGCCAGCCACACGCAAGGGCGCGAAGGACCTCGCCCGGCGAGCACGCGTCGATGCCGACGCTCTCGGGCGTGCCGGGCGGCCCCAGCCCACGGAAGACGGAAAGGATCTCGGGCAACGGGTTGGCCTTGAGCGCGAATCGCAAACGGAACGTGACCCCGGTCCGCGCGAACGCCGCCTGGATGGCTCGGGCGTTCTCGGCGTACCTAACGAGGTCGTACGCGAAGAGGGGTGTGCCGTGTTGGCGCGCCAGCGTCTCGGCGTCCCGACCGGCGATCGCCAGCCGCTCGTCGACGACATCCAGGCCGGGCCGAATCCACCAGGGAGCGGCGACGGTCGTCACGCAGTCGTGTGCACCACGCCGTCACGGCCGGTCCAGCGGTTCGGCCCTTCCTCCACGTCGATGCCTATGGCCTCAACCAACCGGCGGCTCGCGGCGGTCACCTCTTCGATCGCCGCAGCGAAGGCGTCCTGATTGCGGGCACTCGGCTCGCGATAGCCGCTGATCTTGCGGACGTACTGGCGGGCGGCTGCCTCCAGTTCGCCCGTCGTCGCCGCTTCACCCGGACGACGGAGGGTCTTGATGCTCCTGCACATGCGGCTACGGTAGGGCGCATGGCCATCCTTCGCCAGCCGTCCCGCCTGCTGCTCGCGGTCGCGATCGGTCTTCTGCTCGCGCTGCTGATCGACGTCGCCCGCGTCGGCGGGCCGGCCGCCTGGCTCGCCCGTCATCGCCTGGTGCCGGCGTTCGTGGGGCAAGGGCAGCCGGTCGATGTCGGCGGGCGGTCGATCTACCTCGACTGCCGCGGGTCCGGTTCGCCCACCATCGTGCTCGAGGCCGGGATGGGCGACGGGGTCGCCGGTTGGGCGCCGGTCCACGACGGCTTGGCAGCTGTCACGCGCACGTGCGCATACGACCGACCTGGTCGTGGGTCGAGCGACCCACGTGGCCGGCATACCGTCGCGGACGCAACCGACGACTTGCGTGGCACGCTCCGGATCGCCGGCGAAACGCCGCCGTTCATCGTCGTGGGCCACTCGCTCGGCGAGGTCTATTCGCGGATCTTCGCCGCGCGCTACCCGGAAGACGTCGCCGGCCTCGTGCTCGTCGATGGGTTCAGCGTCGATCTGGAGGTCGACTGGATCCATCCATTGCTGGGGCCGCTGCGCCGCGAATACGAGCAACGCGCCGATGGCCTCCGCGATCTCGTCGCCAGCGTCGAAGACCTCGACTGGCCTGCCTCCGAGGCGCAACTCCGCGCGGCGGATGTGTCGGCGTTCCCCATCATCGTGCTCCGGGCCCCACGCGCCGAACCGCGGCTCGACGAGGCGACGAACGAGCAGATCGCGGCGGCCTGGCAGGAGGCCTATGCCTCGCTGGCCCCCGGTCGGGTCCGCTACGAGATCGCGTGGGGTGCCGGGCACATCATCCAGGCCGATCGCCCGGACCTCGTCATCGCGGCGGCCCGCGAGCTCGTGGAGGCGGCGCGGGCGACGCAGTAGGCGGTGCCGAGAGTCACCAAAAAATGGCGCGGGTCGAAGGCCCGTCCGGGATCAGTCGCGTATCCTGACGGACCCAGCCGTCCCAGTCCCGACGGTGACGTGGGTCCTATGCGGACCTTGGGACGCACGCCAAGCATCAACGGGGGTTCCTCGATCCATGACTCATTCGCCGCGCTCTGCTCGTCGACTGGCGACAGCCCTGGTGTCCGTCGGCCTTGCTGCGATCATGGCGTCTGGAACGGTCATCGCCGGCACACCGGTGACGAATGGGTATCGGGATCACACCTATGCGGGCGGCGCGTTCCGTCCGACTGCCGACAAGGGCCAGTCGAAGCTGTGGTACACGTCCGATGGACAGTGGTGGGCGGGGATGTTCCGCTACACGGCGTCGCCGGCCGTCTCCGAGAACCGGATCTGGAAGCTGACGGCCGACAAGACGGGCTGGCTGCTGAGCGCCACGGTCGTCGACGCGCGCGACGCCTCCCACGGTGACTACCTCTGGGACGAAGCGTCGGACACGCTGTACGTCGCGTCCGTCGGCCCGATCCCCGACACGACGCCGACGACCACGATCGCCGATGGGATCCGGATCTTCAAGTACGCATACAGCGCCGGTGTCTACACGCCGGCGGCGACGTATCCGAAGACCGTGCCCAATACGAACTCGGCGGCCGGGTCCAGCGGTGGGGCGGCGACCGTGACGATCGCCAAGGATTCGACCGGCGACCTCTGGGTAGTCTGGCCGAAGAATGGCCAGGTCCGCTACAGCCGCTCGGAAGATGACGGCGACACGTGGTCCGCCCCCGCGCAGCTCCCCACCCAGGTCGGCAACAGCATCAAGCAATCCCCGATCGACAACGACAACGACACCGCCGTCGTCGTCGCGTTCGGCGCGGGTTCCGCCGATCAGATCGGGATCGCGTGGAGCGACCACGACGAGCAGCCCACGGTCGGTGACAACGGTTACTACTTCTCGGCGCTCGATGCGGGCGCCGATCCCACGGTAGAGGCGAACTGGACCCCAGTCACCGAGCCCCTGCCGACGACCCTCACCAGCGGCCTCGGGGAGCGAGCCGACAACCACATCAACATCAAGGCCACCAGCGACGGCAGCCTGTACATGGTCGGCAAGACCGGCGCCGACACCGCGAATTGCGCGACCAACAAGCAGCGGTCGCTCATCGAGGTCTTCGAGCGCACCCCCGGCGGGACGTGGAGCGCGCATCTGGCCGGCACCGTCGGCGACTGCAACACCCGCGCCCAGATCCTGATCAGTGAGCAGCTCGACACGGCCTACCTGTTCCTGACGTCGCCCAACGGCGGTGGGGCTGTGTACACGAAGTCGGCGCCGCTCAATGGGACGGACGCCTTCGACTTCCGAGGAGCCGCCGACCAGACCGTGCAGCGCGGCATCCCGTTCATCCGCAGCGCGACGGAAACGCTCATCGACGATCCCTCGACGACCAAGCAGGTCGTCACGAACTCGAGCGGGATCACGGTGATCGCGAACAATGTCCGGTCGGTCGCACAGACCACCGGCAAGTACTTCTTCCACAACGTGATGAACCTGCCGTCGAACGACGCGACCCCTCCATCGGGCAGCGTGTCGATCAACGGTGGCGCGGCGATGACCAGTAGTACGACGGTCTCGGTGGCAGTGCCCGCCACGGACACCGGCGGGAGTGGCATGAGCCTCGTCCGCCTGTCCAACGCCGCCGACATGAGCGGCAGCACGACGTACGTCTACACGACGCCGATCTCCTGGACGCTGCCCGCCGGCGACGGCAACAAGACCGTCTACGCAGAGTGGCGCGACGCGGCGGGGAATTGGTCCGCCACCTCGAGCGACTCGATCAACCTCAATACCACTGATACGGTCGCGCCGACCGTGCCCGGAACGCCGACCCATCGGTTCCTCGGATCCGGACGCTACGGCTTCCCGGTCCGGCTCGACTGGGCCGCCAGCACCGATGCGATCGGCCCCGTGACCTACAAGATCCAGCTATCGCTGAACGGGGCCGCGTTCGCGGACTTTGCGACCTCACCCACGAACGGCTACTCGCTTGATCTGAGCCACTCGTCGTTCACGTACCGGTTCAGGGTCGCGGCGTGCGACGCCGTCCAATGCAGCGCCTATCGGACTGGGCCCGCGTTCACGACCAAGAGCTACAGCGAGTCCAACGTCGCGACCAAGTACAGCGGCACGTGGTCCCTGTACTCGTCGAGCGTGTACGCCGGCGGCAAGGCTCGGCTGACCGGAACGGCCGGTCGGAGTGCGAGCCTCACGTTCGTCGGCAACCAGGTCGCCTGGCTCAGCCGGACGGGGACGACCTTCGGGTCGGCCCGCGTGTACATCGATGGGACGCTCGTGAAGACGGTCAGCTTGTACTCGACCAGTCCAGTGGACCGCAAGTTGGCGTACGTCAAGACCTGGACGACCGCCGGCACGCACACCATCCGGATCGTGGTCGTCGGGACGGCCGGCCACCCGCGTGTCACGCACGATCAGTTCTACGTCATCCGCTGACGCGCAACGGCTCCTGCCGGGGGGATAGCCGTCCCGCGGCTATCCTCTCGCGGTGGCCGACACGCGTTCAGTCCGTGCACTGAACCGGGCGACCCTGGCCCGCCAGGGCCTGCTCGACCGCCATCGTGGGCCGGTCGCGAAGGTCGTCGGCCGGCTCGCCGGGCTCCAGGCACAGCATGCCAACCCGCCCTACGTCGCGCTGTGGTCGCGCCGCGCCGGCCACACGATCGACGACCTGGAGGCCGCGCTTCACGAGCGATCGGTCGTCAAGGCGACGGTCATGCGCTCGACCCTGCACCTCGTGGCCGCGGCCGACTACTTCGCATTCGACGCTGCGACGGCGGAGCCCCGCGTCGCCAACTGGCGTGCCACCGCCCGCCGGGCCGGCATCGACCTCGATGATCTGCACGCACGCCTGCTCCGATACGCGAAGGACCCACGCACGGTCGCGGAGCTGGAGGCGTGGATGGAGAAGGCCGCACCATCCATCGGCGCGGCTGCCCCTTCGGGCGTGCGAAACAGATCGTTCCGTGCGGCCAGCGCCGGCGGCGGCCTCGTTCACGTTCCGCCGAGCGGCATGTGGCGCTCGCACGACAAACCGCGCTACATCGCCGCACGATCGTGGCTGCGCCGATCCAAGGCGCCGGATCCTGAGGACGCCCGGCGGATCGCCGTCGAGCGGTACCTCACCGCATACGGACCTGCGTCGATCCCAGACATCGGGAGATGGCTCGGCGATCCGCGACTGCCGCGCATCAAGTCGGCTGTCGCCTCGATGGGCGACGCGATCGTCCGCTCGACGGGCGACGACGGTCGCGAGCTGATCGACCTGGCCGACCTCCCCCTACCAGCGGAGGACCTTGCTGCACCGCCGCGGTTCCTGTCGCGCTGGGACAGCGTTCTCATCGGCTACGACCCTCCGGGAGCGCATCCTCCCCAAGCGCTACGTGGCCGCGGTCGCCAAGGCGAATGGCGACTTCCTGCCGACGTTCCTGGTCGATGGCTTCGTCGCCGGGCTGTGGTCGATCGAAATGCAGAAGGGCGAGGCGGTCCTCCGGCTCGAGGCCTTCGCGAAGCTCAGACGGGACGAGCGGCGCGGTCTCGAGGACGAGGAAGAACGGTTGGTGCGTTTCCACGAGCCGGAGGCTCGGCGCCACGAGGTGACCTGGAAGCGCTGAACGACGCGGTCACCGCCGGGCCATGCGCCAGTACAGGGCTCCCGTCTGACAGAAATCCAGCCGTGTGCACAGCCCGCCGGTCAGGTCCCAATGGCGTCCGCTGACGTACGGGCCGCGATCCACGACGGGTGCCGTTATGATCCGCCCGTTGGCGGGGTTCTTGAACGTCACCTTGGTGCCGCATGGGAGCGTCCGGTGGGC
>DATAFZ010000020.1:0-10309 GCA_036257225.1 Candidatus Limnocylindrales bacterium | reverse complement strand
ATGGCTCGATCGAGGCCGGCAGGCACTCGATGGTCCGCTCAGGGAAGTCGTTCTCGGTGGAGATGCCGTCTGGCTGGATCAGCCACCTCGGCGTTCGGATCTACACGTTTTCGGGCCAGGCGGCGTTCATCTTCTGGGGCGACCCGCCGGCCAATGTCTACGCGGATCCCTGCACGAAGGAACCGTTGGACCCTCCGGCGGGTGACACCCCGGCCGAGCTGGCCGCCGCAGTCTCGTCGATCCCTGGCACCGACCTGGTCGGCGGACCGTCAGACCTCACGATCGACGGGCACCCGGCGAAGCTCGTGACGATCAGGATCCGCGAGGACGTCGATTGCGCGCCCGGCGAGTTCTTGCTCTGGTACCGCGAGGCCGACGGACCGGCCGGTGGCCGCTGGCCCGATGCGCTTGGCGACACGATCAACGTCTGGATCATCGACGTGGACGGGACCATCGTGTGGATCGACGGCGAGGCGAGCAGCAGCACCACGCCGGCGCTGCAAGAGACGATGCGGCAGATCGTCGAATCGATCCAGTTCGAGTAGCGCCGTACGCCTCTCTCGGGCGCGGGCTCAACGGGCCGCCTTGAAGGCCTCGAGCCCGCGCTCGACCATGTCGTCGCTCGCGGTCAACGAGATCCGGAACCAGCCCGGCGACTCGACGATCGTCCCGGGCAGCACGAGCGCCCCGTGCTCGGCAAGGCGCGACGAGAACGCCAGATCGTCCGGATCCGGCGAGCGCACCATGACGTAGAACGTGCCTTCGGGATTCGTCACCTCGTAGCCCATCTCGCGCAGTGCCGGAACCAGGCGGTCGCGGCGGGCCTGGAGCGCGCCGATATCGATCGACAGCCCCTCGAGGTCGCCGATCGCGTGCTGGAGGAGCGCGTTCGGGAATCCCCAGCCGGCTGCCAGCTGCTGGACGAGGATCCGGTGGTTGACAGCCTCGCGGTCGGGGAAGTCGGGCATCAGCGCCGCATAGCCGATGCGCTGCCCGGGCGCCAACAGAGTCTTGCCGTAGGTGTAGATCGTGATCGTCGCGTCGTAGTCGAGCGCGGGGCTGCGGAACTCGACGCCGTCGAAGACGATCCGGTTGTACGACTCGTCCGAGAGCAGGACGATGGGCCGGCCGTGGCGCGCAGATGCCTCCCGCAGGACCTCGCCGAGTGCGGCGAGCTGGGGCTGGCGGTAGATCCGGCCGGTCGGGTTGTTCGGGCTGTTGACGATGATCGCCCTGGTCCGTGGCGTGATAGCCGCGGCGATCGCCTCGGGATCGAGGTCGAAGTCGGGCGCCTGGAGACGGACACGGACGGCGGTCGCGCCCGCCGACGCGATCATCAGCTCGTAGAAGAACCACGGCGGCGACAGGAAGATGACCTCGTCGCCCTCGTCGGCGAGCGCCCGGATCGTCACGCCGAGCCCACCGAACGCCCCGGTGGTCAGCGCGACGTCCTCGGGCCGGTAGTCGATGCCGGTGCGGTCCTTCAGCGACGCAGCAACGACCGCGCGCGGCTCGGCCTCGCTGAACTTGTAGGCGAACCAGTCCTTGTCCTGCGGCACCGCCGCCCGCTGGAGCGCGTCGACCAGACCGGGGAGCGGCAGCTCCTGCGGGTTGCCCAGCATGAAGTCGGCGATGCCAGGATCGTCCCGGTACCGAGTCCATTCGCCATCGGCCAGCCAGGCGAACACGTGCTCGACGCTGGCCACCATGCGGTCCATGCGCGCCTCGGCGATGGTCATCGACCGTTCTCCTGGTCCGCCCGGACGTACTCCACGAGCACACTCCCTGACGGGAACACACGCGAGTTCACCAGCTTGAGCTTCAACGGCTCGTCGAGTGACGCGAAGAGCGCCTTGCCGTCGCCGAGGGCGATCGGCGCGATGAGGAACCGGTAGTCGTCGATCAGCCCGGCGCGGGACAGCTCGGCGAAGAGATCGGCGCCGGCGCCGAGCATGATGTCGGGTCCGTCATGCGTCTTCATCTGCCGGACGGCGTCGACGACGTCGCCCTCGACCAGATCGGCGTTCGGACGAAGTGTGGGTCGCCCGTGCGAGACGACATGCTTCGGGGTCTGGCGCCAGTACGTCGCGAACTCCCGCTCGACGTCGGACACCTGCTCATCGTCGAGATCGAGGTCGTCCCAATAGGCCATGAGGTCGTACATGACGCGGCCCATCACCAGGTCGCCGCTGTCGCGGACCAGATGGTTCGCGAGGCGGTGCTCCTCCTCCGCCGGCTCGAAGTAGGCGAGCCCGCCTTCGGTATCCGCGTACATGCCGTCGGTGGTGATCGTGATGTAGTAGCCGACTCGTCTCATGCGGCTAGAGTAGCGGCGCGACGTCGGTAGATGACTCGGGGATACGTGGCGACGCCCATACTGACCGGGTGCCCCGTCCCGAACCCGAACGCCTGCTCGACGACCTGAACGACGCCCAGCGCGAGGCCGTCCTCGCCACTTCAGGGCCGGTCGGCATCCTGGCGGGGGCGGGTACCGGCAAGACCCGCGTCATCAGCCGGCGGGCGGCCTACGCCATCGCCACTGACGTCGTCCAGCCGGACCAGGCGCTCATCGTCACCTTCACCGACAAGGCCGCGGGCGAGATGGTGGAGCGCTTGAAAGCGCTCGGTCTGCCGGGTGTCACGGCCCGCACGTTCCATGCACACGCCCTGAGCCAGCTCCGCCATTTCTGGCCGCTTCACCACGATGGGGCGCCGCTACCCGCCCTCCTCGACTCCAAGATCCCAGTCATCGTCCCATTGGCTCGCGCCCTACCGGGCCACTACCGGTTCACCCCGGCGAAGGACCTCGCCGACGAGATCGAATGGGCCAAAAGCCGCCGCTTGACCCCGACCACGTACGAGCGCGCCGTGGCCGGCAGCCTGACGACTGCGTCGCGCGAGCCGCCGATCCCGGTCGATCTGTTCACGCGGCTGTTCGCCGGATACGAGCGCGCCAAGGCACGGGCCGGACGGATCGACTTCGACGATCTGCTGGTCGAGACCATCGACCTCCTGGAAGCCGATCCGGACGCGGCAGCGACCGTTCATGCCCGGAAGCGCTGGTTCAGCGTCGACGAGTACCAGGACACGAACCCGAACCAGCAACGGCTCCTCGAGCTGTGGCTCGGCGAGCGCCGCGACATGTGCGTCGTCGGAGACGCGGACCAGACCATTTACACATTCACCGGTGCGACAAGCAGATTCCTGACTGGGTTCACGGGATGGTTCGCGGATGCTCGGGTGGTCACGTTGGCCGACAACTACCGGTCCTCGCCCGAGGTGCTCGAGCTCGCCAATCGATTGCTCGCGTCGAGCGGGGGTACGAAGCGGCTCGTCGCGACACGCCCCAGCGGGCCAGAGCCGACGGTGGTGCGGCACGGGACCGAATCGGCGGAGCTCGGGGCCCTCGCGATATGGGTGCGCCAGCGGTTGGCGGAGGGGATCGCGGCGTCCGAGATCGCCGTCCTCGTCCGGATGAATGCCCAGCTGGCGCCGATCGAGGCGGCGCTGACCCGAGCAGGGATCGCGTATCAGGTGCGCGGCGTCCGGTTCTTCGATCGCGCGGATGTGCGCGGCGCGATCGACCTGGTGCGCGGCGCCGGGATCGAGACGACGGGGACGGCGCTCGCCAGTGCGGTGCGCACCCTGTGGGCCAAGCACCTCGGCTACGACGACGACACGGTCGCGGGTCACGCCGGCGATGAGGCACGCGAGCGGACCGCCGCGCTCGACACCCTGGTCGACATCCTGGCAACGCTGTCGCGCTCCGACGCGAGCGTGGGCGCGACCGGGTTCCTCGCTGAGCTAGACCGGCGACGCGCGGCCGAGCGCGCAGGCTCCGCCGACGGCGTCAACCTGCTGACATACCACCGTGCGAAGGGTCTCGAATGGGACGCGGTCGCGCTGCCAGCCGTCGAGGAGGGCATCCTGCCGATCCGCCAAGCGGCCGATGACGACGAGCTGCTTGCCGAAGAGTTGCGTCTCCTGTACGTGGGCATCACGCGCGCCCGACGCCACCTCGCGATCTCATGGGCCGCCGAGCGCGAGACCCGTGGCCGCACTACGCGTCGCCAGCCGAGCCGGTTCCTCGCCGACCTACGGCCGCGGCCCCTCCCCGGGGAAGGGCGCATCACCCAGCTGCCCGACCGGTTCGCCGCGGACCAGGGTGTCCGACGTGCGGCGTCCGCGGCGATGGCCGCGTCGGGGTACCGCGTCGCCGCCGACGATCCCCTGTACGCGGCGCTCCGCGAGTGGCGCACGCTCCGTGCGCGCGATGACGGCGTGCCCGCGTACGTCGTCTTCCACGACCAGACCCTGGCCGAGATCGCAGAGATGAAGCCACCCTCCGCCGCGGCCCTCCGTCGGGTCAAAGGCGTCGGCCCGGCGAAGATCGACGCGTACGGTGACGAGGTCCTGGCGCTCGTCAGCCGTCTTCGCTGAGGCTCGGTCCACGCACTGTCGACATGGACCGGCCACGCGTGCAGGATGCTGGGATGACCGACGAGCACGACCACGACCACGACCACGCCCATCACCACCACGAGCATCGACCGCTCAGCTACGAGGAGGCGATCGAGAGCTTCCGCGCCGACAAGGACGAGTTCTTCCGGGCGGATCCGCAGAGCCCGATCCCGGAGGGGGAGCGGCCCGGCTTCAGCGGGCTACCGTATTACCCCGTCGACACGGGACTACGGTTCGAGGATCGGCAGCTCGAGCCCTACCAGGGCGACCAGCCCGCCGACTTCCAGATCCCGACCTCGGACGACAGGCTGAAGCCGGCCCATCGGGCCGGGCTCCTGCGGTTCGAGGCCGATGGCGTGCCACACGCCCTGACCGCGTACACGTTCGACGGCGGCGACGGCCGGTCGCTGTTCGTGCCGTTCCTCGACGGGACCAGCGGCAAGGAGACGTACGGTGCCGGTCGGTACCTCGACCTGGAGCCCGAGGACGATGGGACCTATGCGCTCGACTTCAACCTCGCCTATCACCCGTCGTGCGTGTACGACCCGAAGTATTCGTGCCCGCTGACACCCGCTGAGAACCGCCTGCCGATCCGCATCGAGGCGGGGGAGCGCCTGCCAGCCGAAGGCTAATACCCGGACGGCGGCCTCGGCCAGGGCTTGTCGTACTCGACCATGTCGTAGCCCGCCTGCGCCTCGGCATGCTGCCTCGCCCAGGACCGAACGATGGCCGTGACGTCCTCACACGGCTTTCCGACGAGTCGAGCGTTCAGGCGCTCCAAGTAGTCACGTCCGATGCGTACGTGGCCGGCCTCGTGGTCGGCGATGAAATCGACGATCCGCCGCCACCAGTCGAGCAAGCGCTTCGGGACGCGGTCGGGATCCGTCCAGCGCGGCAGGTGGATGACGTACGACGAGGTGACCGCTGCCCGTGTGATCCGGCACGTACCGGCTGCATTCGTCGACGTTCGGATCGACGCTCGAAGGTCGCTCACCCGCGTGATGGTGCACGCGGACGGACGAGCGTCGCCGCGGTACCACTCGTAGTCGATCATGCCGCAGGCCTTCACGCCGCCGCGTCCGACGCTGGCCACGAGCTCGATCGACGTGTCGCCGGTGACCGCGAAGTACTTCACGCTCGCGCCACTCACCTTGGGGCTCAATGTCGGGAGCCGCACCAGGGTCGCGCCACGCGGCGGGTCGGCGTCGGGGATCGCCGGCCCACCGTCAGGGTCGCGGACCGCGACCTCTTCGCGGCGGCCGGTCAGGTCGAAGGAAGCCGTCTGCGGCTCACAGCCGGCCGATCTACCGATGTCGGTCGGCTTGAGATCCAGGTCCACCCTGCCGTGTAACAGGGTCGACGCGACCGATGAGCCGGACGGCCGATCCGTCGCGACCCAGAGCTGGAGGGTCGACGTCGCGCTCGCGCCGCCATCGACGCGATCACCGGCGGACGTAACGCAAGTCGTGGCCTCGGTCGGCTCGGCATTCGACGCGTAGGTCGCGCCCTGCCGCGCCAGCCTGACGACGGTCGCCGGTGCGGAGAGGCCGAGCGGCGTCGTCGTGACCTCGACCTCGTCGCACGGCTCCGCCGGGCACTCGGCGGCGACCGTGAAGGTCTCTTCGTCGAACGTGGGGTTGTCGATCAGCCCAGACGGGTCGTGCGGCGAGAGGACCTTGCGGACGCGCCACGTGCCGGAGATCGGCAGCAGCTCCGCCGCCGGCGACGGGCTCGACTCGGGTGTCGACGCGTCCGGCGCCGGGGTCGCCGCAGACGGCGATCGGGCGGGCGCCGGAGGTGCGGTGGGGGTCGATGGCTGGGGTGTGCCGGGTGGCGGGAGCGCGCAGCCGAGGACGAACGAGGCTATCGCGAGCAGAGCGGCGCATCGACCCGCGACCCTGTTCATCGACCACCCCCTAGGCGAGGAACGGGAGGCTACCAGATGGCGCCGCGTGCCCCGAACGACCGAAGGCCCGGATCAGCTCGATCCGGGCCTTGGCTGGCAGATGCCTGGGGTTGCTACAGCTTGATCACCGGGCATACGAACATCTTGACGACGCCACCGATCGAGAGATCCCCGGCAGCTTCCGCGGCGAGGACCGCCTCAGCCGAGGTGAGCTGCGTAGGTGTGGTGTGCCACTCGATGGCCGTCACCATCCAGCGGCCGCCGTTGTAGTCGCGATCGCCGGGCTTCGCTTCGGCGACATTCGTCAGACCGTCACCGAGGGCATAGATCGTGTCGAATGAATGCGCGGGTGCGCCCGTTCCCGAGAGGTCGGTCGGCGTGCCGATGGTCCGATACAGGTTGCCATCCACGTAGAAGCCGACCGAGGGCGGGCCGCCGGCCGCGACCGGCGCGGCGAGCAGCGACACCGCAAGCGTGGTGCCGGCGAGCAGTGAGAGTCGGCGCATGGTGCTTCCTCCAGGCCGCCGTGGGCGGCCGTCCATCCCCGCGTCCGCGGGACTGCGCCAACCCTGTCGCTCGCCGATGACCTCTCGACGGCGTTCCGATGACCGGTCCGTGACGATCCGATGACATGCCGCACGACTGGTGCGCCAAGGCACCGGTCGTGCGTCGACCAGAGCCGTTTCGTGTCAGCGGCTTCGGCGCTGGCCATCATCGATCGCGATCGCCCGCGCGATACGGTCGACCCCGTATTCGAAGGCGCGGTCCACATCGCCGCCCAGCCGGAACGCTCCTGCGAGCTCCATCGCGATGAAGCCGTTGGCCCACGCCGTCACGGTCCGTGCGGCCTCGAGCGCGTCTTCCTCACCGGCCAGCCCGGCCGATGCGTGAAGGACCGCCTCGCTGCCACGCACGCTCCAGTCGGCGTCGGCGCGCGCCTCGTCGGGAAGCGGCGCGAAGAGCAGGCCGTACGCGGCCGGGAACTCCTTGGCGAAGGCTCGGAACGCCGTGGCCAGCGCCATCAGGTCGGACCGCGGATCGCCGGCGTCGGCGGCGGAATCGAGACGAGCCGTCAGCTCGCGAGCCGTGTCGTTGGCGACCAGACGCAGGAGTTCGTTGCGGTTGCGGATGCGCTTGTAGAGCGAGGGCGCGCGGACACCGACCGCGTTCGCGATCCGTTGCATGGTGAGACCGTCGATGCCCTCATCCTCGAGGATGGCTCGGCCGTGGCGGACGATCTCATCGATCGAGGTGCGGGCTGGCGTCGGCACGTTGGCGCTCTCCTTGCCCAAGCAGGTTATGGCTATTGACAGTAGCCATGATGGCTATGTAGGATAGCCATCACAGACACGATGCTAGCGCCGACGAGCGCCAAAGGCAAGCAAACTAGTCCCCGGAGATCCCGCAGATGCAGATCGCACCATCGCTCCATCGACTCGGCTCGAGCATCGTGAACGCCTACCTGGTCGACGACGCGAGCGGCGTCACGATCATCGACGCGGGCCTGCCCGGCTACTGGGACGACCTCCCGAAGGAGCTGGCATCCATGGGTCGGTCGCTCGACGACGTTCGGGGGGTCGTCCTGACCCACGGCGATACCGACCATGTCGGCTTCGCCGAGCGGCTGCGTCGCGAGCGGGGCGTCCCGGTCTTCGTCCACGAGGCCGATGCGGCGCGCGCCCGCTTCGAGGTCCGCAAGCCGTCGTCCGGCTGGGGCCCCTTCAAGATCCGGCCACTGGTTGGGTTCCTCTGGTACAGCGGTCTCCGCGGCGGGCTGCGCGTTCCGCCGCTGACCGAGGTCCAGACATTCCAGGACGGCGCGACGCTCGACTTGCCCGGGTCGCCGCGGATCGTCCATATCCCGGGCCATACCCCGGGAAGCGTCGCGGTCCATGTTCCCGCCGTCGACGCCGTGTTCGTCGGCGATGCCATGACGACACGCAGCGTGCTCACGGGCGAGGTCGGTCCGCGGCCGGCGCCGTTCACCCTGGATCCCGCGGGCTCGATGTCGTCCCTCGGCCGGCTCGAGGGGCTCGCGGCCCGCTGGGTCCTGCCGGGTCACGGCGAGGCCTGGGATGGCGGTATCGCGGAGGCCGTGCGGCTGGTCCGGGCGGCGGCTCGAACCTAGCGCAGTCCTTCGGCGATCTCGGTCAATTCGTCGACCACTGCGGCCGCCCCGGCACCCTCGAGGGCGGCCCTGCTGACGGCGGCCCCGGCGGTGACGCCGATCGGGATCATCGCGGCGGCCACCGCGGCGACCATGTCCCACGTCGAGTCGCCGACGTACCACGCCCTTGCCGGCTGGACGTGGAGCTCCTCGGCCGCCCGCAGGAGCAGGTCGGGCTCGGGCTTGGCGTGCTCCACATGGCTTGCGTCGACGATCGTGGGCTCGCGATCGAGTCCGAGCGCCTTGACCGAGGTCGCGACCTGGTCCTTGCGGCTCGACGTCGCGATCGACCAGGGGATTGCCTTCGTCTCGATGGCCGCGACGAGTTCGCCGACGCCGGGTAGCGGGCGAGGATCCTGGTTCAGCTGTTCGTAGATCTCGCCGGCGCGCTTGTCGATGGCTTCGGCGCGCTCGTCGTCGATGGCGAGGCCGGCGAGTGCGGCGGTCTCGCGCGCGAGCCGCTTGCCATCGATCCCGATCAGCGGCGCGATCCGCTCGCGATCGGCTGGGATCCCGACCTCCGCGAAGACCGCCAGCCAGCCCTGGATCCGCGTCTCGACGGTGTCGACCAGCGTTCCATCCAGGTCGAAGATCACCGCGTCCGGACTGGGAAGGGCGCGGATGGTGGTCATCGGACGGCGGTCGCGATGAGGAACCAGCCCGCCGGTGCGGCGCCGCCGAACGAGAAGTGCGCACGCGCGGCCACAGGCAGCGCAGCGACGAGGAGACCGGCGAATCTCACCGGCCGGATGCTACCGGAGTCGGTGCGCTAGAGGATGATGAGGCAGTCGCCGCCAGGGTCATCGCCGCGCCCGAGTGCGGCCAGGCAATGACGCGTGCCCATGGGGAAGGCGTGCCGCAGGTCAGCGACTTCGTTGATGACCTGTCGGTTGTGGCGGGTGTCGGCGACGAGCAGGATCGCCCGCGGCAGGCCAAGGTCGCGCTGCTTGGACCGCAAACGACGCTCCGCGGCCTGGACATCGCCAAGTCGGGTCTCGGCTTCGACGATCGCGCCAAGCCGGTCAGTGGTGGCAACACCGTCGGCGCTTCGGAGGTCGCCTGGGAGCGGGATCGGGACCTCCGTCCGCCAGCGGATCGAAGGGTGGAGTCGGGCAGCGAAGCGGCCGAGCAGCGCGATGTGGGCTTTGTCCCTGACCGGTGCCCCGACCGGATGGATCCCCATGCTCAGCTCGCAGCCGACGACGGTAGCCAGGCGCGAGAGGAGCTCGATGTCGACATGCGGTGCCAGTCCCGCCTCGATCCTGAGGATCTGGGTGTGCGAGACACCGACCAGCCAGCCGACCTGACGAGTGCTGAGGCCTGCGGCGATTCTGACGACCCGTAGCTCCTGACCGACGCGCCGGAGCAGGAATTCCGTGCGTCGTGCGGCACGTTGGGCGAGCGTCTCCCAGGTGGGCATGCCGCTGAGTGTCGGCAGACACGCTCACCTGGCGCTCATCCGCAGTTGGAACTTCCCGAGGTTCCAAGTGACGGCGGGGCGAAATTGTCTTGGGCGCGAATCGGGGTTCAGCCGCCGTTTGGAACATTCGAGAGGTTCCATCTGGCGCTGGAGCCGGGTCGGATGGTCGCTCCTTCGTCACTTGGAATATGGGGATGTTCCAGGGACCGCTAAGCTCGACCTTGGACCCGAGGCGTAGAATCGATGTCTCCCGACCCGCCCTCGTTGGGACGCGGACGTAGGGTCCCGCGGACGGGCCGAGTGTCCGGAGGAGCGCCGATGATGCAGCACGCCTTCCTGATCGAGCTCGAGGACA
>DATAFZ010000017.1:0-18322 GCA_036257225.1 Candidatus Limnocylindrales bacterium | reverse complement strand
GAGCCGGGTATCGGCAAGTCCCGGCTTCTCCTCGAAGGCCGGCCCCTGCTGCCGACGCTGCGCACCCTTGATGTGGTCGGCTACGAGCCCGAGCGGCAGGTGCCGCTGGCGGCAGCGCGCAGTCTGCTGCACCAGCTCGATGCGCTGCCAGACGATCCGAAGTCGTGGGGGAACGCTGAACCGATCTCCGTCTTCGAGGCGGCGTATCGTGCCGTGGCCAGCTCCGGTCCGACCCTCCTGGTGGTCGATGACGCGCAGTGGGTCGATGAGCGATCACTCGCGCTTTGCCATTACCTCTTGCGCGCCTCGATAGGCGAGGACGATGACCTCGTGCTACTGGCGGCGGGCCGGCCGGGCGATGCGATGGCGATGTTCGGGGCGTCGGTCCAGTCGGTCCTCGGCGAACCCGGTAGCGTGACCTTCCTCGAACTCCGGCCGTTGGGCCACGATGCCGGCGTCCGGCTCGTCACCGAGCTGTGGGCCGACGTCGGCTCCCAGGCCTCGGACATCTGGCGGCGTGCGGCTGGGTCGCCGTACTGGCTGGAGATCCTCGCTGGAGCCCGCGGCCGGGAGGCATCCGGCGACCGGCTCCGCCGGCGAGCGGCATCGATGGGTCCGGACGCTAATGAGCTGGCTGCGATCCTGGCCGCGGCCGGGCGGCCCGAAACGCCGGAGCGCCTGGCGGAGATCGCGCGATGGGAAGAGGGACGGACGAGGCGCGCCATCGACCGCCTGGCCGACAGCGGCGTGGTCGTGCAAGGCGCCGGGGTCGTCCGGTTCAGCCATGACCTGATGCGCGAGGCGGCGGCCGTCGATGTGCCTTCCGTCAGGATGCGCGACATCCACGCCCGCTGGGCGGCTCTCCTCGAGAGCAGCGCCGATGACGACGATGTCGCGATCCTGCGCGCCGCGCTCGAGCACCGGGTCGCGGCCGGCATCGATCCTGCGGCACTCGCCCTTCGTGTCGCCAGGTCGCCCCGTCGGCGATGGCTGGGCGAGGATGGCCTGGCCTCACTCGCCACCGTCGCGCAGGCGGGAGCCGGCGTGGATCCGCTGCGGCTCGAGCTCCGCCAAGCGATCGCGATGCTGGCCGCCGAGATCGGCGCCCACGCCATGGCGCTCGAGCATTGGTCGAGGCTCGCCGACGATCACCCGGACCCACTCGCTCGCACGGACGCGATGATCGGAGCGGGGCGAGCAGCGGCGGAGCTGCGTCGGGCGGACGAGACGCGGTCTTGGATCGAGCTGGCGCGTGACCGCCGGCCCGACGATGTCCAGGCCGTCGAACTCGCCACGCTCGATGCACACGCCTCCATCTGGCTGGAGCATCGTGGCGAGGCCGGTTGGGCGACCGCCTTCGAGGCGGCCGAGCGAGGCCGCCTGCTCGGCGCACTCGAGCCCGAAAGTCGATCGTCGGGGCCTCGGTCACGCAGCGCCCTCATCGGAGCGCTCGAGGTCGCCTTCGAGGCCGCCATCCAGTCGGATGCCTATGTCGAGGTCGTCCGCCTTGCAGATGAGCTCATCGAGGCCTCGCGAAGCGGGGACGAGGAGACCTACTTGCGGGCGATCTACCTGGCCGGAGTGGCAGACGACACAGCCGGCGCGATCCGCTCCTCGGAGCGTCGCCACCGCCACGTGTGGAGCGAGGCCAGGGAGCGTTTCCTGCCGTCGATGGCAGTCGACGCGGGATTCCATCTGGTCCAGAAGCTGCTCCAGCTCGGGGAGCTCGAGGATGCGGCAGGTGTCCTTGCCGAAACCCAAGACCTCGTCCGGCGGATCGGCGATTTCGGCCGCTTCCGGGCTCGGACGCGGATGACGCCGTGGGAACTTGCGTTTCTGCGCGGCCAGCGGCGAGAGGCGATCGCTGGATTGCAGGCCGGGCTCGCCGATCAGCCCGACCCCCACCACAGGATCGCGTTCCACCAGGCACTTGCGCTGTGGTCGGCTCGCCTTGAGGGCACGGCCGCCGAGGCCGACGTCGTGGCGAACATCGACGCTGGACGCGCCAACGCCGCCGAAGCACGCTGCCCGCGCTGCCGCCTCGGGCTTGAGATCGCCGGTGCAGAGGCGCTCGTGCGCTCCGGCCGCGCGGCGGCAGCAAGCCGCACGCTCGCGTCCTGGGACCTCGAGCGACCGGACCCGATACCCGGCGACAGGGTCTGGCGCAGCTGGGTCGTCGGCCTGCTCGCCGACGCCGAGGATCGCCCGAGTGATGCGATCGATCAGCTCGATACTGCGGCGACCGAGGCATCCCGCCTCGAAACATCGCTCGACGCCGAACTCATCCGGCTGGACCGGGCCCGGATCATGACGCGGCTGGACCGCGCCGCGGCCGCCGAGGCCTACCGCGAGGTTGCGGCACGGACGTCGGCGATGGGAGCGACCGCCTACACGCAGCTCGCCGAGCGTGGGCTTCGCGCCCTTGGTGTCAGGACGTGGCGGCGCGGAGCCAGCCGACCGAACCCGCCGACGGCCGGCATCGAACGGCTTTCCGCGCGTGAGCGTGAGGTCGCGCGACTGGTGGCGGGTGGTGCCACGAACCCCGAGATCGCTGCCACGTTGTTCCTCTCCCGCAAGACCGTCGAGCGCCACGTCTCGAACGTCCTGGCGAAGCTCGACGTCCGCAATCGGGCCGAGCTGGCCGGTCGATTCGTCGGGCCCTCGAATGAGGGAGGTCCCCGATGAATCCGGCGGTCCGCGGGCACTAGGTTCCTCCACACAAGCAGTCGGGCTCGACGCCCGACCGGGCAAGGATAGGAGGACCGTACAGATGCAAGCACTGCAGGATCGCCATCTCGTGGATCCACGACCCGCCATCGCCGCCGCCGGGGCGGCCGTCATCTTCGCCGCCGGGATCGTCCTGGGGACGCTGATCGATCCCGACGCCGCTACGCTCGGGACCGTGAGCGCGGTCCCGGTCGGCGACCGGAGCTACGACGCCGTCGAGGAGACGCGCCTTCGCCTGGGATCCTCGCCGACCAGCGTGGACCGGAGCTACGACGCCGTCGAGGAGACCCGCGCGAACCGAGGGCTGTCGGTCCCGGCTGGCGACCACTCGTACGACGCCGTCGAGGAGACCCGCGCGGATCGCGGCCTCGAATAGCAACACCTCCGGGAAGCGCCCGAGCTGGCGGCTCGGGCGTTTCCATGCGTTCAAGCGCCGGCCGCACGACCGATGGGCGCACGTATACTCCGCCGCGATGCGCTACGCGGAGTCCGTCCTCGACCTCGTCGGCGACACGCCGCTCGTCCGGATCAGCCGGATCACGCGCGACCTCGGCCCGGCGGAACGACAACCGCTGCTCCTCGCGAAGATGGAGATGCTCAACCCGGGCGGCTCGGTCAAGGACCGGATCGGGCTGCCGATGATCGAGGCGGCCGAGCGGGATGGCCTCCTCAAGCCGGGCGGCACGATCATCGAGCCGACCAGCGGCAATACCGGCCACGGCCTGGCGATCGCCGCCGCCCTCAAGGGCTATCGCTGCATCTTCGTCATGGCCGACAAGCAATCGGTCGAGAAGCAGGCGCTGCTCCGTGCCTATGGCGCTGAGGTCGTCCTCTGTCCGACCAATGTCGCGCCCGAGTCTCCCGCCTCGTACTACAGCGTCGCGGCGCGGCTGGCACGGGACATCCCCGGGGCGTTCAAGCCAGACCAGTACTGGAACATGGAGAACCCGGCAGCCCACGAGCGAACGACCGGTCCCGAGCTGTGGGAGCAGACGGACGGGCGGATCACGCAGTTCGTCGCGAGCGTCGGCACAGGTGGCACGATCTCCGGCGCGGCGCGCTTGCTAAAGGAGCGCAACCCGGCGATCGAAGTCATCGGCGCGGATCCCGAGGGCTCGGTGCTGTCGGGCGACACGGCGCGGCCGTACCTGACCGAGGGTGTCGGCGAGGACTTCTTCCCAGGGACGTATGACCCGTCGATCATCGATCGCTGGGTGCGCGTCGGCGACCGCGACGCGTTCGCGATGGCGCGGCGGATCACACGGGAGGAGGGCATCCTGTCGGGTGGCTCCTGCGGCACCGCGATGGTCGCGGCTCGCGAAGTGATCCGCGAGCTCACCGCCACCGACGGCGGCAACGAGGCGGTCGTCGTGGTGCTCCTCCCCGACAGCGGCCGGAGCTACCTCTCGAAGTTGTACAACGATGAATGGATGCGCAACAACGGGCTGCTGCCGACCACCGGCTCGGCGACCCGGATCGACGTCCTGCTGGCGGACCGGCACCACGTGACAGACCGACCGCCCGTGGTCGTGGCCCGGACGACGGAACGCGTCGGCGACGCGATCGCCACGTTGCAGGCGTTCGGCATCAGCCAGCTCCCGGTGTCGGAGCGTCCCGAGGGCGACGAGGTCGAGGGGCTCGTCGGCTCGATCAACGAAAAGGGCCTGCTCGACCGCGCATATCGCGACCCGTCGGTCGTCGATCGCACGGTCGGTGAGGTCATGGATGCGCCGCTGCCCCTGGTGGAGGCATCGGCGAGCCTCGATGCGGCCTTCGCCGAGCTCAGCGGGCCGTCATCGGCCCTGGTCGTGGTTCGCGCCGGCCGCCCGATCGGCATCGTGACGAAGCTCGACCTGCTCGAGTACCTCGCGCATCACCCGACAGCCGGCGGCTGACCCGGGCGGCTGGCCCGCGCTGCCTCGCCGCGACTGTGAGGCACGTTTTGGCAACGAAGCGTGCTGGAACGGTCTGCTCGGCCGCGGATCGCGACGAGCAAGCACGCGATCGGCTCGAGCAAGTGCGGATCCGGTCCTTTGACGCGAAAACGTGCCTGTGGGTCGCGCAGGTGCGAGCGACCCGCTCCTACAGCCAGGGCAGCGGCAGCCGGACCGGCAGGAGCGCGTTCAGCAGCAAGCCGAGCGTCAGCAGGCCGCCCGCGCGGCGCGTATGGACGAACGCATAGCCCACGAACCACAGCGGCCAGCCCTGTTCGCGCCCGGGCGGCGGACCGGCCGGCTTGGGCTGGCGGAACACCGCGAGCACCCCGAGCAACCGCGGGACCGCGAGCAGGACCAGTAGCACCCACGGCCCGATCCAGCCGGCCAGCACCGCAGCGATCGTCAGTGGGTAGAAGAGGATCATCAGCCACTGGCCGACCGTCCGTGCCCGCGCCTCACCCAGGGTCACCGGCAGCGTGCGGACGCTGAGCTTGGTATCCGCCTCGATCTTGTCGATGTGCTTGCCGAACAGCACCGCCGTCACGAGCAGCGCATACGGCACCGACACGAGCAGGACCCAGCCCGGGATGGTGCCTGTCGCCGCCAGGAACGTGCCGCCGATCATCAGCGGTCCCCAGACCAGGAACACGCCCGGCTCGCCGAGCCCGCGGTGCTTGAGCCGGATCGGCGGCGCGACGTAGAACACGGATACGAACAGGCCGGCCAGCGCGAACACGATGATGAGCGGCCCGCGAACGGCGGCGAGGGCCAGCATGATGGTCGCCCCGACGGCATTGACGAGCACGATCGCGATCCCTAGCTGGCGCTTGGTCACCCAACCCGACAGGATCGGATGTGGCGCGTACAGCGCGCGGACGTAGCCCTCGGTATCGACGCCGCCGGTCGTATCGAAGTAGTCGTTGATCATGTTGTTCGCGGCGTGTGCCAGCACGAGACCGACCACCGCGAGCAGGAACAGGCCCCAATCGACCGCCGGACCGCCGACGACGCGGTTGGCCTCGACCGCCAGCAGACCCCCGATCAGGCCCGACCAGATCGTCATCGGGAAGACGGCCGCACGGGTGATGACGAGCCACTTGCCGACCGTGTCGAGTGGCCGCGATACGGGCGGGTTCGCCGTCTCGAGGATCTCCTTCCAGGCGAGGAGGCGCTCGCGGAGGGGGATGTCTCCTGCGGGCGACTGAGCGGTGGGTGCGGAGCTTTGCATCGGAGCCTCGCGGCGAGTGGAAAACGTGCTTCACGACTGTATCACGTTCCTGACCACGCGATGGATGGGATGATGTCGGCTTCGTGAACGTCCCTCCGATCCCGACGAATCGGTTCGAGCTGGTGTCGATGTCGCTGCCGTTCATGGAGGCGCTCCGGCGCCACGACATCGACGCGGCGGCGACCGAGATCGGCGCCGCGGTCCCGTCGAACATGCCCGACGAGCTCGAGCACTTCGTCGAGTACCGGATCGGAGACCTGACGGCCGACCCCGCCGTCCAGCCGTGGCTGGGCCGTGCGATCGTGCTCGAGGATGCGGCCGGCCGTCGGATCATCGGCTCGATCGGGTTCCACTCCCCGCCGGATGAGGATGGTCGCGTCGAGATCGGCTACCGGGTCGAGCCCGACCATCGTCGGCAGGGCGTTGCGAGTGAAGTGGTCCAGGCGATGTTCGACTGGGCGTGCCGCGAGCACGGCGTGACGCGGTTCCGCGCCGCCACCGCGCCGGACAACGTCGCGTCGCAGGCCGTGCTGCGGCGGTTCGGCTTCCGCCAGGTCGGTGTCCAGATCGACGAATACGACGGACCCGAGCTCGTGTTCGAGCTCGACGGCTGGACGGCGACGACCTGATCCCGGCGGTGCCATCATCGCGCTATGCCGGGTGACGACCCTCTCGACGACGTCTCCTTCGACACGCTCGCCGTCCACGCCGGAGCCGAGCCCGACGAGCTGACCGGAGCGGTGGCACCGCCGATCTACCAGACCTCGACCTACGAGCAGGATGGGGTCGGCAAACCACGGCGCGGCTACGAGTACGCGCGCTCCCAGAACCCGACGCGCGAGCGGCTCGAGCGCGCGGTGGCGGCGCTGGAGGGCGGCCGCCATGGGTTCGCGTTCGCGTCGGGGTCGGCGGCGACGGCAGCGATCGCCGAGCTTGCCGATCCCGGCGACGAGATCGTCGTCGGCGATGACGTGTATGGCGGCACCTACCGCTACCTCGAGAAGGTCCGGCGGCCCGGCGGTGGGGTCACGCCGACGTTCGTCGACCTCACCGCGGGCATGGACGCCCTGTGGGAGGCGCTGTCCGAGCGGACACGCCTCGTCTGGTTCGAGTCGCCGACCAATCCGCTGCTCAAGACCGTCGACATCGGCGACGTGGCCCGGACGGTCGATCGGCGGGCCGCCGAGGGCGGCCGGCGGCCGCTGATCGTGGCCGATAACACGTTCGCCTCACCAGCCATCCAGCGACCGCTGACGATGGGCGCCGACATCGTCTTCCACTCCGCGACGAAGTACCTGGCCGGGCACTCGGACGTCGTGCTGGGCGTGGCGGTCACCTCGGACGAGGCGGTCGCGGAACGGCTCCGGTTCCTGCAGAACGCGATGGGCGCGGTACCGGGTCCGCTCGACTGTTTCCTGGTCTTGCGCGGCCTGCGGACGCTCCACCTGCGCGTGGAGCGCCACCAGACCAACGCGCGGGCGGTCGCCGAGTTCCTGCGCTCCCGCGACGACATCGCCGACGTGCGCTACCCGGGGTTCGGCGGGATGGTGTCGTTCATGCCGGCCGCCCGCGATGCCGTGTCGGCCGCCGAACGGGCGA
This sequence comes from Candidatus Limnocylindrales bacterium, assembly GCA_036257225.1. GTDB lineage: Bacteria > Chloroflexota > Limnocylindria > Limnocylindrales > CSP1-4 > SPCO01. The sequence continues at coordinate 10,831 of DATAFZ010000017.1, read as the reverse complement.
TCGCGATCGCCGAGAGCACGCGTCTCTTCACGCTGGCCGAATCGCTCGGCGGCGTCGAATCGCTCATCGAGGTGCCGGCCGCCATGACCCACATGTCGGTCTCAGAGACCGCGCTGGCCGTGGACCCGGCACTCGTCCGGCTGTCGGTCGGCATCGAGGGTGTCGCGGACCTGATCGACGACCTGCGCCGGGCGCTCGATAGCGCCTAGACGACCCCGGCCGGGACGTTCCCGACGGTCAGGCTCACGACCTCGGTCGACATCGATTTGCCTTTGAGGTCGAGGCTCCGCCGTTCGAGTCCGGGGTCGAGCCCCGCGGCCGTCGCCGCGTCGACGGTCACGAGGGCCTCCCCGGCACGGGCTGCGCCGCCGAGCCGGGCGGCCACGTTGACGACGTCGCCCAGCGCCGTGAGATCGATCCGCTTGTCATCCCCGATCGCCCCGACCCAGGCGAAGCCGCTTGATACGCCGACCCCGACCGGCACCCACGGCCCGCCGGGATCCGCGTGACCGGTCGCCCGGAGGATCGCCAGCGCAGCCGCGACGGCGTGCGCGGCGTGCTTCGGACCGGACATGACCGGGAAGAAGAACGCGACGATCTCGTCACCGACGAACTTGTCGACACCTCCGTCGTGGTCGAAGACGACCTGACTCGTGGTCGCATAGAAGCGATCGATGAGGGCTCGGAACTCGATAGACGGAAGACGCTCGGCCAGCGCGGTCGAGCCGCGGATGTCGGCGAACAGGTAGCTGCCGTCGATCTCGGCGCCGCCGCGATGCTTCTCGATGTTTTCGAAGCAGGCGTTGCAGACGGTCGGGTTCCTGAGGGCGGGTCGCTTGCCGATCGCGCGCATCACGGGAGCGCCCGCGCCGGCGAACGGCGCCGCGCAGAGCTTGCAGCGGGGTCCGTGGGGGAGCATCCGGAAGACGCGCCGGAACCGCCGCTCGTTGGCGTCCCCCCGCGTCAGGAACTCGCGCCAGTACGCTTCGTCACCACCACTCGGCGGCCGCTGGGTAGACATCATCCCAGCCTACTCCGGCCGGGAATCTCGCGGTCAGCCGCCGGCCATCGCCGGCAGCAGGACGAGCGTGTCGGCATCGCCCACGGGCGTGTCGAGCGCCTGCAGGTGGCGCACGTCGGTGTCGTTGAGGAAGGCGTTGACGAAGCGGTTGAGTTCGCCGTCCGGCGCGAGCAGCTGGGACTCCAGGCCGGGATGCGCCGCCACCAGCCCGGTGATGACCTCGCGGACCGTGCCGCCCGGGACGGCGACAAGCTTCTCCCCACCGGTCGCGGTCCGCAGTGTCGGCGGGATGCGGACGGTGCTCATGACCGGGTCTCCAGCCACGATTCGAACGCGGACAGGCTCGGCCGGATGATCGGAGCGAGTCCCTCGGCGTCCGGCTGCCCGAGGGCCCGGGCATCGGGTGTCTTGAGCCCGTTGCCGGTCAGCAGCGCGACGACCTCGTCGTCCTGGCGGATGACCCCCGATCGTCGCGCGGCGGCGACGGCACCGAGCGTCACGCCCCCGGCCGTCTCCGGGTAGATGCCCTCCAACCTGGCCACGTCCCGGATGGAGGCAGCCGTCACGGCATCCGCGATGGCCTCGACGGATCCGCCGCTGGCTCGGGCGACCTCCACCACGTAGCGGCCGTCGGCCGGATTGCCGATGGCCAGCGAGCGCACGATGGTGTCGGGCTCCCGGATGGGCTCGATGACGTCCGTGCCTGCGGCGAACGCGGTCGCGACCGGGGCGCAGCCGACGGCCTGGCCGCCCACGAACCGGATCGGCCGACGCTCGATCAGTCCGAGCTCGGCGAGCTCCTCGAACCCGCGCGCGACTCGCGTGAACATCGCGCCGGAGGCCACCGGCCCCACGACCACGTCGGGACTCCGCCAGTCGAGCGCCTCGGCGATCTCGTAGGCCAGCGTCTTCGAGCCCTCGGCGTAGAACGGGCGCAGATTGATGTTCACGAACCCCCAGCCGGTCTCGTCAGCGATCTCGAGGCACAGGCGATTGACGTCGTCGTAGGTGCCGTCGACCGGGACGACCGTGGCGCCATAGGCCAGCGCGTGCTCGACCTTCGCCGGCTCTAGGTCCGCGGGGATGAAGACGTAGGCAGGCAGGCCGACGGCGGCCGCCGCGGCGGCCGTGGCACCCGCCAGGTTGCCGGTCGAGGCACAGGCGAGGGCCGGCACGCCGAATTCGACCGCGCGCGCTGCGGCCACCGCGACGGCTCGATCCTTGAAGGACAGCGACGGGTTGCGGGTGTCGTCCTTGAGCCAGAGTCGATCCACGCCGAGCACCGGCCCGAGCCGGTCCGCCGGAAGCAGGGGAGTGGAGCCGACGGGGAGCGACCGGACCGGGGCGGCCTCGACCGGCAGCAGCTCGAGATACCGCCAGATCCCTGGCCGGCGAGCGGCGACCGCCTCGCGCGTGAGCGTCGCGCCGACGACGGCCGCGTCGTAGGTCACTTCGAGCGGGCCGAAACAGGCCGGACACACGTACGCCAGGGCGAGTGGCTGGACCAGGCCGCAGTTGCGACAGGCCATGCCGGTGATCCTCGCCCCGCGGGCGAGGGTGGTCGGGGTCGGAGTCGGGGTCGGGATCGGCAGCGGCGTCAGGGTCGGCGTGGTCACGATCGGTCTCCAGGTCGCGCGTTGGCGGCGACGGACCGGTCGTGGAAGGGTAGGACCCTGGTCGGTGGTTGGGACTCCGGAGAGACCCGTATCACGCAGGAGGACCTGCCCGGACTTGGCACCTTGCCGACCTCGCGTCGGTAGGTTGTCGTGGCGTCAACGGGCCGGTCCCTCAGCCATCTCTTGATACGTGCTCTTCGGTTGTACCGCGGATGCTACGGGGTGTGGTCCGTGGCGGTCAAGGCGAGCGCCCGCGAGACAGCTTTGCACGAGATGCATGAACGGTCGATCGGTCGCAGGGAGAGGTCACTACGGGCGACCCCCGTTGCATCAGACGGATGGATCGTCAGCCAGAGCCCGGACCCGAGCCGCTCGGTGGATGGTTCGTGCACCAGGTGCAACGGCGGGCCGAGGCGGAGCGCTCGCTCAGCCGGCGGGCCTCAGCTGGATCCAGGTCGTCTTCAGCTCGGTGTACTGGTCGTGGGCGTGCACGGACTTGTCGTGCCCGCCGAACCCGGATTGCTTGTACCCGCCGAACGGCGTCGTCATGTCGCCCTCGGCATAGGCATTGATGCCGACCGTCCCGGCACGCAGCTCGCGGGCGACCCGATGCGCGACGTTCAGGTCGTCGGTGTAGATCGAGGCAGCCAGCCCATAGGCCGTGTCGTTGGCGATCGCGACGGCCTCTGCCTCGGTCTCGAACTCGATGACGGACAACACCGGACCGAAGATCTCCTCCTGGGCGATGCGCATGTCATTGCGCACGCCGTCGAAGATCGTGGGCCCGACGAAATAGCCCCCGGTGTCCTCGAGGATCCGCTCGCCGCCCGTCACCAGCCGCGCTCCCTCATCCCGGCCGGTCTGCACATAGCCCAGCACCCGATCGAGGTGGGGCTTCGAGATCAGCGCGCCGATCTTCGTCGCGGGGTCCAGTGGGTCGCCGACCGGCCACGACGCCAGCTCGGCCTGGAGCGCTTCGAGCAGATCCTCCTTCCGCGAGCGGTGGACGATGAGCCGCGACCCCGCACTGCAGTTCTCGCCCATGTTCCAGAAGATGGCGACGGCGGCGTTGGACGCCACGTGGGCCATGTCCGACACGTCGCCGAACACGACCTGCGGACTCTTGCCACCGAGCTCGAGCAGGACACGCTTGAGATTCGACTCCGCAGACCAGGCGAGGAACCGACGACCGACCTCGGTCGATCCCGTGAAGGCGACACAGTCGATATCTGGATGGCGGCCGATGGCGGCGCCGACCGTGTCACCAGGCCCCGTCACCACGTTGAGCACGCCGTCCGGGATGCCCGCCTCAGCACCGAGCTCGGCGATGCGCAGCAGGCTGAGCGAGGTGGTCGACGCGGGCTTGATCACGACGCTGTTGCCGGTCGCGAGCGCAGGTCCGAGCTTCCAGGCGGCCATCTGGGCCGGGTAGTTCCACGGCACGACCGCGCCGACCACGCCGACGGGCTCGCGGGTGATCGTCGCAACGGTCCCGTCGGGCGAGGGTGCAACCTGGCCGTACAGCTTGTCGATCGCCTCGGCGTGCCAGCGGATGCACGCCGCGGTTTCGGGCATGTCGAGGCCGACCGTGTCGGTGATCGGCTTGCCGGCGTCGATGGTCTCGATGAGCCCGAGCTCCCGTGCGTTTCGCTCGATCAGGTCGGCCCAGGTCTGCAGCACCCGCTTCCGAGCACCTGGATCCATGCGCGACCAGACGCCCCGGTCGAACGCCGCGCGGGAGGCCGCGACCGCGGCGTCGACGTCGGCGATACCGCCTTCGGCGACCTCCGTGATCGGTCGACCAGTCGCCGGGTTCTCGGTCGTGAAGCGGCGCCCGTCCCGGGCCGGACGGAAATCGCCGTCGATGAACAGGTCGGTGCGGAGCCGAAGGTCGGCGAGCTCGCTGGCGGCCTCTTCGCGGTCCGGGATGAGCGTGTCGGTCATGACGTCGAGTCCCTCGGGTGCATGTATCCGTGAGCGTGACGGGGGACCATGGTACGGCGCCGATGGCCACGACGGACCCAGGTCGCAACCGAACCGCAACGTGGTAGCATCGGGCGAAGCGCGACTGTGGAAGCCGACTCCCGCTAGCGTGTTCGTGGGCATCCGCCCCGACGCGAGCGGCACGCGCGGCCGGTCGATCCGTGAAGCGATCGCCCGTGCTCAGGAGTCCCGCCCGAATGGCAACAACCCACCCGCCGACGCGTCCCGACCACCCTCCGACTGCCGGCCTGAGCCGCACGCGGCCGCACATCGGACGCCGCGTCCGCGCGAACCTGCCGACGGCCGAGCTGGTCGAGGATGCGATCCGGGCCGGGGAGGGCCTGATCGCGGCGGAGGGGCCGCTCGTCGTCCGCACCGGCACGCACACCGGCCGCTCACCACAGGACAAGTTCATCGTCGACGAGCCGTCGAGCACCGCGAAGATCTGGTGGGGCGAGGTGAATCGGCCGATCAGCGAGGCGCATTACGACCGGCTGCGCGCGCGGCTGGTCGCTTCCTGTGCCGAAAAGGACCTCTACAGCCAGGATCTGCTGATCGGTGCGGACCCCGACCATCAGCGTCGCCTGCGGGTCTACACGGAGACAGCCTGGGCGAGCGTCTTCGCGCGCAACCTGTTCCGCCGCCCGGAGCAGCGCGACCTCGCCGGCTTCCAGCCGAACTTCACGATCATCTGCATCCCGTCGTTCCGGGCCGATCCCGAGACCGAAGGGACGAGGACCGGTACCGCGATCCTCCTGCACCTACAGCGGATGGAGATCATCCTCGTCGGCACCGAATACGCCGGCGAGATCAAGAAATCCGCCTTCACCGTCATGAACTACCTCATGCCGGACGAGGGCGTCCTCCCGATGCATTCGTCGGTCAACGTCGGTGACGCCGGCGACAGCGCCGTCTTCTTCGGACTGTCGGGCACCGGCAAGACGACCCTGTCGGCCGACCCCCAGCGCCGGCTGATCGGCGACGACGAGCATGGCTGGAGCGATGCCGGCCTCTTCAACTTCGAGGGCGGCTGCTACGCCAAGACCATCCGGCTGTCGCCGATGTATGAACCTGACATCTTCCAGACTACCCGCCGGTTCGGGACGGTCCTCGAGAATGTCGATCTCGATCCCGCGACCCGCGAGCTGGACCTCGATTCGGAGCGGTTCACCGAGAACACGCGGGGGGCCTATCCGCTCCACTTCATCGGCAACGCCGACCCGACCGGGATGACCGGTCAGCCGAGCACGGTCATCCTCTTGACGGCCGACGCCTTCGGGGTCCTGCCGCCGATCGCACGGCTCACCCACGCCCAGGCTGCCTACCACTTCATCAGCGGCTACACGGCCAAGCTGGCCGGGACGGAGGTCGGCGTCAAGGAGCCGAAGGCGACGTTCTCGGCGTGCTTCGGGGCACCATTCATGCCCCGTCATCCGGGCGAATACGCCAGGATGCTCACCGAGCGGCTGGCCGCGCACGACGCGCACGTGTGGTTGGTCAACACCGGCTGGACGGGCGGGCCGTACGGCACCGGCGAGCGGATGAACATCGCCCACACGCGATCGATGGTTCGCGCGGCCCTCGATGGCCGGCTCGCGGCCGTCCCGACGCGTACGGACCCGAACTTCGGCGTCGAGGTTCCGCTCGATTGCCCGGACGTGCCGGCGCGGTTCCTCGACCCGCGCTCGACGTGGGGCGACACCGCGGCATACGACCGTCAGGCGAAGCGCCTCGCGGCCATGTTCGTCGCCAACTTCAGCGCCTACGCGGATGGGGTGGGTGACGAGATCCGTGCGGCCGGGCCCACGGCAGATCCGGCGATGCCGATCGACGAGGTCGACCGCGACCCCAACGGCGGCTGATCGCCGTCGGACGGCGTGGCGGCTGTCAGGCCGTGGCGTCCGCTCGCGGGTCCAGCGCCCCGTCGACCCGACGCAGGGCGTACCAGATCAGGACGATGCCGAGCGCTAGCGGGGCGATCATCAGGCCGAACGGGATGGCGACGAGGATCAGCACGATCCCGAGGAACGCCGCGACGGGTGTCGAGTTGGACATGGCGGGTGGTGCTCCGACTACGGTCGCTGGGAGGCCATCGTCGGCGCGTTGGCCTGGCTGGACCATCGACAGGCGTCCATCCGTGCGGACGACGAACGTCGCAGCCTGAGCCTTCCCCGGTGCCCGTTCGGCGACCGCCGTGGCTGCCGCCTAGAATGTCCCGGCCCGGGCCCTCCGATCTCCAGCCCGGCAGAGGAGGCGCCTCCCCGATGCCCCGCAACAAGGTCACCGTGATCGGCGCCGGCAACGTCGGCGCCACGACCGCCCAGCGCATCGCCGAAGCCGGCCTGGCCGACGTCGTGCTCATCGATATCGTCGAGGGCCTGCCGCAGGGCAAGGGCCTCGACCTGGCCGAGGCCGCTCCAGTCGTGAGTCACGACGCGCGTGTGATGGGCACGAATGACTACGCCGACACCGCCGGCTCGGACGTCATCGTCGTGACCTCCGGCCTGGCGCGGCAGCCCGGCATGAGCCGGGACGACCTTCTCGCCAAGAACGCCGGGATCGTCCGATCGGTCGTCCAGCAGGCCACGGCCATGTCACCCGATGCCATCCTCGTCGTGGTCACGAACCCGCTCGACGCGATGTGCCATGTCGCCCTGGACGCCTCGGGTTTCCCGCGTGAACGGGTCCTGGGCATGGCCGGGGTGCTCGATAGCGCGAGGTTCCGGACGTTCATCGCGCAGGAGCTCGGCGTGAGTGTCGAGGACACCCATGCGTTCGTCCTCGGCGGGCACGGCGACACGATGGTGCCGCTGTCGCGCTATTCGACGGTCGCGGGCGTGCCGATCACGGAGCTCCTGTCGGCCGAGCGCGTGCGGGCGCTCGAGGAGCGAACCGCGAACGGCGGTGCGGAGATCGTCGGGCTGCTCAAGACGGGCTCGGCGTTCTACGCGCCGGCGGCCGGCGCATTCGAGATGGTCGAGGCCATCCTGCTCGACCGCAAGCGCGTCCTGCCGTGTGCGGTCCTGCTCCGGGGCGAGTTCGGCGTCGATGGGCTGTTCGTGGGCGTGCCGATCGTGATCGGCCGCGCCGGGCTCGAGCGCGTGTTCGAGATCGACCTGACGGCTGACGAACGTGCTGCCTTCGAGCGATCCGCCAACGCCGTCAAGGAGCTGGTCGACGTCCTCGGGGCCGAGGCCTAGCCGACCACCGCGAGACTCGCCGCTGTCGACGGCTCCAGCTCCCTCGCCCGTTGGCGCGACCGGGCGATCGTCCGCGCGAGCGCGAGCCGATACGTGGCGTCTGTCTCGGGTAGCGGCCGCTCCGCGAGCTCGCGGGACAGCACCTCGCAGAGGCGACGGTACTGACGCACTACCTGCGAGCGCGTCCCGCTCCGGCCGTGGACCGCGATGAGCACCTCGTGGGCTTCCTCGCGCAGTGGGTCGCGGCCGATCAGGCGTTCTGCGGCGAGCCGGGCGCCGTCGACATCGCCGGCCGCCAGCCGCTGCCGGGCGACGATCGCCAGGGCGTCCTCGTAGCGGTCGGCGAGTCGCTCTCGCTCAGCAGCGAAGCAGTCGTGACCCAAGCCCTCGGCGAGGTCGCCGCCGTACGCCGCGACCGCCGTTTCGGGCGCACACGTCGGGTCGTCGGTGCAGACTTCGAAGCGAGCGAGATCCAGGGACCGGAGGGCCTCCGGCCGCAATCCGAGCGTCTCGGAATCCGACTCCAGGACAGCATCGAGGTCGGCGCCGGCGGCGGCGAGTGCCGTCCGCAGCTGGTACAGCGCCTGGCGGAGCGGTCCGGTCGCGGCCCCCAGCGATTCGGGCCACAGGTCGGTGGCGATCGCCTCGCGCGTCCGCGGTCTGCACGTCAGCGTGAGCAATGTGAACAGGGCTTGCGCGTGGCGTCCGACGAGGCGTACTTCGCGTCCATCCGCGGTCCGGATGCTGAAGCGACCGAGTAGCGTGACATCGAGGCCCGGAGCCGGGCTGGTCCGAACGGTCACGGCGTCCCCTCACGTGGGTCACGACGTCCGGCCCGTCCCCCCGTGGGCCGGACGCCGGGACTTCATCGGTGAGCCCCCAGACCCTCCGACTCGTTCCCCCTCATCGGGACCGATGAGCCCCCACGCCATCAGTCCGATGACGCCATCGTGTCGCGTACGACACCGCGGGACGACCGGCTAGGCGACACGTCACCTGTCGGCCAGCCGACACATCGGGGGAGCGGCCAGCCGACCCGTCCGCCGCGGGTACACTTCGGCGACCGTGCCGATCGCCGTCATCGCGTTCGACTTCGACCCCCTCGTCCGCCTCGGCACCGATCTCAGCGTGCGCTGGCAGACGCTCGCGCTCGCGGTCGTCGTGCTGATGTGCCTTGCCGGCGCGGGCGTCCTCGCCCGTCGGCGTGGACTGCGCGCCGATGATCTCCTGTATGTCGTGATCGGGGCCGCGCCGGGCGCGATCGTGGGCGGTCGGATCGGATACGCGCTGCTGGTGCCGGAGGCCTTCGCCGCCGGTCCGCTGTCGCTCTTCGACCCAGCGGTCGGTGGCCTGGAGCTGGGGATGGCGGTGGTCGGCGGCATCGCCACGGCCGCGATCGTGGCCGCGCTGCTCGGATCCCCGGTCGGCCTCTGGGCGCACAGCGTGGCGATCCCGTTGCTCGCCGCGATCGCCGCCGGGAAGTTGACGATGGTCCTTGGCGGGAGCGGTCAGGGTCGCCCGTTCGATGGCGATTGGGCGACCGCCTATCTCGGTGCCGGACCGTGGGTCACGGCGGCGCCGGCAGTCCCTTCCCATCCGGCGCAGGTCTACGAGGCGGTCGGCACCGTTCTGGTCGCGCTGCTCATCCTGGTCGCGAGCTCGCTCGGCGCCTTCCGCTCGGCGGATGGCAGCCGGCTGCTGCTGGCCCTTGCGGGCTGGGGAGCCGCGCGGGCGGTGACGTCGCTGACATGGCGCGATCCGGCTGTCATCGCTGAGCTGCCGGCGGGAGGGCTCATCGCCGTGGTCATCAGCGTGTCGTCATTGCTGGGCTTCATCGCGCTGACCGCCTGGTGGCCCCGGCGGCAACAGGCTCGTGCAGCGGCGGCCCAGCCGAACTGGCCCGACCCCGAGACCAGAGCCCGCTTCTGAGCTCGGAGGGAGGCCGAGCCCGAGTGGCCGCCACGCAGGGATGGCAACTCGCGGCGGACGGGGTATCGTGGCGGCGATGAGGATATGTGCGAGGACCGTCCGATGACCCAGGTCGCTGAACCCGAGATCCCGAGCACCGCCGCACCAGGGCGGATCAGCCACTGGATCGGAGGCCGGTCGACGCCCGGTACGTCCGGCCGCCAGGGCGATGTGTACGACCCGGCAACCGGGCAGCTGACCAAACATGTCGACTTCGCTTCGGCCGACGAGGTCGGGGCGGCTGTCGCCGCCGCCCGAGCCGCTTTCCCGGCGTGGCGCGCCACCTCCCTGAGCAAGCGGACCGACATCCTGTTCAAGGTGCGCAACCTGGTCGATCAACGACGGCACGAGCTCGCGGCCCATCTCACGGCGGAACACGGCAAGGTCCCCTCGGATGCCCTCGGCGAGATCGCGCGCGGCCTCGAGAACATCGAATTCGCGTGCGGCATCCCGAACCTCCTCAAGGGCGGCTTCACGGAGCAGGCCAGTACCGGCGTCGACGTCTACCAGATCCGCCAGCCGCTCGGCGTCGTCGCCGGTATCACGCCGTTCAACGTCCCGGCCATGGTCCCGATGTGGATGTTCGCCACGGCGATCGCGTGCGGGAACACGTTCATCCTCAAGCCGTCCGAGAAGGACCCATCGGCATCGCTCTTCATCGCCGAGCTGCTCCACGACGCCGGCGTGCCGGACGGCGTTTTCAACGTCGTTCACGGTGACAAGGTCGCGGTCGACGCGATCCTCGAACACCCCGATATCGCGGCGGTGAGCTTCGTGGGGTCGACGCCGATCGCGCGCTACATCTACGAGACCGGCACGGCACACGGCAAGCGCGTCCAGGCGCTCGGTGGCGCGAAGAACCACATGATCGTGCTGCCCGATGCCGACATCGACATGGCGGCCGACGCCGCCGTGTCGGCCGGCTACGGATCGGCCGGCGAGCGGTGCATGGCCATCGCCACGGTGGTCGCCGTCGGCGACGTCGCCGACCCGCTCGTCGAGGCCATCTCGAAGCGCCTGCCGAAGGTCAAGGTCGGCCCCGG
>DATAFZ010000006.1:0-4905 GCA_036257225.1 Candidatus Limnocylindrales bacterium | reverse complement strand
CACCGAGATCGCCAGGCCCTGGATCCCGGTCACTCCATAGCTCGGCTGGATCACTCGCGTGAAGACCAGCAGCAGCACGAAGAACGCGATCAGGCCGAGCGTCCAGCCGTTGCGGCGGATCCACGCCATGAGCGCGTCCCCGGAGCGGCCTCTCGCAGCGTTGACTGTCGGGCTGGCGGCGCTCATCGGTCGTTCCCCGCTGGGCTCGACTGGGCAGCCGCGGTCGATCCATCCGTCGACGCCGCGACGACCTCGGCCGCGACATCCTCCGGGAGCACCTCCCCGGAGCGCAGGTTGTAGGCCGCCCGCAACAGCGCCGGCTCGTCGGCGTCGGCGGCGTCGATCTCGGCGACCACGCGGCCGCCGAAGATCACGATCGCCCGGTCGCACGCGAGCTGGACCTCCTTCAGCTCGGAGGTGTAGAGCAGGACGGCGGCGCCGGCCTGCGCAAGATCGCGCAGCAGCGGGTAGATCTGGTGCTTGGTCCGGATGTCGATGCCCCGCGTCGGGTCGAAGCAGAGCATCGTCTTGACGCCGCCCGCGACCCAGCGGGCGATGGTCACCTTCTGTTGGTTCCCGCCCGACAGGCGACGCACCTCTCGCGCCGCGCGCGTGTCGATCTGGAGGGTCTTGATCGCGCCATCCACCTTGACCTTCTCGGCACCCAGGTCGATCGGTCCCCATGCCGAAAGCCGCGTCGAGAATGGGAGGGCGATGTTCTCGCGTACCGAGCGCTGCATCAGGAGCGCCTCGGCGCGATCGGCGGCCACGTAGACAAGCCCGGCTCGGATCGCATCTGCGGGATGGCGGAAGGTGAGGGGCGTGCCGTCCACCAGCAGTTCACCGGCCGTCGGACGGTCGGAGCCGGCGAGGATGTCGAAGAGCTCATCCTGTCCCTGGCCTTCGAGCGCCACGACGCCGAGTACCTCGCCCTGGTGGAGGTCGAACGAGACGTCTTGCAGCTTCGTCCGGGCCGCCAGGTTGTGGGCGGCCAGACGGGGCGTGCTGACGATCTTCTCGGTCCCGCCGGCGACCCGTTCTTCAGCCGCGGAGATGTCCGCGACGATCTCGCCGAGCATCAGCTCGACGATCCGCTCCTCCGAACCGGGCGTCACGTCCACGACACCGACCGTGGCGCCTTCGCGCAGCACGGTCGCGCGATCGCACACCGCGGAGATCTCGATCAACCGATGCGAGATGAAGATCACCGAGCGGTCGCCATGGCGCTGCCGGCCGACGACTTCCAATACTCGCTCTGTCAGGTTTGCCGGCAGGGCGGCGGTCATCTCGTCGAGCATCAGCACCGCGGGCTCGATCGCCAGCGCGCGGGCGAGATCGATGATCCGGAGCGAGGCGAGCGGCACGTGGCGCGCCAGGTCGGACAGGTCGAGGTCGGTCAGGCCCAGCTCGCCGAGCCAGTGGCGGAATGGCTCGATCGGCGTGCCCGTCAGGCGCAGGTTGGCGCGGATGTCCAGGTCCGGGATGAGGGCCGGCTCCTGATACACGCAGATGATGCCGCCCGCGCGAGCCTCGGCAGGCGAACGGGCGACCCACGGCTTGCCGCGGACCGTGATGGTGCCGCTATCCGGCTGGACGGCGGCGGTGAGGATCTTGACGAGGGTGCTCTTGCCGGCGCCGTTCGCGCCCATCAGGGCATGGACCTCGCCGGGGCGGACGGCGAGGGATGCGTTGCGCAGCGCAACGACCGCGCCGTAGGTCTTGGCGATCCCGGTCGCTTCGAGCAGCAGATCGGTCGCGACGGTCATCGGTCCTCAGTATGCGGTGAGGGGACACCGGCGGCGCCGGCATCCCCTCACGGTGCGACTCCTAGGATCCGGGTCGGCTACGCCTCGCCGGGGCCCTTGCAGGCGACGGCCTGCTCGGGTGTGTACGTGGTGTAACCCTCGATCTCGAGACCGAGTGGCCACTGCGGGTTCAGCCCGTCCACCTGCCAGGACTCGAGCATCGCCTTGCCGGCATCGCTGGTGTTATCGGCGAGGACCGGCTTGAGCAGGACGGTGTTCGGCTTCGGTGCCGAGGCATCCGTCTCGACTGTCTCGCCGTTCAGCAGCTTGATCGCCAGGTTGACGCCAGCGCCACCGACGGCGGCCGTGTTGGTCACGGCGGCACCCTCGAGGCCCTCCTCGGTGAGGAGCTGGTTCACGAAGGCGCCGAGATCGGCGCCGACGATCGGCTTGAGCTCCTTGCCGGCTGCTTTCGCCGCGTCGACGACCACCGAATCCATCCCTGACGTCCAGACGCCGGCGATCCCGTCCCACTGGCCGCTCGCGATGAAGTCGTTAGCCAGCTGCGTCGCGACGGCCGGATCCCACTGCGTGTGGACACCCTCGGGCCCCGGTAGGAGCTCGATCCCCGCATAGTCCGCGAGGACCTCGTTGAAGCCGGTGTGGCGGTCCGTATCGGCCGGATGGCCGGCGAACCCGCGCGTGTAGTAGACCTTGCCCGTGCCACCGATCTTGTCGAAGAGCCACTTGGCGCCGAGCTTGGCGTACTCGATCTGGTTGTTATAGAGATTGTAGGTATCGGCGTGGTTGACGAACGCGTCGACCGAGATCGTCTTGATGCCAGCCGCCTTCGCCTCATCCAGGGCGGGAGCGAGGGCATCGGGGTCGTTCGGGTTGAATACGATCGCGTCCACATCGGCCGCGATCAGGTCACGGAGGTCCTGCAGCTGCCCTGCCGCGTCCGTGTTGCGGTGGATCTGCGTCAGCTTGGAGACCTGACCCGATGCCAGCGCCTCAGCCTTTGCCGTGCAGACCTGCTCTTCGCGGAAGCCGTTGCCGACGCCGCCGCCGTTCGAGTACCCGATGTGGTACTGCGCGGCCGCGGATGCCGACGGCGACTCGGCCGCACTGGCCGACGGAGCCTCCGATGCCGGCGCGACGCTCGGCGCGGTGGTCGCACCTCCGCCCGTCGTGCACGCGGCCGTCAGGACCGCGATGGCTGCCAGTCCCAGCAGCCGCTTGTGGGTGGATCCGTTGATCATGCGTGGTCCTCCTCCTGCGAGCGACGCGCCGATCTGGTCGCGCCGTCCGATCCGATGACTAGCTGCGTGGTGCGATCGTGGAGTCCTGATCGTTGCCACCTCCTCCGCTCGATCCGCGGGCCCTCACCCCTCCCCGGCGATGGCCCGAGCGATGCGTCGCGCGTGCTCCCGATATGCGGCATCGAACAACGCCCGCGAGCGCTCGGCGCCGACGACCGAGGCCCGGGTGATGGTCGGCGGCAACGCGCCTCGCTCCGCGAGGAGCTGCGCGGTCCGCACCTTGATGCTATTGGCGACGGCGACCGCCGCGATCGTCGATCCCGGGCCGACCGGGGTATCGACGCCGTCGATGGCGACCAGCGCGTCGGCATGTGGCGTGCACAGATCGATGACGAGATCGGCCTCCTCGGCCAGACGCCGCCCGGTCACAAGATCCGGGTCACCCGTCGTCGACTGCGCGAGCGAGGTTACCGCGACGACGCGCAACCCGCGCGCCCGCGCACCACGTGCCATCTCGACCGGCACCGTCGTCGCGCCGCCGGCCGAGAACACGATCATCACGTCCTTCGGTCCGAAGCTGAAGTTCGACAGGATGACCTCGGCCAGGCCGGGCATCCGCTCGATGGCCATCGCCTGGCGCTGGCCGTTGGCGCCGACGACCTGGGTGTGGAAGGTCATCGACAGCTCGACGATCGGATTGAACCCCGGGTACGACCCGTAGCGCGGGAACATCTCCTCCACCGGGATGCGCGAGTGGCCCGTGCCGAACAGGTGGACCAAGCCGTCCGCCGCGATCGCATCGGCACTCCAGCGGCTGGCCTCCTCCATCGCGTCGGCCTGCGTGTCGGCGAGCCGATCGAGCACGCCACGGGCCTCGGTCATCCAGGTCAGTACGGGCGCCGTCGCAGCCGGCGTCATCAGTACCCGCCCGTCCCGCTGTCGGCGCCGCTCGACACGGCGGCCGGGGCGCGACCGGCCTTGCGGGCGCGGAAGTCGTCGATGATCGCCTTTGTCGCGGTCGCGCCGATCCGGCTCGTGCCCAGCGCCATCACGTCGAGCAGCGCGTCGAGCGTCCGCACGCCGCCCGCAGCCTTGACGCCGATGTGCGGCGACGTGTTGGCGCGCATCAGGCGCAGGTCATCGTGCGTGGCCCCGCCCGGTGCGAACCCGGTCGATGTCTTGACGAAGTCCGCGCCGGCCGCCTCGGACAGCCGGCACGCCCGGATCTTCTCGTCGTCGGTGAGGTAGGCGTTCTCGAAGATCACCTTCACGATGGCCCCGCCCGTGTGAGCGACGTCCACCACGGCCGCGATATCGGCCTGGACATCCGCGTCGCGACGCGACTTGAGCGCCCCGACCTGGATCACCATGTCAAGCTCGGTCGCTCCGTCAGCCAGCGCCTGGTGCGCCTCGAACACCTTCGTCGCCGTCGGCTGGCCACCGTGGGGGAAGCCGATGACCGTGCCGACGGCGACGTCGGTGCCGGCAAGGAGCGCGCCGGCACGACGGACGTCGACGGGTCGGACGCAGACCGACGCCACGTCGTACTCCGCGGCGAGCCTGCAGCCGCCCTCGATGAACGCGTCGTCGAGCTCCGGCCGCAGCAACGAATGATCGATGGCCTTCGCGATGTCGCGCTCGGTCAGCGAATCGAAGTCGATGGTCGTCATCGCGCTCAATGGCAGTACGGGCGGAGGACGTCGCGGGCGATCAGGAAGCCCTGCTTGACCTTCTCGTCGGTCCCCTCGAACTGGCGGTCCTCGTGCTCGATGATGCAGTCGCCCTCGTAGCCCTGGCGGTAGAGCTCGCCGTGGACGACGCCCCAGTCGACCTCGCCAAGGCCCGGGATGCGCGGGATCTGCCAGCCCATCCCCATCGAGAAGATGCCCCGCTCGTAG
>DATAFZ010000169.1:0-12325 GCA_036257225.1 Candidatus Limnocylindrales bacterium | reverse complement strand
AGTGGAGGAGAGATGGAGGCAGGGCACATCCCGGTGCTGGCAGAGGAGGTCATGTCGATGCTCGCGCCTGCCCCGGGTAGCCTCCAGATCGACGCCACCCTCGGCGGCGGTGGGCACACCGAGCGGATCCTGGAGGCGACCGACCCTGATGGCCGCCTCCTCGGCCTCGATGCCGATGGGGCGGCCATCGCCAGAGTGGACGGTCGCCTCCGACCCCGCTATGGGGATCGCCTGGTCTTGCGCCAGGCTAATTTCCGCGAACTTGCCGGCGTCGCCCGTGACGCCGGTTTCGATGCCGTCGACGGGACGCTGTTCGACCTTGGTCTGTCGAGCTACCAGCTCGCCGACGCCGAACGCGGCTTCGGGTTTCGCACCGGTGGGCCGCTCGACATGCGGTTCGACACGAGTCGTGGTGTGCCGGCTGCCGAGCTCCTGGCCACCCTCGACGTCCACGAGCTGACGGCGCTCCTCCGCCGCTACGGGGAGGAGCCGAAGGCCGGCCGCATCGCACGCGCGATCGTCGACGCCCGGCGCACGGCTCCGGTGGCGACCGCCGAGGAGCTGGCCGCGCTGGTCGAGCGCGTGTCGCCACCCAACCCGCGGGTGCGGCGCCGCACGCACCCGGCGACGCGCGTCTTCCAGGCGCTCCGAATCGCCGTCAACGAGGAGCTCGATGCGCTCCAGGAAGGGCTGGCCGCGGCGGTCGACCTACTGCGACCCGGTGGCCGGCTGGTCGTCCTCAGCTATCACTCCCTCGAGGACCGGATCGTCAAGCGCTTCTTCGCCGCCGAGCGGCGGGGCTGCGTCTGTCCCCCCGAGATCCCGGTCTGCGTGTGCGGCCGGAATCCCCGCCTTCGTCTCCTCACCGGGCGGTCGGTCACGCCGACACCGGGGGAGATCGAGGCCAACCCACGCGCCCGGAGCGCCCGACTGCGGGCCGCCGAGCGTCTCGCTGCCTGATCGCACCACGACGGAAGGAGGAGCCCCCATGAGCAAGCGTCACCAGTCCAGCCGGCGCAAGGCGTATGGCCGCCGCCAGCACGAGGTACGCGAGCGCCACGAGCGCGCCCATCATGCGGAAGCCTCGGCCGTCGACCTCGAGGGATGGGGATCCGGCGCACCGGCCGACCCGCTCGCGTTCCTCGACCCGCGCACGCCACGCCTCCGATTCGCGGCAGGCGACTGACCCGTGGCCGTCTACGAAGGCGCACGCCCGCGCACGATCTCGCTGCCGGGGCGACCGCGGCTCATCGACGCGACGGTGCTGCCGCGGCGACGAGCGCGCTCGGCAGTCCGCGCGCATCGAACGGCCGCCTCCCGACCGGGCCTGCTCCTGGGCCTCATCGTGGTCGCGTTCATGCTGGCGTTCTTCTCGCTGGCCCAGCAGGTCCGGGTGTCGGCGACGAGTTATGACATCGGCCGCCTGCAGGTCGAACGAGAACGGCTCGATGCCCGCCTCCAGGAGATCACGTCGGACGTGAGTCGTCTCGGCCGCGAGCCGGCCGTCCGGAAGCTCGCTCTCGACGCCGGCCTCGGCCAGCTGGGCGAGGTCGTCCTGCTCCCGGCCCGCTGATCGCCCGAGCTCAAGAGCGATGCTGGGTCGCACCGATTCCCGCCGCCGCCTCCTGGTCCTGCTGACGGTCTTCGCCGTCGGCTCGCTGGCGCTCTTCGCACGGACCGCCTACTGGCAGGTGCTCAACGGCGACCTCCTGCTGGCACGGGCGGCGGCACAGACGACCGTGCGCATCGAGGTCGCAGGTCGACGCGGCGACGTTTACGACCGAACGGGCACGGTCCTGCTGGCGACCACGATCGATCGCGATCGGCTCGTCGCGGCGGCCGACCAACTCGCCCGCGACCCTGCCGCACGAACCAGGACCGGCGACGAGCTCGTCCGCCTGCTCAAGCTCGACGAGCCCGCCGCCGCGACCCTCCGCCAGAAGCTCGCGTCGGAGCGGCCATACATCGTGATCGCGCGCGGCATCGAGCCCTCGGTGGCCGAGCGGATCCGTCAGGCGCTCCGCGACGAACGGATCGAGCACGTGGCGCTCGAAGCCGAGCCCGAACGCGTCTATCCCCAGGCCGGTGGGGGCCCTGAGTCGTCGCTGGCGGCCCATGTCCTGGGCTTCGTGAACCGCGCGAACGCCGGCCAGTACGGCATCGAGCAGGCCTACCAGGAGACCTTGGCTGGCGCGCCCCGGATCATGGTCGCTCAGCGCGACGTGAACGGCCGGCCGATGCCGGAGACGGCGGTCGTCGAGGCGCCCGGCTCGATCGGCGAGGACGTCCGCCTCACCATCGACGCCAGCCTCCAGCTGGCACTCGAGCAGGAACTGCTGGCTGCCTGGATCGCCGACGAGGCGAAGAGCGTGTCGGCGGTCGTCATGGACCCGTACACGGGCGCGGTCTATGCCGAGGCGACGTATCCGTCCTACGACGCGAACGACTACCGGACGATTGCCGACGAGTCGCCGAGCCGGTTCATCGATCCGGTGGTGTCGAACGTCTACGAGCCCGGATCGGTGTTCAAGATGATGACCGCGGTGAGCGCGCTGGAGTCAGGCACCGTGACGCGCACGACCCCGATCAAGGACGTCGGCACGCTCCGACTGGACAACGGGGAATCGAAGATCGACAACGCCGACCACCGCGGCATGGGCTGGATCACGTTCGAGGACGGCATCGCGTATTCGCGCAACGTGGTCGCCGCCAAGGTCGCCCTCGATCTCGGCGAATCGACCTACGAGTCGGCGTCGATGCTGTATGACACGTGGCGCAAGCTCGGGTTCGGTCAGAAGAGCGGCATCGACCTCGCCGGCGAAGCATCGGGCAGCGCGTACGTCCGGGATCCGGCCGTCGCGCCGTGGAGTGAGATCGACCTGGCGAACGGCGCCTTCGGCCAGGGCGTCGCGGTGACCCCCATCCAGCTGGCGGCGGCCTACGCCGCGCTGGCCAACGGCGGGATCCTCGTCCAGCCCCACGTGGTGAGTGGCATCGGACCAAGGGACATCACGGTGGCGGACCGTGGCCGGGTCGTCCCCAAGAAGATCTCGCGGACGCTCCTGCGGATGATGGATCACGTCGTCCAGGAGGTGTCCTTCTACCGCGACCGCACGCAGGTGCCCGGCTATCACGTCGGCGGCAAGACCGGTACTGCGCAGATCTGGGATGCGAAGAAGAAGGACTGGAAGCACAACCTCTTCAACTTCTCGTTCGTCGGATACATCGGCCGTGAGGCGGGGTCACCCGATCTCGTGGTGGCCGTCCGCATCGAGGAGGGTCGGCCGCGATTGCCGCGTCTGGGCCACCTGGAGATGCCGGTCATGTCATTCGAGCTTTTCCGTCGCATCGCGACAGACGCCATCCGAACGCCAGACCTGCTCGACGACCGTGTCGTGGCCCAGCCCGTGCCCGTCACGGATCGGTGAGCGGACCCTATGCGACACTGGCCGCCGTGAGCGTCGATCCGTCGGTGCCGACGCCGCCCGACGCCGCGCCCGCACTCACCGCCGACGATCTCGTCCGGCTTACCGGCGGACGGCTCCTCGCGCGGTCCGAGCGCCCGATCCGTGGCGCGGCGGTCGATTCGCGGTCCGTCACGGCGGGCCAGCTGTTCGTGGCGCTCCCCGGCGAACGCACGGATGGCCACCTGCATCTCGAGGACGCCGTCAGCCATGGCGCGGCCGCCCTGCTCGTGACCCGCGGCGTGGAGCCGCCCTCGGTCTTCGGCGACGTCACGATCGTCCGTGTCGCCGATGGCCTGATCGCGCTCGGCGCGGTCGCCGCCGGCTGGCGGCAGCGCTTCGACCCACTGGTCGTGGGCATCACCGGCAGCATCGCCAAGACCTCGACCAAGGAGGCGGTGGCGACGGTCCTCGGCGGTGCCATGCGGACGTTGAAGACGGAAGGCAACCAGAACAACGAGGTCGGGTTGCCGCTGACGTTGCTGCGGCTCGGGCCCGACGACGAGGCGGCCGTGCTCGAGCTGGGCATGTACGTGACCGGCGAGATCGCCGACCTTGCCGCCATGGCACGCCCAGCGATCGGCGTCGTGACTGCCGTCCAGCCGGTGCACCTCGCGCGCATCGGGACGCTCGAGGCGGTCGAGCGGGCGAAGGGCGAACTGCTCGAGGCGTTGCCGCCGGACGGCACCGCGATCCTGAACGCCGACGACCCGATCGTCACCCGGATGGACCGGCGGACCGTGGCGCGGACGATGCGCTATGGGTTCGCCGCGACAGCCGACGTCCGGGCGACCGACGTCGTCTCTGCGGGCGCCGAGGGCATGACCTTCCGCCTCCGGACGTCGGTCGGCGAACGGGCGCTGACGATCCCCACCCTCGGCCGGCTGTCCGTCCATAACGCCGCCGCCGCTGCGGCGGTGGGCGTCGTCGCCGGTCTGGACATCGATCTGATCGCGTCCGCGCTCGTCGGCGGCTGGGGCGCCCCGCATCGCGTCGAGCTCGTACGGCTTCGCGGCGTGACCGTGATCGATGACAGCTACAACGCCTCGCCTGGTTCCATGGTGGCCGCCCTGGAGTTGCTCGCGGGCCTCCCCGGCCGACGCGTGGCCGTCCTCGGCGAGATGCTCGAGCTCGGCGATGCGCACGAGTCGGGACATCGGGAGGTCGGTGCGGCGGCGGGTGCCATCGCCGAGCTGCTCGTCGTGGTCGGTCCGGGAGCGGCTGGCATCGTTGCCGGGGCGCTCGACGCCGGGCTGGACGCGGCGCGGATCCACGTCGCGCCGGATGCCGAAGCAGCGCTCGATGTCGTGCGGCCGAGGCTGCGCGATGGCGACGCGGTGCTGGTCAAGGCGTCCCGCGGCATCGGGCTCGATCACCTGGTCGACGCGCTCCGGCTGGAGCTTGGCGAGCGCGGTCGATGACGGTAGAGCTGATCCAAGGATTGCTCCTCGCCTTCGCGCTGGTGGTGATCCTCATGCCTCCCTACATCCGGCTCCTGCAGGCGATCGGCTTCGGGAAGCGGATCCGGCAGGAAGGGCCGGAGTCCCATTTCGTCAAGGAGGGGACTCCGACGATGGGCGGGCTGCTCATCGTGGTGGTGGTGCTCGGCATCTACTTCTTCCTGCGGCAACCCGACGCCGCCACGTTCGCGCCGCTGGCGGCGCTGGCCGGTGTCGGGGCACTCGGGGCATTCGACGACTATCTGAATGCCAAGACCGGCGAGGGGATCAAGGCGCGCCAGAAGCTGATCTGGCTGACGGTCGTCGCATTCGTGGCCGCGTGGCAGATCCAGCAGACCTACGCGATCACGGCCATCCCGGTCCCGTTCTACGGCCCACTCCCGATCGAGCCATGGCTGTACGTGGGGTTCGGCGCCTTTGCCATCATCGCCGCCGCCAACGGCGTCAACCTGACCGACGGCCTCGACGGGCTGTCGGGCGGGACGGTCGCGATCGCGTTCGTGGCGTACATGCTGATCGCGCTCCTCAACGCCCCCGCGCAGCCCAACCTCGCGCTGCTCTGCTCGCTGATCATCGGGGCCCTCCTCGGGTTCCTGTGGTTCAACGTCCACCCGGCGCAGGTGTTCATCGGCGACTCGGGCGCCCTCTCGCTCGGCGCCACGCTGGCGGTCACCGCGCTGATCACGGGCCAGATCCTGGTGCTGCCGCTGATCGGCATCATCTTCGTGCTCGAGACGGGTTCGGTGATCCTGCAGGTCGTGTACTTCCGCCTGACCGGCGGCAAGCGTCTCTTCCGGATGAGCCCGATCCACCATCACTTCGAGCTGGGCGGCTGGGACGAGGAGAAGATCACGATCCGTTTCTGGATCGTGTCGATCCTGGCGGCGCTGCTGGGCGTCACGCTGTTCCTCGCGACCCAGCCCGGCCGGTTCCTC
This sequence comes from Candidatus Limnocylindrales bacterium, assembly GCA_036257225.1. Classification (GTDB taxonomy): domain Bacteria; phylum Chloroflexota; class Limnocylindria; order Limnocylindrales; family CSP1-4; genus SPCO01. The sequence goes on along the minus strand of DATAFZ010000169.1, from coordinate 6,466 downwards.
TGAGCGCCGACGTGATGACCCGTCGACTCGCGATCGACCCCGACACCCTCACGATGGAGGCGATCCGCGGTGGCCTGCTCGACGACGCACCGGTCACGGTGCTCGGCTTCGCCCGCAGCGGGATCGCGCTGGCGCGGTTCCTGACCGATGCCGGCGCGTGGGCGACGGTCTATGACGGCCGGTCCGCGGACGAGCTCGTGGACGCGATCGCCGCGCTGGAGGGTCGCGCCGTGCGGCTCGCGCTGGGACCCGAGATCGATCCGGCCTCGGCCTGGACGGACGCCGTGCTGGTGACGACATCACCGTCGATCAACCCCGACTTCCCGACGACCGAGCCGCGCCTTCGGGGCGCGCTCCGCGAGCTCGTCGCGGCCCGCGCGGCGGGCGACCGGGCCGCGCCGGCGGTGGTCTCCGAGCCGGACCTGTTCCTGCGCCTGTGCGTCGCACCGACCATCGGCGTGACGGGCACGAAGGGCAAGACGACGACCGCGTCGCTCACGGCGGCCATCCTGGCCGCCGACACCGCGCACCCGGCGGTCCTCGGCGGCAACATCGGGATCCCGATCGTGGAGCGGTTGCCCGAGCTCACCACCGACCACCGGGTGGTCTACGAGTTGTCCGAGCTGCAACTGCCGACGTTGTCGCGGGGCACGACGGTCGCGGTCTACACGAACGTCACCTCGGACCACCTCGACCGGCACGGATCGCTCGAGGCATATCGACGCGTGAAGCGGATCCTGGCAGAGCGGGTCGACCCGGCGGGCGCCCTGGTGCTCAATGCCGATGACCCGATCGTCGCCGGATATGCCGACCTGGGGACTGCCCGGCAGGTCTCCTACAAGCGGTCGGCGCCCTCCAGCGGGGGCATCGGCGTCGTCGACGGCTGGATCGTGGCCGTTGGCGTGGAGCAGCTCGACGGTCGCGGCACCACCGACGGCCGGATCATGCCGGTCGACGAGTTGGGCATCCCGGGCGCCCACAACGTGTCGAACGCCCTCGCCGCCATCGCTGTCGGGCTGCTCTTCGGCGTCGACGTCGCCGCGATCCGCGAGGCAGCCGCGGCATTCACCGGCGTCGAGCACCGGCTCGAGCCCGTCGCGACGGTCGACGGCGTTCGGTTCGTGAACGATTCGATGGGCACACAGCCGGACGCCGTCATCGCCGCGCTTCATGCGTTCGACGTCCCCGTCGTCCTTATCGCGGGCGGCCAGGACAAGGGCGTGGACCTTGAGGAACTCGCACGACATGTTGCAGCTCGTGCTTACGCGGCCGTGCTCATCGGCGAGAGCGGCCCGGATCTCGAGCGGCGGTTCCGGGCGGCGGGCCTGGAGCTGGCGGAGCGTGCCGCGAACCTGGCCGAGGCGGTCACCCGTGCTGACGCGCTCGCCCGTGACGCACGTGAGGCCACGTCTGCGTCCACCACTGCGACCGTGCTGCTCAGCCCGGCCGCGGCCAGCTTCGACATGTTCGAGGACTACGCCGCCCGCGGCCGCGCCTTCAAGGACGCCATCGCCGAGCTGATCGCCACCCGTGCCCGGAGGGACCGATGAACCTCGCACCGCCGATCCCGCGTTTCGGGCGCCCGATCACCGAGCCCGATGCGCGCCAGAAGAAGCAGACCACCGAAACACGCCGCGCCGCCAATCGGACGCCGGCGAGGGATCTGACCAATGCGCTCCAGCGCGAGCGCCACGCGCCCGACTACACGGTCCTGGTCGTCGTCGTGGCCCTCGCCGCGGTCGGCATCCTGATGGTCTATTCGTCATCGGCGATGCGCGGCTACCTGTCCGCCGAGGCCGACACCTTCCAGACCGTCGGGCCGCAGATCCAATGGGCGCTGCTCGGGCTGCTGGCGATGGTCGCGATGATGCGGGTCGATTACCGCTACCTGCGGCTCGTGTCGATCCCGGGCTATGCCATCGCGCTCGGTCTCCTCGTCCTGGTGTTCGTCGACGAATACAACATCGTGGTCGGTGGTTCGGCGCGCTGGCTGCGACTCGGTCCGTTGCCTGCCATCCACCCGGCGGAGATGGCCAAGCTCGCGCTGGTCGTCTACCTCGCGCACTGGTTCGCCAAGCGCGGTACGAAGGTCGGCAGCTTCTGGGGTGGCACCATCCCGTTCCTGCTCATCTCGGTCCCGGTCATCGCGCTCGTCTTCAAGGAGCCCGATCTTGGGACGACGATCGTCATCACGCTCACCGCGTTCACGATGTGGTTCGTCGCCGGCGCGAACACGTTCCACCTCGGATCGATGGTCGGGCTGGCCGGATTGGCCGCGATCGTCGTTGGACTGGCCGGCTACCAGATGGACCGTATCCGCGCCTGGCTGGACCCCTGGAAGTACGCCGACACCATCGGCTATCACACGGTCCAGGGGCTGCTCGCACTCGGCCTCGGCGGCGTGTTCGGGTCGGGGCTGGGGGAGAGCCGGATGGCCGGCGGGCTGTTCGTCCCGAATGCCTTCAACGACTTCATCTTCGCGATCATCGGCGAGGAGTTCGGACTCGTCGGTGCCGGCATCGTCATCGCACTGTTCGTCCTGCTGGCCTACGCTGGGATCCGCGTGGCGCTCGGTGCGCCCGACACGTTCGGGGCGCTCCTGGCGGCGGGGATCACGGGCTGGCTGTGCATCCAGGCATTCATCAACATCGGGGTCGTCGTGACCCTCGTGCCGATCACCGGGATCACGCTGCCCTTCATCAGCGCCGGTGGCTCGTCACTCATCATCAGCTTCGCCGCGATCGGGATCCTCCTCTCGATCTCGCGCGAGACCATCGAGAAGGGGACCTGGAACGACGATGCGACTGCTGATCGCCGGCGGCGGAACGGGCGGGCACATCTACCCGGCACTGGCCGTCGCCCGCTCGCTGCGCGCGCGCCAGGACGGCACTGACCTCGGCTGGCTCGGCGGCCATCGGGGGCTCGAAGCGAGCATCGTCCCGGCAGCCGGGATCCCGTTCCGCCGCCTGGTGCTCCGCTCGCTCCGGTCGGTCGGGGCGGACGCGCACGTCATCCTCGACCCGTTACGGCTGGGCGCGTCGGTCCCGCAGGCGGCGGCCATCCTCGCCGCCGAGCGACCCGCGGCCATCTTCACGACCGGCGGCTATGTCGCGGTCCCGGTGCTGCTCGCCGCCGCGCCGCTCGGCATCCCGGTCGTGCTGTGGGACGGCAACGTGATCCCCGGCCGCGCGGTGCGCGCCACGGCGAGGCTCGCCGACGTGCTGGCTGTGTCGTTTGCCGCGACCTGCGAGGCGCTGTCGCCGGCCGCGCCGGGCAGGCCTTGCTTCGTCACGGGCACGCCGATCCGCGATACGTCCTCGGTGGACCGAGCGGCGGCCCGTGACCGGCTGGGCATCTCGCCTGGCGCGCGCGTGCTGCTGATCTTCGGCGGATCGCAGGCCGTGCGACGCTTCAACGGTGCGGTGGCGGAGGCGCTCCCGAAGCTGGTCGATCGCGTCGTCGTGATCCACGTCACGGGCGAGGACGGCTATGCCGCCGCCCTGGCCGGCCGCGAGGCGCTGCCGCCCGAGCTGCGTGAGCGCTATCGCCCCCACCCGTTCCTGCGCGAGGACAGGTTGACGGCCCTGGCGGCTGCCGATCTCGTCGTGGGCCGGGCGGGCTCGTCGACGCTGGCGGAGGTGACAGCCCTCGGCCTGCCGATGGTCGTCGTGCCGTACCCCCATGCGGCCGGGCACCAGAAGGCGAACGCCCGCCAGCTGGTCGAGGCCGGCGCGGGCCGGTTGGTGGACGACGCCGCGTTCGATGCGGCGGCCCTCCTCGATGCGGCACGCCTCCTGGAGGATCCGTCGGCCCATCTGGCGATGTCCGCCGCCGCGCGCAGCCTGGGCCGGCCGGGCGCCGCCGATGCGGTGGCCGATCTCGTGCTGGCGGCCGCCCGCCGGGAGCCGTTGCCCGACCCCGCCGTCGTCGAGCGGCGCTCGCGCGGGTCGCTGGCGTGACGGCGGCGACCTCGTTCGACGCGATCGCGATCGGTTCGGACATCCAGCGCCGGGTCGGTGTGAAGACCTCGCGCGACGAGCCGCTGGCACGGTTCACGACGATGCGCGTCGGGGGTCCGGCCGACCTGTTCGCCACGGTCCACAACCTGTTCGAGCTCCGTGCCCTCGTCCGCTTCGCGCGCGCGCGAGCGATCCCACACCTCATCGTCGGGCGGGGCAGCGACCTCGTCATCAGCGACCGCGGGATCCGGGGCCTGGTCATCCAGGATCGGGCGGAAGGATCGCGCCTCGACGGCACCCGCTATGTCGCCGACGCGGGCGTGCCGATGGCGCGCGCGGCGACCGAGACGCAGAAAGCGGGGCTGACCGGACTCGAGTTCGGGCTCGCGATCCCGGGCACGGTCGGCGGGGCGGTGTGGGCCAACGCTGGCGCCCACGAATCCGACATGGCGGGTGTGCTCGCGTCGGCGCGCGTCCTCGCGGGCGACGGGACCGAGACCGTCATGCCGGTCGACGAGCTGGGGCTCGCGTATCGCGACAGCCGCTTCAAGCACCCGGGCGGGGAGGGGCCGCCGGACCTGATCCTTGACGCCACCTTCGAGCTGGAAGCCGCCGACCCCGACACGATCAAGGCACGGCTCGACGACATCCGCCGCTGGCGCCAGGCGCACCAGCCGCTCGGGCTGCCGTCTGCCGGGAGCGTGTTCCGCAACCCGCCGGGCGACTCCGCCGGGCGGCTGATCGAAGCGGCGGGGCTCAAGGGCCATCGTATCGGCGGCGCCGTCGTCTCTGAAAAGCACGCGAACTTCATCGTGAACGACCAGAAGGGCAGTGCAGCCGACGTGCGCCGGCTGGGCGACCATGTCCGGACGGTCGTCGCCGACACGGCCGGCGTGGACCTCGCCTACGAGATCGAGTTCGTCGGCGACTGGGAGGGTTGGCCGTGGCCAGCCTGACGGAGGGCGACCTGCCGCCGATCGTCGTCCTGCTCGGCGGCCCGTCAGCCGAGCACGACGTGTCGATCGTGTCCGGGACGGCGATCGCCGCCGCCCTCGCCGATGCCGGCGCAGCCGTCAGCCAGGTGCTGATCGACCTCGACGGGGGGTGGTGGTGGCTGCCCGCGGACCACCGCCGCAGCGTTCTGGACGCGACGGCCTACGACCAGCCACGGAAGCTCGGGGCGGAGGGACCGGTCACGGTCGGCGCCGCCATCGACCGGCTTGCCGCCGAGGATCCGGCGCCGGTGGTCGTGATCGGCCTCCACGGACCGTTCGGCGAGGACGGGACGATCCAGGCGCTGCTCGACGCCGTCGGGCTGGCGTACACCGGTGCCGGCGTCGCGGCGTCGGCGCTGGGCATGGACAAATCGCTGTTCAAGCGCATGTGTCGGGGCCTCGGCATCCCGGTCGTCGACTGGCGCGAGGTCCGCCATTCGCGCTGGAGGGCCGATCGCTCGAGTGTCCGCCGCGAGATGGCGGCTTTCGCCGCCGGCGCCGAGGACCCGCGGCTGATGGTCAAGCCGGCTCGCCTCGGGAGCTCGGTCGGGATGACCCTCGTCCACGATTCGGCCGAGCTGGCCGCCGCACTCGATCTCGCGTTCCGCTACGACACCCTCGCGCTGGTCGAGGCGTACGTCCCGCATGCCCGTGACCTCGAGGTCTCGGTCATCGGCAACGACCCCGCCGCCATCGAGCTGTACGGCCCGGGCGAGATCGTCAGCGGGCACGAGTTCTACGACTACGCGGCGAAGTACACGCCGGGCCTGTCCGAGACATCGACCAGGGCCGAGGTGAGCGACGTCGAGCGGGCCGTCATCCACAAGCTCGCCCGTGACGTGTACCGCGCCATCGGTGCCGAGGGGTTCGCGCGGGTCGACTTCCTGATGGCCGGCGAGCGGATCGTGGTGTCCGAGATCAACACCATCCCGGGGTTCACGCCGATCAGCCTCTTCCCGACGATGCCGGCCGAGGGCGGCCATAGCTTCACTGACGTGTGCCTGCGCATCGTCCAGCTTGCGATCGAGCGTCACGCCGCCCGGCCGGCGGCGCGGCTGGGGAGCGGCGACCTGCCGCGATGATCCTTCGCCCGCGGCAGCCGACCCGGCGGCCCGTCCCGGCCCGGCCGACGGTCCGACGGTCCATCGGGGGCGCGCCGGACCGGCGAAGCCGCTCCATCCGGCGCGCCTCGGCCGGGCTGACGCCGGTCCGCGCCGGGGCGATCCTCGCGATCCTCCTGTCGGCCGCCGCGATCTACGGCGTCGCCCATTCGTCCGCGTTCACATACGCGGGCGGGACCGTGGAGGGCGACACCTACACCGACGAGAACGCGGTCCTGGCGGTGCTCGAGGGCGCCCGCGGGGCGAACCTGTTCGGGCTGGTCACCCGCCCGCTCGAAGACCGCATCCGCGAGTTGCCGACCGTCCGCTCCGCGGACGTCTCGGTCCGGCTGCCCGACACCGTCGCCGTCCGGCTTCGCGAACGGACGCCGATCCTCGTCTGGCAGGTCGG
>DATAFZ010000141.1:0-11430 GCA_036257225.1 Candidatus Limnocylindrales bacterium | reverse complement strand
CCCGCACGACGAGCCCGCCGTGCCCGATGAGGTTCGCGCGCGCATCGTCGGCGACGCCACAGCCGACGCACCGGTCGCGGCCGGACCGGAGGCCGTGCTGCACGTCCGGTTCGAGGGTACGGCTGGCCCCGACCGGCTCGTGCGGGCGATGGAGACTGTCAAGCTGCTGTTGAAGGACCGCCCGGGCGGGACGAAGGTCGTTCTCCACGTGCCGGCACCCGGCGGCGGGCAGACGCTCCCGATGGAGCTGCGCCGGGGCGTCGCCTACGACGCCGAGCTGCTCGCCGAGGTGCGCCGGCAGCTGGGCGATGGCCTTGTGGAGCTGCGACTGGCGAGCAACTGAGGCGCGATGCCTCAGCCGGCTGGCTCGACGGCCAGCACCACGGCCGACCAGGGGCAGTACCGGTCGTCGGTCACGACGCCGGTCTCGACGTCGGATGGCAGCCCATCGCACACCTCCACGGTGAAGTCGGCGAACTCGATGTCGTCGGGGTCGAGCGACCAGCTGTAGCCCTCGTTGACACCGGTCTCGCGCACGACTCGCCCATTCGGGATGCTCGGCACGTCTTCGCCCGCCAGTAGCCGGCGGGCAGTGTCGATGTCCGCGGGCTCGGTGAGCAACACCCTGAAGCGCTCGTCGACGACCTCGAACGTCACGACGACGGGAGCGGATGGACTCGCCGACGCCGCGTCGCCGCCGCCGCATGCCGAGGTGACGAGCGTGGCCGCTCCCAGCGCGAGCGCTGCGATCGTCGCAGGCGGGGAAACCGTTCTCCGCCGCGTCACCGACCCTGGGCGATGCGGCGAACGGTCTGGACGGACGACAGGCGCTCGTGGAACTCGGCGCGAACGGTATTGACCACGTCGGGATCCAGCCCGAGCTCCTTCCCGATCTGGTTGACCTCGGCCGACTCCTCGGCCGAGATCGTGCCGCTTGCGGCACCGACGGCGAAGCAGGCCCGCAGGACGTCGATCCGCTGCTGCTCGTTGGCCAGGGCCGTGAACTCCCGCGTCACGACGTAGTCCTCGGTCCCACCGACGGTGCGCGCCTGGAGCTTGGCCATCTCGGTGACGAGGACGGCCGTGGCCTCATCGATGGCACCGTGGGCCTGGAGCTCGCGTTCGATGACGGCGGTCTCGTCGTCGCTGATGACGAGATCGGCCTGCGCCGCTCGAGCGAGCGTGTACGCGGCGGACGCGATGAGTCGCGCCTGGTCGGCCGGCAGGCGCTCGAGGCGAGCCACGATCCTGCGCACGGTCGCCGTGTCGCCTGCCGCGGCGGCCGCATCGAGCGAGGCGGTCTCCAGGTCGGCCGCCCGTTCGTGGTCCGGACCCGGACCGAATAGCCTGCGGAACATGAGCGGAGTCTAGGACGCCCGCGCGGAGCGCGCATGGACCTGCGCCGACTAGGCTCTTCGGGATGGCGTTCCTGGTTCGAGGCGTCCGGCTGATCGATGGCGTCGCGGACGTTGCGCGCGACGGGATCGATGTGGTCGTCGACGGGGATCGCATCGTGGCGGTCGATCGGCACGTCCCCGAACGGGTCGTCACACCTGGGACCGACGTGGTCGAGGGCGCCGGACGGACGCTCCTGCCCGGACTGATCGACGCGCACGCGCATTACACCTTCGACCCGACCGGGGGTTCGCTGCAGGCCATCGCGGCCCGCTCGGACGAGCGGATCCTGGCCGACGCGGCACGACACGCGGCGCTCGCGTTGCGTTCCGGGGTGACGAGCGCCCGCGGTGCGGGCTCGATCCGTGGCCTGGAACTGTGGTTGCGCGATTCGATCGCTCGCGCGGAGATCCCGGGGCCACGGATCGTGGCAGCCGGCACGGCGGTCGGGTCGCGCGGCGGCCACGGGTCGGCGTTCGGGCTCGAGGCGGATGGGCCAGCCGGACTGGCGGCCGCGACCCGGGAGGTCGTGTCGCTCGGCGCCGATGTGGTCAAGGTCGTCGCTTCCGAGGCCGCGATGCTCACCACGACCGGTCACGCGCCGAGTGTGATGGTCCACGGCGCGCCCGAGCTGAGCGAGGCAGAGCTGCGCGCGATCGTCGAAACGGCGGCCGAGCTCGACCGGCGCGTCATGTGCCACGCCCAGGACAGCGAATCGGTTCGGCGATCCGCGGCAGCCGGCGTGACGTCGATCGAGCATGCCTGGCTCGCCGACGAGGCCTCGATCGAAAGCGTGGCCGAGGCAGGCATCTGGTTGGTGCCGACACTCGTCGTGACCGATGTGAACCGGACGCTGCCGGGCCTGACCCCGCTCCAGCGCGAGCGTCAGGACCTGATCGAGGAGCGCCATCGCGTCTCGACCGAGACGGCCGTCCGGCTCGGCCTGCCGATCGTGACGGGAACCGATACCGGCGAGGTCGGCGTGACCGCCGATATGGTCTGGCGCGAGATCGTCCTGCTCCACGAGCATGGCGCGACGGCGATGGGAGCGATCCAGGCTGCGACCTCAGCTGCGGCCCGGCTGCTTGGCATCGACCGCGTTACCGGCTCGATCGACGTCGGCAAGCTGGCCGACCTCGTGCTCGTCGAGGGCGACCCGTTGGCGGACCTTGCGAGACTCTCGCGGCCGGTCGGCGTCTGGCAGGCGGGGCGTGCCGTCAGCGCTTGAGCAGGTCGTGGACGTCGGGGTCGGGGCCCTGCCAGCGAAGGATCTCTTCGGTGGCGAACCGACCGTAGTAGTTGATGAAGTGACCGCCGTGCTCGCGCACGATGCGGACGGCCTCGGTCTTGCGGTCGTCGCCGCGGAGGCGGACCATCACGACCGCCTGACCGGCGCGGATCGCCGCGTCGTACCACGCCATGTCCGGAAGCTGATCCATCACGGTGAACGAGACGATCCTCCGCAGGCGCGCGATCAGCCCGTGGACGGCACCGGTCGGGTCGAACCGTGAAGCTCCTTCGTCGCCCCGAAGGACCGTGATGTCGCGGTCCGGGACGCCGGTCGCCTTGATGGCGGCTGCCGCGGAGGCCGCCCGATCGGGATCGGGGAGTACGGCGAGGAGCGAATCCGTCGGGTACCCGATGAACCGCGACTGCCGCCGACCGCGTGACGCTGTCATCCGCCGAGGATAGGGCTGCTGAGCCCCGGTAGGTGCGCGAGCGTGGTGCCGAAGGAGGGATTCGAACCCTCAACCACTTGCGTGGAGCGGTGTTTGAGACCGCCGCGTATGCCGTTCCGCCACTTCGGCCGGGAACAACATCCTAGCGGTTCGCGGCCGACGGCCGATCTACCCCGGTCCCGTCCCACGGGAGCTGACGACGTCGTGGGCCCGCTCGCGGTCGATTCTGGCCGTGGGGTGGGAGTTTCGTGCTTCCCTTGCCGCCTGACGGGAATCCACGACCGAGAGCCCCGCCAGCGTGTCGTCAGCTCCCGCCCCACGGGAGCGCCGGCCTGCCCGGCCGGTCCACCGCTGGAACCGCATGTGACGGGCCCGCGTCTGGCGACCGATGCTAGACTCCCCCCGCCTCACGTCAGCCAGCATCGCCGTCCGGAGGGACCCCCCGACCGTGGAGGACCTTCGCTCGACGACGGTCCCCGACGACCCCGTCCAGCGCCGCGATCTCATCCTCATCGAGCGTGCCCGGTCCGGGGACCTCGACGCGTTCAACGACCTCGTGATGCTCTACCAGGATTCGTTGTTCGCCCTGGTGGTTCGCATGGTGCCGGACCGCGACCAGGCTGCCGACGCGGTCCAGGAGGCGTTCTTCTCGGCCTATCGCAACCTTGGGTCGTTCCGCGGCGGTAGCGTCAAGTCGTGGCTCAACCGGATCTGCGTCAACGCCGCGATGGACACGCAGCGGGCGCGCAAGCGACGTCCGGTGCAGCCGTACCCCGAGCTCGAGGATGAGAGTTGGCAGCCGAAGGCAGGCGACGAGGTCGACCCCGAGCGGATCGCCGTCCACGCCGAGCGAAGCCGGGCCATCGCGGCCGCCCTGGCTCGCATCACCGACGATCAGCGGACCGCGATCGTCCTCTACGACGTCGAGGGCTATGACTACGGCGAGATCGCCGACATGACCGGCGTCTCTCTCGGGACCGTCAAGTCGCGCATCCATCGCGGGCGTCTCTCTCTCAGGGACCTGCTCGCCGACCGGATGGAATTGTTCCGTGGCTGACGCCATGTCGCATTCCAGGCACGACCGATTCGCCATCGCCGATGCGGTCGGTGGGGCCGTCCCGGCGCCGGTCGCCAGCTGTCCGTCATGCGGCGCGTTGTTCGCCGACATGCAGGCGATCCGCGCCGCGATCCGCGGCGCATGGGCACCGGCACGGCCGCGGGCATTCCCACTCACCCCCGCCGACGCCGCACGACTCCGGCCCGCACGGTGGCGGCGCCTCTTGGGCGCGATCGGGACCCAGCGCGACGGGATCACCCGGCCGATCGCCCTCGCCTGCACGGGGCTCGGTCTGGCCGGCCTCGTTCTGACGACCATGCCGGTCGGGCCCGCTGGTGCCACCAGCGACGCGACCGGCGAAGGTCAACCCAGGGTGTTCATCACTCGCGAGCCGGCGTACGCCGACACGCGGGCCGAACGCGTGCCCGAGGCCGCCGTTCCCGATCCGCTCACCGGGTTCTCGCTCGGTCTGCTTGCAGGCGGCGGCGCAGTGTTCGCAGTTCGCCGCATCGCTCCGCGGCTCGGCGGGGTGCGATGATGATCGGCACTGTACGCGCACACGGGAACCGTGTGCCGGACGAAGCCGTCTAGATGGGTAGCATGACCGAGCCACACCTGCCCATGCCGTCACCGCACGCCGCACACGACCTCACACTGATCGCGGCGCTGGCAGCGCGCACCCCCGACCTGACCGAGTCGCAGACAGCGACGGCGAACGAGCAGGTGGCCTCATGTGACGCATGCGCGGCCCTGCTTGCCGACCTCGTGACGCTCCAGGCCGCGCTCCCGATGACGTCCACCCCGCCTCGACCGCGTGACTTCTCGTTGACACCGGCTGATGCCGAGCGTCTGCGCCGAACCGGGTGGCGGCGCTTCCTCGGGCTGATCGGCTCCGCGCGAGACAACGTGTCTCGGCCCCTGGCGGTCGGATTCACATCACTCGGCGTGGCCGGGCTGCTGCTGGCGAGCGCATCGAGCCTGATCGGCGGAGGCACCACCCAGGCCATCCTGTCGCCGGTCGGCGCCGCCGTGGAACAAGCCGCGCCCGCCCCCAGCGCAGCCCCGATGGCGAGTGGCGCACCGGCCGCGGCCGCCGCCAGCGCGCCCGCCGCCGAGTCATACGCTACCGACCGGATGTCGATGACCGTCGACCCGAACGCGAGTGGCAACGCCGATGGCGGCGTGTTCTCCGGCGCGGGCGACGTCGCCGGTGATGGCGCGCTGATGGCCCTTCGCGATGACGCGTCCGGGCTGTCCGTGCTGTTCGTCGTGGCGGGGACCTTGCTGCTCGTCGGCCTTGGCCTGTTCGCGCTTCGCTGGAGCGCCCGCCGGCTGCTCTGAAACACCGAGCATCAGACGCTGGATCGACCGGTCCACGACGCCGGTCGCCGGGGATGCGCGACTACACTTGAGCCGTGCCCTCAGAACGCCTGATGCTGCTTGACGGCTACGGGCTGGTCTACCGCGGATACTTCGCACTGCCGCCGCTCACCACCTCGAAGGGGGACCTGGTGAACGGCGTGTTCGGGTTCGCCAGCATCGTCCTGCGTGGTATCGCGGATCTCAAGCCCGACTACCTGGCCGTGTCATTCGACCTGCCCGGGCCTACCTTCCGCCACGAGCAGTACGCCGACTACAAGGCGACGCGCGTGAAGATGCCCGACGACCTGCGCGACCAGTTCCCCAAGGTCCGCGAGGTGGTGAAGGCGCTGCGCATCCCGGTGTACGAGATGCCGGGTTACGAGGCCGACGACGTGATCGGCACGATCACCAAGCAGCTCGACCCCAGGGCGGACCTGGAAACGACGATCGTCACGGTCGACCTCGACATGCTCCAGCTGGTGACGCCGCGGGTGCGGCTGATGACGACTCGCTCGGGTGTCGAGAACACCGTCATGTACGACGTCGAGCGGATCGACGAGCGGTTCGGCCTGCGGCCCGACCAGATGATCGACTACAAGGCGCTCAAGGGCGACCCGACCGACAACATCCCGGGCGTGCCGGGCGTCGGCGAGAAGACGGCGGCCAAGCTGATCCGCGAGTTCGGCGATCTGGAGTCGCTGTTCGCGCGGCTGGACGACGTCAAGCCCGAGAAGCTCCGTGACAAGCTGCGCGATCACCGCGAGCAGGTCTTCATGGGCCGTGACCTGTCGACGATCGTGCGGGACCTGCCGGTATCGATCGACCTCGAGGCCGCCAGGCTCGGCGACTACGACCGGGACACCGTCGTCCGCCTGTTCCGCGAGTACGAGTTCCGCACGCTCATCGAACGGCTGCCCCCGATGGCCGGCGAAACGGCCGAGCAACGGACGGAGACGCTTCGTTCGGTGGCCCAGAGTGGGTACGTGCCGGCTGCCCGGGTCGCCGGCCGGCCGGAAGGATGGGGCGCCGGCCGCGCGACTGGTCGCCCGGGAAGCGGCGAGCTGCAGCTTCGGCTGGATTTCGACTCGGTCGTCGCACCGACCACCGACCGTAGCGGAGCCTCGCCGACGGAGCGCCCGTTCGAGCCGACCGACGACCTCCCGACGGCGCTAGCGGCTGCGATCGTCGACCCGGGCAGGATCGAGGTGGTCGGCCCTGACCAGGTCGCGGACCTGGAAACCTGGCTCGCGCCACTGCCGGTCGTCGGGGCCGCCCTATCGCTGGACGATCCCCGTCCACGGCGCGGCACGCCGCTGGCACTCGCGGTCGTCGGCCCGGACGGTCGGGCAGTCGCTGCGGCCGGCGCCGAGGCGTCTGATTCACTCCGCCACCTGCTCCAGCGGTTGCGGATCCCGTTGGTCGGGCACGAGGTCAAGCCGATCCTCGTCGCGGGTCTTGCGGACGACCCGTCGGCCGACCCGTTGCCGGTCGCCTTCGACACCCAGATCGCCGCCTACATCCTCAACGCGGCACTGCGCAGCCAGACCATTGCGGACATCGTCGCCGAGCATCTCGACCAGATCCTGCCGCCGCCCGCCGAGCTGCCGGCGACCGCACAGGCGGGCCTGATCGCGCTATCGGCCCTGGCGGTCCGTGAGCCGCTCCAGCAACGCCTCGAGGACATCGAAGGGCTGGACCGCCTGTTCCGCGAGGTCGAACTGCCGCTGATCCCGGTCCTCGCCCGGATGGAGGCGACCGGCGTCGCGCTCGACCGTGAGGCCCTCGCCGTCCTCGACCGCGAGTTCGCGGCGGAGATCGCCCGTCTCGAGCAGGGCATCTACACCGACGTAGGCCATGAATTCAACCTCGGCAGTCCGAAGCAGCTCGAGCAGGTGCTGTTCTACGAGCTGAACCTGCCGAAGGGGCGCAAGACGAAGACGGGCTTCTCGACGGACGCCTCCGTCCTCGAGGAGCTGCGGCCGGCCCACCCGATGATCGACAAGCTGCTCGAGTGGCGGGTCTACACGAAGCTGCGCTCGACGTATGTCGAGGCGTTGCCCACGTTGCTCGCCGACGACGGGCGGCTCCACACGACCTTCCACCAGGCAGTGGCCGCGACCGGGCGGCTGTCGTCCTCCGATCCGAACCTGCAGAACATCCCGATCCGGACCGAGCTCGGCCGGAAGATCCGACGTGCCTTCGTGGCGGGCGAGCCGGACCTGGTCCTCCTGGCGGCGGACTACTCGCAGATCGAGTTGCGCATCCTCGCCCACGTGTCGGGCGACGAACACCTCAAGGACGCCTTCGCCCGGAACGCCGATATCCACCGCGAGACCGCGGCACGAGTGCTCGGCAAGGCACCCGTGGACATCAGCCACGCCGAGCGGTCGATGGCCAAGATGGTGAACTTCGGGTTGGCCTACGGGATGAGCGACTTCGGCCTCGCGTCGCGCGCGAACATCTCGCGCCAGGAGGCGCAGACGTTCATCAACAGCTACTTCACCGCCTACTCGGGGATCAGCTACTACATGATGGCCATCAAGGAGCAGGCCAAGGCCCAGGGCTGGGTGGAGACGCTCCTTGGGCGGAAGCGTCAGATCCCGGAGCTCCGCGCCTCGAACCCGGCCCTGCGCGGCGCCGGCGAGCGGATGGCCATCAACATGCCGATCCAGGGAACGGCCGCCGACATCCAGAAGATCGCCATGATCCGGGTCGAGGCGGCGGTCCGCGAGGCAGGCCTACGCGCGCGCCTGCTGCTGTCGGTCCATGACGAGCTGCTGTTCGAGACTCCACGAGGCGAGGTGGAGCCGCTGGCTGCCCTGGTACGCGACAGGATGGAGGGCGCACTGCCGCTGTCGGTGCCACTCGTCGTCGATGTGAAGGTCGGTGACGACTGGGAGTCGATGACGCCGCTGACGCGCGCCGACGCGATCGCTGCCGAGGCCGACGAGATGCCACTCGAGGCGCCGGTCGCCCCGATCGCCGGGTAGGTCGATCCGATGCCGGAGCTTCCCGAGGTCGAGACGGTCGCGCGCGACCTGCGGCCGCGGCTGGTGGGCGCGACGATCGTCGGCGCGCGCACGAACTGGGTTCGCACGCTGCGCTCCCAGGACCCCGTGGCCTTCGCCGATGGGGTGGCCGGCCGGTCGGTGACGGCGGTGGGCCGCCGCGGCAAGCAGCTCGTCGTGGAGCTGTCGGGCGACGCCGCGATGACCATCCACCTCAAGATGACCGGCCAGCTATTCGTGGTGCCGGCCGACGTCCCCGAGGATCCGTACGTCCGGCTCGTCCTCGAGCTTGCCGATGGGCGCGAGCTGCGGTTCCGCGATATCCGCAAGTTCGGCAAGGTCGAGGTGTACGGGCGCGACCCGGTCACGGGCGAGCTCGTGGAGGAGCTTGGTGGCGCCGCCGTCTTCGCCGCCGTCGGGCCGGAGCCGTTGGCGGCGGACTTCAAGCTCCGGGAGTTCCGGCGGCGGATCCGCCGACGCAAGGGCCGGCTGAAGACGCTCCTGACCGACCAGTCGTTCCTCGCCGGGGTCGGCAACATCTACGCCGACGAGGCGCTGTGGCGCGCCCGGCTCCACCCGCTTCGTTCGGCGTCTTCGCTCCGACCGCCCGACGAGCGACGGCTGTACGACGCAGTCCGCGGCGTGCTGGGCGAGGCCGTCGAGCGGCGTGGCTCGTCGATCGACGACTACACCGCGCCCGACGGTGACGGCTCGATGCAGGAGCGGCTCGACGTCTACCAGCGGACCGGTGAGCCGTGTCCGCGGTGCGGCCGGCCGGTGAAGCGGATCGTCATCGGGGCGCGCTCGACGCACTTCTGCTCGTGGTGCCAGCGACTGCCGGCGGCGGATCGCAAGGGCGCCTCGGCGATCCTGCGAACGATGACCGGCGGCGCGGTCCGGCGCGGCCGGCGCTGGACGGAGCTCGACGCGGTGGAGCTGACCGGGGCGGGCCGACCGGTCACCGACCGGACCGCGCGGACGCGACGGGCGGCGGCCACGCGACGGGCGGCGGCGCGCTCTGCCGCGGGCGGCTGATGTCGATCCTGCGGCTCGCCGGAGTGACCCGCGAGATCGGCACGTTCACGATCCTCGATCGCGTCGATGCCGCGGTCGCACTCGGCGATCGGATCGGCCTCGTCGGCCCCAACGGGGCCGGTAAGACGACGCTCCTCCGGCTCGCCGCCGGCACCGACGAGCCCGATCGCGGGGCCGTCTCGCGGAAAAGGAACCTGTCGATCGGGCTGCTGGCTCAGGAGGCGCACCTCGATGCGGTCTTCATGGCCGCCCCGGACCTGCGGACCGCGGTCAGGGCCGGCGCCGCCCACCTCGAGGCGATGGCCGCCGAGCTGGCGGGGCTCGAACGCGCAGGCCGCGTGACCGAAGCGGCCTACGCCGACCTGCAGCATCGCTTCGACGTGCTCGGCGGGTACTCGCTCGATCAGCGCGTCGATTCGGCCCTCAGCGGCCTCGGCTTCGCCGGGGACGAGTGGTCGAAGCCGCCGTCTGCCCTGTCGGGCGGCGAGCAGACCCGAGCCGCCCTCGCCCGGCTGGTGATCGCCGACCCGGATCTGCTGATGCTCGACGAGCCCACGAACCACCTCGACCTCGACGCGCTCGAGTGGCTGGAGGAGCACCTCCGCCGTCGGACGGGCTCGCTGCTGGTCGCCTCTCACGACCGGGCGTTCCTGGACGCCACGGTCACGCGGATCTGGGAGTTGCGCGATCGACGGCTGACCGCGTTCCGCGGCGATTACAGCGCCTTCCGCCGCCAGCGTGCGGAGCGCGACGCCCGCGCGACCAAGGAGGCGGGCACGCAAGCCGACCAGATCGAGCGAGAACGAGAGCTCGTCCAGCGGTATCGGAGCCATCGCAAGTTCAGCAAGATGCACGAGCACGAGGCCCGCCTGGAGCGACTCCTGGCCGAGCGCCGGGAAGCGCCTCGTGACGGCCGACGTCTCACCCTCCCGCAGGCGTCGCTCGTCGGCAGCGGGCCGTCGCGGTCGGGCGAGATCGTCGTCCGGATCGAGGACCTCGTCGTCGGGTATCTCCCCGGGCGAGGCGCGATCGACGCCGCTGGCAGGGCCGCCACGGAGCCGCGTGTCGTGGCGTGCGCGCCGTTCCTGGCCGCGCAGCGCGGTGACAGGATCGGCATCGTCGGGCCCAACGGTGCCGGCAAGACCACGTTGCTGCGCACGATCGCCGGGGAGCTGCCGCCGCTCGATGGCAGGTTGTCCTTCGGGAACGCGGTCCAGATCGGCTACCTGGCCCAGCTCCGGGCGGCAGGGATCGCGGGTGCCACCGTCCTCGACGCGCTGACCGGCACGATCCCGGTCACGCCCGGCGAGGCGCGCTCGTACCTGGCGCGCTTCTTGTTCCGGGGCGACGACGTGTTCAAGGAGGTACGCTCGCTGTCCGGCGGCGAGCGTTCGCGGCTGGAGCTGGCGCTGCTCGGCATCCAGCCGTCGAACCTGCTGCTGCTCGACGAGCCGACGAACCACCTCGACATCCCGGCGCGTGAAGCGATCGAGGCGTTCATGCGCGAGTCGCCGGCCACCCTGCTGGTCGTGTCCCACGACCGGCGACTGCTCGAGACCGTGTGCGACCGACTGTGGGTGGTCGATGACGGGCTGGCGGTCGGCTTCGACGGTGGCTATCGAACCTGGCGTGCGGCGGTCGGGGACGGGTGGTCGGCGCGGACGGCGCGCGCGGATACCGCGGACCCCAGGCCCCCCAGCTCGAAAGTCGCCGTAACGACGATGCCTCCTACGGCAGCTCGGTCTCGCGCCCGGACGACCAAGCTGTCGAAGGACGCGTATCGCCGCCGGCGCGAGGCGCTCGACGGCGAGCTCGGCCGGCTCGGGCTGCGCAAGAGCCAGCTCGAGCTGTCGATGGGCATGCCGTCGGTGACCTCGAACTTCGTCGAGATGCG
>DATAFZ010000074.1:0-6335 GCA_036257225.1 Candidatus Limnocylindrales bacterium | reverse complement strand
TCGCGGCCGTGACCCTGGCGCTTCTCGCAGGTTCGATCTATCGGTTGACGCATCGCTGAGGACCACGGCCGCGCCCGGCTATCCTCCCCAGATGCCTGATGACCGGACGGCCGAGTTCGACCTCCACGGTGCGGTCGGGATCCGGCTCATCGATGCGGATCCTGCCGACGTCCGGACGATCGAGCGCCAGCTGGGCCCCCGCTCGCGACTCGATCGCCGACCGGATCTGGTGATCCGCTTTGTCGATCGCATGCCGCTGGCCGGCGAGTTGCGTTATCTCGGGTCCGAGGAAGCTGGCTACACGGACGACCGGTACCTGGTCCTGCGCGGCCGCCAGAAGTCGGGCGTGGTGGTCGCCGTCCCGTTCGAAGACATCGCTTCCGACGGACCTTGCGAGATCGTCGCCGAGCGCGGGCTCAGGGCCGTCCCGTTGCTGGTCGCGATCGTCAACCTGACGGCATTCGCCAACGGTCGTCTTCCACTCCACGCCGGGGCGTTCGTCCACGGCGGTCACGGGGTCCTGACGATCGGCTGGGCCAAGGGGGGCAAGAGCGAGACGCTCCTGGCGTTCGTGTCGCAGGGCTCCGAGTTCGTCGGGGACGAGTGGATCTACCTCGACCCAGCGACCGGCCGTGCTCAGGCCCTGCCGGAACCGATGCGGATCTGGGACTGGCAGATCCGAGCCCTGCCCGAGGTGGCCGCGCGGATCCCGCGCGCCGACCTTCGACGGCTGGCCGCCAGCCGCGCGGTGACTCGTGTGCTCCGGGCCGTGGGCGAGCTGCCAGTGGTCGGCCGATCCGCGCTCGGGCGCGCGGCGACGCGGCTCCGGGTCCTCGTCGAGCAGCAGCTGTCCGTCCAAGTGCCGACCGCCCGCTTGCTCGGTCGGGAGCCGTTGCCGGACGGCGCGCGGATCGACCACATCGTGCTGGTGACGAGCCACGCCTCGGATGCGATGACCGTCGAGTCGATCGAGGCCGCCGACGTGGCACGTCGGGCGACACAGTCGTTCCTCTTCGAGATGACGGACTTCTTCGGGCACTACCGCCGATTCCGGTTCGCGTTCCCGTCTCGGCGGAACCCCCGCATCGACGACCTGGAACGTCGCTACGAGGCGGCGGCGCTGGAGGCGCTGGGGGCCATCCCGGCGATCGCCGTCGGCCACCCCTATCCGCTGCGCATCGAGCGGCTCTTCGAGGCCATCGCGCCCGCACTGGTGGGCGGCGTCGGTGCGCGACCGCACCAGAGCGCCGGGCGAGTGGCACCCGACTGACGCGATTTGTCTCTACACTTGGCCCTTCGCCCGCGCTGAGGAACGCGGCGGCCTGGGGATGTTGGGGGATATAGGGTGCATCTGAACCGACCGGGGTCGCCCCGGCCTCATGCCTCCGTGCGCAGCACGCGTGAGTCACGCCGATGACGACCGTCGCCCTCATCGGACCCGACGGAGCCGGCAAATCAAGCATCATGCGCCGCGTCTCGGACCGGCTGCCGGTGCCGTCGCAGACCATCTACATGGGTGTCAACCTCGAATCGAGCCGGTTGATGCTGCCGACCACGCGGCTCGTCCTCGAGATCAAGCGTCGTCGCGGCGGGCGACCGGACATGGTCGGCGCCACCGCGGCCGAGGCACGCGACGGCGGCGGACGTCGGGGCCTGGTGCGTGAGGTTCGATCGGGGCTCCGCCTGGCGAACTGGATCGCCGAGGAATGGTTCCGCCAGGCCGTCGCCTGGTCGCACGAACGGCGCGGCCGTGTGGTCATCTTCGACCGCCACTTCTTCTGCGATTACTACGCGAACGACGTCGAAGGTCGGCGGCCTGGCCGACTGTGGACGAGTCGTGTCCACGGCGCGATGCTGCGGAGCGTCTATCCGCGACCCGACCTGGTGATCATGCTGGACGCGCCAGCCCAGGTCCTCCACGACCGCAAGGGTGAGGGGACGCTCGAATCGCTCGAGCGGATGCGCCAGGAGTACCTGGCCCTCGAGCCCGTCGTCGACCGCTTCGTTCGCGTCGACGCGACCCAGGACCAGGAGGCCGTCACGGCGGACGTCGTGGCGGCGATCATGCGTCTGGTCACCGATCACGCCCCCGAGACGCCCGAGCTCAGGACGGGCGACGCGTGAGGATCCTGATCGCCTCGAAGATCGATCCGGACGCAGTGGCGACATTGCAGGCGGGACACGACGTGGACTTCGCGGTCGGCACGCCGCGGGACGAGCTCGAGGGGCGGATGGCGGACCGCGAGGCGCTGATCTTCCGGTCCGGCCTCGACATCGACCGAGTGCTCCTGGATGCTGCACCCAGGCTGCACACGATCGTGCGCGCGGGATCGGGCCTCGACAACCTCGATCTCGACGAGGTGCGCGCCCGCGGCATCCACCTCCAGCGGATCCCCGGCCCCGGGGCTCGCGCCGTGGCCGAGCTGACATTCGCGCTGTTCCTCGGGCTGGCTCGTCAGGTCGTCCAGGTCGACGGCCTCCTGCGGACCGGGCACTGGGCCAAGAACGAGGTGGTCGGCTGGAACCTTGCCGGCAAGACGCTGGGCATCATCGGCCTCGGATCGATCGGCTCGACCGTCGCCCGGCTTGGCCAGGCCTGGGGCATGCAGGTGATCGGCTGTGTCGGCGATCCCACGCCGGAACGCGCAGCTCGGTTCGCCACCGAGGGGATCGAGTTGGTCGCGATGGAGGAGGTCCTTCGCCGTGGCGACTTCGTGAGCATCCACGTGCCGCTCGACAGCGCCACCCGCGGGCTCATCGGCAGCGCCGAGCTCGCGCTCATGAAACGGGGCAGCTTCCTCGTGAACATCGCCCGCGGCGGCGTCGTCGATGAAGCCGCTCTGCTTGCGGCGTTGACCGACGGCGACCGTCCGGCCGGAGCCGGCCTCGACGTCCACGTCGCGGAGGGGCCTGACAGGATCTCGCCGCTGGCCGGCCTACCGAATGTCGTGCTGACGCCCCATATCGGCGCGACGACCGTCGACGCCCAGCGCGAGATCGGCATCGAGATCGTCCGCATCATCGAGGACCGCGCGCGGTCCACCGCAGAGAGGATCGAGACCATGACGGACACCCCGGCAGGAGCCCGATGAGCCGCTCCGATTCAAAGCGTGCTCGCCTGCGCGAGGGGATGGCCAGCGACCGGGCGGTCGTGGCGATCGGTGCGCACGATGCGCTGACATCGCGGTTGGCGGCCGGCTATGGATTCGACGCCGTGTGGGTCAGCGGGCTCGCCGTGGCGACGATGACGTACGCCATCCCGGACGTGAACCTCACGACGATGAACGAGACCCTCGAGCAGGCGGTTCGGCTCGATCGGGCGACCGAGCTCCCGGTCATCGCGGACTGCGACAACGGCTTCGGGGGACTCAACAACGTGGTCCGGACACTCGTCGAGTTCGAGGCCGCCGGCATCGCCGCCATCTCGATCGAGGACAACCTCTTTCCGAAGCGGAACAGCCTGCTCGGCGCGGATACGAAGCGTGAGCTGATCCCGGTGGCCGAACAGGCGCGCCGACTGCGTGCGGCCAAGGCCGCCCAAGAGAGCGACGGGTTCGTGTTGATCGCCCGGGTGGAGTCATTGATCGCCGGGCACGGCATCGATGACGCGTGCGAGCGTGCCGACGCCTATGTCGACGCCGGCGTTGACGCGATCCTCATCCATTCCCGCGACAAGACGCTGACCGAGATCGACGGCTTCCTGTCGTCGTGGGGCGGGTTCGGCAGCATCCCCCTCGTGGCCGTGCCGACCCTGTTCCCGACGTTCACCGACACC
The DNA here is from genome assembly GCA_036257225.1 of Candidatus Limnocylindrales bacterium. Classification (GTDB taxonomy): domain Bacteria; phylum Chloroflexota; class Limnocylindria; order Limnocylindrales; family CSP1-4; genus SPCO01. The sequence goes on along the minus strand of DATAFZ010000074.1, from coordinate 2,560 downwards.
GACCTGCGCGCCAAGGGTTTCAACCTGATCATCCTCGCCAATCAGCCCATGCGGGCCGCCGTCAAGGCCGTGGAGGAGACCCTGGGCACGCTCCAGCGAGAGCGGCGCGCGTCCGCGGTCGATGGCCACATCGCGACGGTGGACCACCTGTTCGAGCTCGTCGGTACCGCGGAGGCGATCGCCCGCGAAGACGGCCGCACCTGAGGTCATGACCTCCACGCCACCCGAGCCCGCGCGACGTCCGACGGCGGTCGTCGTGGCGCTGGACTGCATCACCGGCCTGCAGACCACGAGACTGCTCGTCAGACGCGGTATACCGGTCGTCGGCGTCGTCGCCGACCGCCGTCACTTCTGCGCCAGGACACGGTTGCCCGACCGGATCGTCACATCGCCGACGAGCGGCGAGGAGCTGATCGCGACGCTCGAACAGCTCGCCTCGGCGGGCTCGCTGGGTGACGGTCCGGCCGTGCTGATCCCCTGCTCCGACGCCGCGGTGCTCGCGATCTCACGCTGGCGGGATCGCCTCGAGGAGCGCTATCGCTTCGTCCTGCCACCGCACGACACGCTCGAGCTGTTGATGGACAAGGTGCGCTTCGCGGAGTACGCCACGGCGGCCGGTCTCCCGATCCCCGAGACCCACGTCCTGCGCGACCGCGCGGACGCCGAGCGGGCAGCCGGATCGCTGACCTATCCGGCTGTGGTCAAGCCTCCGCTCAAGACCGCCCGCTGGCTCGCGGCGACGAAGGCCAAGGTCGTTCGGGTCGGCACTGCGGCCGAACTGCTCGACGTCTACGATCGATACGCGCCCGCGAGCGATGTCCTGATCGCGCAGGCCTGGATCGAGGGCGACGAGACCGACCTGATCTCGGCCAACCTGTACTTCGACCGCGACGGGATAGCGCGAACGGTGTTCATCGCCCGCAAGATCCGGCAGTGGCCGCCGAACACGGGCACGAGCTGCCTCGGGGAGGAGGTCCGCGATGACTCGGTGCGCGAGGCTGCCCTGCAGCTGTTCGGCGACCTCGGCTATCGCGGCCTGGCGTACGTCGAGATGAAGATCGATGCCAGGACCGGGCGGCGCCTCATCGTCGAACCGAACGTGGGCCGTCCGACGGGCCGCTCGGCGATCGCCGAGGAGGGTGGCGTGGAGCTGCTGCTGACCGCCTACCTCGACGCCCTCTGCGAGCCGCTCCCGACCACGCCACAGACGTACCGCGGTGCCAAATGGATCTACTGGCGCCACGACCTCCAGGCGGCACTTACCCAGATGGCGGCTGGCCGCCTCGGACCGGTGGCCTGGTGGCGGTCGATCCGCGGGCCGAAGTTCGAGGCCGTATTCGATCGCCAGGACCTCGCCCCGTTCGCGGCCGACATGGTCGGGACCGCCGGGACCATCGCCGGGACCGTCTGGCGTCGCCTTCGGGCGGGCTGAGCGGTGCTCCAGCTCGGGCGACGTGCCGGGATCGCGGTCGCCAACGCCCCCCTCGTGGGGCACACACTGCAGCGTCTGGCTGCGCGAGATCCGGGCCGACCCGACCAGCTCGCCGTCCTGACCTACCACCGCGTCGCCGAGCCGGACGACCGTCTCTACCCAGGGTTGATCAGCGCCACGCCGTCACAGTTCGGCGAGCAGATGGCCTGGCTCCGACGGCACCGCCGTGTCATCACGCTGGCCGAGCTGCTGGAGCGGCGCGAGAACGGGCATACACTGCCAGCGCGCTCTGTGCTCATCACGTTCGACGATGCCTACGCGGATCTGGCCGAGCACGCCTGGCCGGTGCTGCGGCGGCACGAGCTGCCGGCCACCGTCTTCGTGCCGACCGCTTACCCGGACGATCCAGGCCGGTCGTTCTGGTGGGATCGACTGCACCGCGCGCTCAGCGCGGCGCCCGCCGCGATCCTCCCGAGCCGGATGGGCGAGCTGGATCTGCGGACACCTGCTGCTCGGTCCCACGCCTCGCGCCGGGTGCGGAGTGCGCTGAAGGCGCTGCCGCATGATGCTGCCATGGCAGCCGTCGACGACGTGGTGGACGCGCTGGGCGGCGATACCGCTCCCGGTGGCGTCCTCACCTGGGCCGATCTGCGCGACCTCGTCGATCAGGGCCTCGAGGTGGGCGTCCACACCCGCACACATCCGCTGCTCGACCAGCTCCCGGTCGACCGGCTCGACGACGAGATCGCCGGGGCGCGCGACGACATCGAGCGCTGCCTCGGACGACGGGCCACCGCGATCGCCTACCCGAACGGCAACCATTCGCCGGCGGTCCTCGAGGCCGCGGAGCGTGCCGGGATGCGCGTCGGGTTCGCGACACGGCGTGGAACGAACGATCTGCGCGAGCCGGACTGGTTGACCCTCCGGCGCATCAACGTCGGCCGATCGACGAGCCCAGCACTGCTCGCCGCCCAGCTCCATCGGTGGTTCCGGTGGTGGCCGTGACGACCGGGACGACCGATCCTGTCCTCGAGGCGACGCTCGCGGTCCACTACCTTCCCGCGGCGAACGTCCGTGGCGCTGTGGCCGGAGCGACCTGGCGGTACCTCCTGCCCAACATGGACCGGC
>DATAFZ010000066.1:0-6109 GCA_036257225.1 Candidatus Limnocylindrales bacterium | reverse complement strand
CCCAGAGAGCGAGCAGAGGGAGGACCCGTGGACCAGGTACCGCGACCCGACATCCGATACGCGCCCCCCGGCCGCCGGCCCAGCGCGGACATGCCCGTGCCTGCCGCGATGGAACGGCTGCTCTACGAGGTCAAGAAGGTCATTGTCGGGCAGGACCAGCTGCTCGAGCGGATGGTCGTCGCGCTGCTGGCTCGCGGCCACCTCCTCGTCGAGGGCGTGCCGGGCCTGGCCAAGACGATGGCGATCCGCACGCTTGCCGACGCGATCGGCGGCGAGTTCAAACGGATCCAGTTCACGCCGGACCTCGTCCCCGCCGATCTCATCGGGACCCGCATCTACAATCAGAAGACCGGCGATTTCGGCACGACGCTCGGGCCGGTCTTCGCCAACCTCCTGCTCGCCGACGAGATCAACCGCGCGCCGGCCAAGGTCCAGAGCGCGCTGCTCGAGGTCATGCAGGAGCGCCAGGTGACGATCGGCAAGGAGTCGTTCAGGGTCCCCGATCCATTCCTCGTCCTGGCGACGCAGAACCCCATCGAGACTGAGGGGACCTACGCCCTGCCAGAGGCGCAGATCGACCGGTTCATGCTCAAAGTCGTCGTCGACTACCCGAGTTCGACGGAGGAGTTCGTGATCGTCGAGCGCATGACCGGGGCGTTCCCGTCTGTCCACACCGTCCTCTCCACGGACGCCCTGCTCGATATGCAACGGGCCGCGGACAAGGTCTTCGTCGACCCGGCATTGATGGAGTACGCCGTCCGTCTGGCGACCGCGACGCGCGACCCGGCGGCGCACGGGCTCGGCGAGCTGGCCCGCTACATCACGTTCGGGGCGAGCCCGCGGGCATCGATCAACCTGGTGCTGACCGCACGAGCCCTGGCCTTCGTCCGCGGTCGCGACTACGCCCTGCCAGAGGACGTCCTCGACATGGCGCTCGACGTGCTACGGCATCGCCTCGTCCTCTCGTTCGAGGCGCTCTCCGACGACGTGTCGAGCGATGACCTCCTCGAGACCCTGCTCGACCGGATCCCTGTGCCGGTCGTGCCGCTGCGCGAACATGGGAACGTCCACATCAGCGCCTGAGCGCATCCTCCAGCGCCTCGACTGGCAGGTCATCCGCCGGCTCGATGGCCTGCTGCAGGGCGACTACGGCACGCTCTTCCATGGGAGCGGCGTCGACTTCGCCGACCTGCGCGAATACCAGTACGGTGACGATGTCCGCTACATCGACTGGAACGTCACGGCGCGGACGACCACGCCGTACATCCGCGAGTACGTCGAGGACCGAGAGATCACGGCCTGGTTCTTGCTCGACCTCAGCCCGTCGGTCGACTTCGGCAGCGGCGACAGCGAGCGGATGAAGCGCTCGGTGCTGATCGACTTCGTCACGACGCTGGCGCGCCTCCTGACGCGGCGCGGCAACCGCGTCGGGGCGATCCTGTACGGCCGCCAGGTCGACCGGACGATCCCGGCGCGAGGCGGACGCGTCCAGGTCCTGCGCATGGTCAACGACCTGCTCCGCCAGCCGCAACTCGCGGGCGCGCCATTCACCGACCTCGCGCCCCTGCTGGAGGCCGGGCAGGGGAGCATCAAGCGTCGCTCGCTGGTGTTCGTGATCTCCGATTTCATCAGCTCCCCTGGCTGGGAGCGACCACTCAACCTCCTGACCCAGCGACACGAGGTCGTGGCCGTCCGCCTCTTCGACCGTCGTGAGGTCGAGCTGCCTGACGTCGGGCCGTTGCTGATGGAGGACGCCGAGACCGGCCAGCAGCTCTACGTGGACACCCACGACACGGGCTTTCGCCGACGATTCCGCGAGGCATCGGAGCGTCGCGAGGCCACGCTCCGTGACGCGTTCCGCAGGTCGGGGGTCGACGCAGTGTCGCTGTCGACCGACGACGACCTCGTCCACGCGATCGTCCGGATGGCGACCCTCCGGCGACGGCGTCGACGGCGATGACCGTGTCCTTCCTGTGGCCGTCCATGCTGCTGCTCCTGGGTGCGATCCCGCTCGGGGCGCTCGCCTACCGCATCGGAGATCGTCGCCGTCGCGGCCGCATCACGGCGCTCGGCAGCATGCGCGTCGGCGCTCCGTCCGACGGGCGGGTCCGCCGCGTCGCGCTGGCACGACGGATCCCAGCGACGCTCACCCTTGCCGGTCTGACGGTGCTGGTGCTGGCCTTGGCACGACCCCAGAGCGTGGTCAGCACGCCCCGGTTCGAGGGCACCGTGATCCTCGCGTTCGACGTGTCCGGCAGCATGGCCGCGGATGACGTCGCGCCCACCCGGATGGAGGCGGCCAAGACGACTGTGAGAGCCTTCGTCGCCCGCCAGCCACCGTCCATCGTGGCCGGGGTCGTGGCTTTCAGCGACAGCGGGTTCTCGGTGTTGGTCCCCACGGCCGATCAGACCGAGGTCCTCGCGGCGATCGACCGGTTGGACCCCGAACGCGGGACCTCGATCGCGCGGGGGATCATCTCGTCGCTGACCGCGATCGCGACCGCCGAGCGTGACCCCGCCGAGGGCTACTACACCAACCGCACGCCGGATCCCGTCCAGCTCCCCGACGTCGTGGCGCCGGGCACCCACGTACCGGCCGCGATCGTGCTGCTCTCCGACGGTGAGAACAACCAGCGCCCCGACCCACTGGAGGCGGCCCAGGCCGCGGCCGATCGCGGGATCCGCATCTTCACGGTCGGTGTCGGCACCGCCGAGGGCACGACGCTCGAAGTCGAGGGCTTCCGGGTCCACAGCCGGTTGGACGAGCCGTCGCTCCGGCGCATCGCCGACATCACCGGTGGCACCTACTACGCGGCCAGGGATCCGGCCGAGCTCGAGAGCATCTACCGCAACATCGAGACCAGGCTCGTGCTCCGGCCCGAGGCGACCGAGGTGACGTCGCTGTTCGCGGGTGCCGGCGTCCTGCTGCTGACGGTGGCCGGGTTGGCCGGCCTCCGCTGGCTCGGGCGCGTGCCATGACGACCGGCGCCGACCTCCTCGCGCCAGGCGCGCTGGTCGCCCTGGCCTTGCTACCGGTCCTCGCCCTCGTCCGGATGTGGTTCCTGCGACGACGCCGGCCGGCGATCCGCTATTCGAGCCTGTCGCTGGTCATGGATGCCGCCCCGCGGTCCTCATGGGTCCGCCGCCATCTCCCGTTTGCGCTGTTCCTTGTCGCGTTGGCCAGCCTCGTCGTGGCGATGGCGCGGCCGGTGCAGATCGTGCCGGTCCCGGCGGGCCGGACGACCGTGATCCTGGCGCTGGACGTTTCGCGCAGCATGTGCGCGACCGACATCCCACCGAACCGCCTCGCCGCGGCTGAGTCGGCCGCGGCCGACTTCATCGACCGTCAGAGCGCGACCACACAGATCGGCATCGTGGCGTTCGCCGGCTTCGCGGAGATCGTGCAGCCGCCGACGACCGACCAGGAGGTCCTGCTCGACGTCGTCGAGAGCCTGACGACGGGTCGTCGCACGGCCGTCGGCAGCGCCATCCTCAAGTCGCTCGACGCGATCGCCGAGATCGATGACAGCGTGGCACCGGTGCCACGCGCGGGATCCACCAGCGCCGAGGAGCCCGCCCCCATGCCACGCGGCGCCTACGCGCCCGCGATCATCGTGCTGCTCACTGATGGCGCGAGCAACGCTGGCCCGGATCCGGTCGAGGCCGCCGACGCGGCCGCCGCACGCGGCGTGCGCGTCTACACGATCGGGTTCGGCACAGCCGATCCCAATGCCGAGCGGCCACCGTGCGGGCTCCAGTTCGTCGGCAACGAACCCAACCAGACCGGCATCCCCGGGACCGGCGGAGGCGGGGGCGGTGGCGGGTTCCGGCGGGCGATCGACGAGGACACGCTGATCTCGGTCGCCGACGCGACAGGGGGGACGTACTACCCGGCCGAGAGTGCGGACGAGCTCCATGACGTCTTCGAGAACCTGCCGACCGATCTGATCACGCGCCACGAGGTCATGGAGATCAGCGTCGCATTCGTAGCGCTCGGAGCCACCCTGGTGGCGCTGGCGATCCTGCTCGCCCAGGCGTGGCGGCCGTTGCCCTAAGAGCGCCCGTCCGTCGCCGAGGCGTGGCGACACTGTCGATTCGGGCCCGCCCGTTCGTCGTCCTGTCGTGAGGGCCGGCCGGATGGCCGCCGAGAGTACGCAGGAGGTTCCCGATGGGAACGACGGTCGTTCATGTCGAGGTGGTGGGCAAGGATGGAGCTGCGCTCCAGGCGTTCTACAAGGACGTGTTCGGGTGGAGCCTGGACACCAACAATCCGGGCGGCTATGGCATGTACCGCCAGGAAGGCGGGCTGACCGGCGGCATCGGCGCGTCGAATGACGGTGGCCCCGGGCACGTCACGTTCTACGTCCATACAGACGATCCGCAGGCGGTGCTGGACAGGGCGACCGCGAAGGGCGGGCGCGTGATCATGCCTTTGACAGAGGTGGCGCCCGAGACCACGGTCGCCCTGTTCACCGACCCGGAGGGCCACGTCGTCGGGATCATGTAGCGGGACACGATCACGCTACGGCGACGAGGTCGGGTTTCTCAGGTGCCCGGCCTCGTTCGCGCCATAATGTGGGCGAGCGATCTCGATGCCCCCGTCCACTCGGGCGGCCCGGTCCGCGGTCCGCCTCCGTCGATCGATCCTCCTCGCCGGGCTGGCGTGGTTGCTGGTCGCTGCCCTCGACCACCCTGCGGGCCGCGCGGTCGCCGCGGATCCGGCGACACCGCCGCATGTCGACGTCCTCACCGCGACCGGCGTCGTCGACAACGTCCTGGCGACATACATCGAGGAAGGTCTCGAGCGAGCGACGCGGGACGGGTCGTCGGCGGTGATCGTCACGCTCAATACACCGGGCGGCAGCCTGGACGCGACCCAGAAGATCGTCACCGCGCTCCTGGAGGCACCCCTGCCGACGATCGTGTGGGTCGCCCCGAGCGGCGCCCGAGCCGCCAGCGCGGGCACGTTCATCACGCTGGCGGGGCACTTGGCCTACATGGCGCCCGGCACGAACATCGGCGCCGCGTCGCCCGTCGGGGCCGGCGGCGAGGAACTGACCGGCACGATCGGTGACAAGGTCAAGAACGACGCCATCGCCAACATCCGATCCATCGCCGAGGCCCGCGGCCGCGACGTCGAGTGGGCGGTGTCGACGGTCGAGAAGGCCGTGTCTTCGACCGCGAGCGAGGCCGTCGCCGTCGGCGCGGTGGACGGCATCGCCGCGTCGCTCGAGGAGGTGGGAAGCCTGGCCGACGGCCGGACGGTCGAGGTGCGCTCGCAACCGGTGACGCTCGATCTCGGTGAGGCGGGCTTCGTCGACGTCGCGATGAACCCGTTCCAGTCGATCATCCACCTGCTGTCCGACCCGAACATCGCGTTCATCCTCCTGACGATCGGGTTCTACGGCCTCCTGTTCGAGCTCCAGAGTCCGAACTTCGTCACGGGCATCCTCGGCGCGATCGCCCTGATCCTCGCCTTCATCGGCTTCGGCAGCCTGCCGCTCAATGTGGCCGGACTGCTCCTCATCGGCCTGGCCGTGCTGCTGTTCGTGCTCGAGACCACCGTGACCAGCCACGGGCTGCTGACCGTCGGCGGGCTCGTGTGTTTCGTGCTGGGCGCCTTCACGCTGTATACGGCGCCGGGCTCGCCGACAGCGCCCGACGTGTCGGTCGCGCTACCGCTCGTCGTCGCGATGGCTGCGGTGACCGCGGGGTACGTCAGCGTCGTGCTGCTCACGGTGGCCCGCGGCCGTCGACGTTCGCTGGTGTTCGCGGGTGTCTACGGGGCTGGCGGTACGATGACCGTGCCGCCGGGCACCATCGGCGTGGCCAAGACGGCGCTGCAGCCCGTCGGAGTCGTCCACGCGGCTGGCGAGGAATGGACGGCCAAGGCGGGCGGCGACGTGTCGATCCTGCCGGGCCAGTCCGTCAGGGTGGTCGGTCAGGAGGACCTGACCCTGTTCGTTGAGCCGGGACCGGCGGTCGCGCCGGAACCGTAGGAGGAGGAACCGTGGAGCTCCCGACCATCCTGGCGGCCGCTTTCGTCATTGTCGTCCTGTTGGTGATCGCCATCGCGGCGATCAAGATCGTCAACCAATACGAACGGCTG
>DATAFZ010000054.1:0-6597 GCA_036257225.1 Candidatus Limnocylindrales bacterium | reverse complement strand
CCGGCGAGGTTCGCCCGCGAGATGAGCCGGCTCAGGCTGCGCCAGCCGACCGACGTGCGAGCCAGCAACAGGAGATGCGGACCACGGGCACGCTCGCCGATCCCGCGCAGGTCCTCCTTGACCGGATCGCGATGCCCCGGGAGCTTCGCGCGCTCCGGCAGCGGTCGGGCCGGCCGGCCCTCCGCGACGAGCGGCTCCGTGGCCGGAGACGCCGCGCGTCGACGGCGCGGGCGCCGACGTGGCGGGACCACGACTGCGTCGGGATCGGGTGCGGCCGTGTCGAGCAGGTCGATCTCGGTGCCGACGATCCCGTGGAGCCCGGCTTCCTCGGCCGCACCCATGAACCGGACGGCCCCATACAGGCCGTTGCGGTCGGTGACGGCCAGCCCGCTCAGCCCCTGGGCGATGGCCCGCTCGACCAGATCGTCAGCGGTCGACGCCCCGTCGAGGAACGAAAAATCGGTATGTGCATGGAGCTCGGCGTATGGGATGATCGCCACGGTCAGCGCTCCGGAGGGGTTCCGCTGGAGGGGCGGGATAGTATAGAACAAATGTTCGTTCCCGAACCACGCAACAGAATCCGCATGTCCGGCGTCTATCGGGCATGCACGCACCCATCCACCTCGATCGCCCGCTTCGACCGGTCGCCACGACCGCGCTCCGGACGGCCCTCGCCGTGGTGGGGGCGATGCTCTTGATCTTCGTCGTCCTCCCTGCGGTCCTCGCAGTCCAGGCGGCGACGATCTAGACCACACGACGTCTCGGCGCCTGGGGGCTCGGGACGATCTGTCGGCACCGACTGCGATGGTCGAGGCGCCGACTCGCCGGATCGCTGGTGAGCATCGATCCGGCCACAGGACCCCGTCGCTGGGGGCGACGGGGTCCTGTCATGTCCGCGGCTAGACTCGGGCCCATGGTCACGCGATCCCGCCGCCTCGTCATGACCGCATCGCTCATGCTCGTCCTGGGCGCCTGCGGTTCTCGCGCTCAGTCGTCACCCGAGTCCACAGCCGCTCCATCCGCGATCGCTCCGTCCGAGAGTGTCGCCGCGTCCCCCGACGCTGGTCAGACCGACACCGAGTGGGGCCGCATCTGGGACACCGTCCCAGGCGATTTCCCGGTCTTCCCCGGCGCGGCACCGGCCGACGATGGCGGCGGCGAACCGGTCAGTGCCCGCTTCGCGGTCGAGGGTGGAGATCCGGAGGCGATCGCCACCTGGCTGCAGGACGCGCTCGAGCAGGCGATGTTCAGCACGCTCGGCCTGAACGGTCCGGGCGAGGACGGTGGCTTTGCCATCGACTCCACCGGCGATGGCGAGTGCCGCATCCAGACGTCGGTCACGCCGCTCGGCGGGCAGACGTTCGTGTCGATCCGCTACGGGGCGGACTGTCCCGCGCCGTAGGCGTAACCACGCCGTAACGCACCGGACCACGCCGAACGTCTATGCTGGCACCGGACGGCAGGACTCCGATCCTGAAACGGGGGAACATCGACCATGCAGTCCACACGGCCGCGCGATCTCGGCGCCCTGATCCTGGCCATCGGGGTGTTGCTCGTGCTCTTCGTGGTCAGTCTGACGCTCGGTTCGCCGCTGACCTGACGGACCGGACGCCGGTCAGTCGTACAGGCGTTCCAGATGCCAGGTCCCGGCGATCCGGTCCTGGTAGATGAGGGCGAGCCAGCGCTCCCCGACGACCTTGGCGTAGTCGCGCGCGATCGGATCGCGCCACCACGATTCCTCGATCCGCCAGCGGTTGCAGACCTCGACGGCTTCGCGACGACCGTTCCAGCGGATGGCCACGAGTCGACCGTCGGGATCGAGCTCGACGTCGATGCGCGGGTGCTCGCGCAGGAGCCGGGTCACGCCGGCTCCCCGTCCAGACCGACCGCCTTCCAGGTCCAGCGCTCTTCCGCCAGGGGCGCCTCGGGATCGGTGATGACCACCCGCCGGATGCGATCCTCCCCGTAGGTCAGTGCCAGCCTGGCGAGCTGCCAGCCGAGCCGAGCCGTCCGTGCGGCCTGCGGCACGAACAGCGGCAATTGCTGACCCGCGGCCGGGGTCGTGCCACGCAGCTCGAGGTCCAGCCGCTGGACGGCAGCCAGCGGGGGTTCCCGCTCGAGCCGGGCGAACAGCAGCCGCTCGACGGCCTCCGCGTCCGCGGTGGGTTCCGGGAACCGTTGCTCCACCTCGATCCGCGGCGAGGTCCCGGTCGGGGCGAACGCCAGATCGAGCTCGAGGGTCAAGACCGCCCGGTCCGCGGCGAGACCACGTCCCGTGAGCTGGCCGGCCAGTGCTGCGACGACTCGATGGAGCACGAACCGGAGCGGCTCGAGGTCCTCGACCGGTGGCTCGATCGGCAGGGCGAGGCCCAGGCGCTCGGTGGCGCGCCGGGCCCGGAACGGCTCGGTCTCCTGGCCGCAGGCGCGCGCATGGAGTCGAGCGCCCTCCTCGCCGAACCGGGCGATCAACGCGGTCCGCGGGAGCGCGGCGACGGCCCCGATCCGGCGCAGCCCGAACCGGGTCAGTCGGGCACGGACATCCGGGTCGGTGGTGAGGAGACCGGACGGGCGATCGGCAAGGAACGCCGCATCGTCGCCGGGTGGGACGACGATCGGTGCCTCCGGCCGGGCGGCCAACGCGGCGACCGTCGCCGCGAACTGTGTGCCGCCGATGCCGACCCGCGGCCGGGCCTCACCGGGAAGTGCCGCCGCCATCGCGCCGGCCAGCCGCTCGGCGAGCACCGGCTCGGGGCCCCACAACGGACCGAGGCCGTCGATGCCGACCTCGAACAGCCCGAACGCGGCAGCGAACGTATCGGCGCTCCCCGCCAGGCTCGGGCTGAACGCCCCGAGCGCCTCGAACACGGTCTCGGCAGTTCCCCGGTCCGCATCGGGATCGGGGTCGATGAAGGTCGCCTCAGGGACGAGTCGATGTGCGCTCCCGAGCGGCATCCCGCGCCGGACCCCGAGGGCCCTGGCGGCCGGGTCGGCGTCGATGACCGGGCCCGGATCCCACGGTCGACCGCCCAGCACGAGCGGGCCGGTCGGGAAGGGCCCGGAGTGGTGGGCCTTCGCCAGGTGGAGCTGGAGATGTGGCAGGAACAGGTGGAGCCGTCGCATGGTGGATCTCGCGATCGGGGGCCTCATGGATGGGGGGTGGTTCGACCCTGGCGGGGGCCTGGTCGATCAACAGGGCGTCCCGGGCGAGACAGGCGTCCCGCTCGCCGCCCTCGGCGTAGAGGATCCGGAGGGTCGCCCGGCGCCCCGGCGGACCGTGCCGGTTGTGCGCAACAAGGGCCTCCGTGCGCTGGCCGACGACGTCGCGGCCCAAGCGGACCCACGACCGGCGAGCCAGCTCGAGCCGGATGCCGGTCGACTCGGCGACCGCCTGTGCAAGACCGCCGGCGAGCCCGGGGGCATCGAGGATCAGCAGCAGGGTCTCCGCGCGACGCGCGAGCGCGGCGAGTCGATGGAGGCGGTCGCTGACCCTCGACGGCTTGTCGGTCTTCACCAGTCGACCGCCGGGCAGGTCGAGGACGAGCAGGTCGACCGACCTTCCCGCCAGCAGGCTGCCGGCGATCGACAGACCCTCGTCGAGGCTGGCCGGCGTGATGACCACGAGCCAGTCGAGGTTGACGCCGCGCGCGACCGCCTCGACCGGGTCGAAGCTGCGCGACAGGTCGAGCCAGGCCACGACCGATCCTTGTGCCTGTGCTTCGGCAGCGACACGGAGGCTCAGCGTGGTCCGGCCGCTGGACCCCTCGCCGCGGATCGCGACGCTGGCCGACCTGGGAAGGCCGCCCGGCCCGAGGATCGCATCGAGCGCGGCGAAGCCGGTGCGGATGACGCGGTCGTCGGGTCGAGGGTCGTACTGGGGCTGGATGTCCTCCGCCACATCCGGCACGAGTGCCAGCGCGCCGACCACTTGCGGAGCTGCGGCACCCCACCGGGCCCGGAGGCCCGCGACAGCGGCATCCACATCACCCCGACCGGTCGACATCAGAGCCCTAGGATAGAACGGATGTTCTAGTCAGGCAAGGCTTATTGGCGACGACTTGCATCCGATGCAAGCACTTCGACGGCCCCCGACGCCAAGCCGTGATCGGACGTCGATGACCCGCAATCAGATGACGTATCTCCGACTCGCGAGGCGCGGACGTCGCCCTCCGGGTGGCACGTTGCCATCGATCCAGCATGTGATGCCGTGAAAGCGGCGCGCGCCGCGCTTTCCACCGCGAATGCTTGCGTCTGATGCAACCACGTTCCGCTGACCCGGCATCATCTGCGCGATCTGCAGCGCCGCGCTCACTCGACCCGCCCGGCCGTCACCTGATCGACACGGCGGGCGCCTAGCCTCGTCCTACCATGCTGGCGATGCCGAGCTTCTCGAGTGATACCCTCATCCCGACCGCGCCCATCCTCGTCGTCGATGACGACGCCAAGATCGTACGGCTCGTCCGGACCTACCTGGAGCGCGACGGGTTCAGCGTCGTGACCGCAGCGGATGGGCCGGCCGCCCTCGACGCCATCGAGCGGCACACCCCCGCGCTCGTCGTCCTCGACCTGATGCTCCCCGAGTTGGACGGCCGCGCCGTCATCCGCGCCGTCCGCCGTGACGACGAGGCGGGCCGCACGCCGATCCTCGTGCTGTCGGCGCGGAGTTCGACCATCGACCGGATCGCCGGTCTCGAGGATGGCGCCGACGACTACCTCCCCAAACCGTTTTCGCCCGCCGAGCTCGTGCTGCGCGTGAAGTCGATCCTGCGCCGCTCGGCATCGACCCCGCGCCAGGCCGTCGACCGCTCGGAACCTGTCATCCGCCACGCCGACCTGACCATCGACCCGGCGCGGCACGAGGTGCGCCGCGGGGACGTCGCCATCGACCTCACGCGCGTCGAGTTCAGGCTGCTCCAGGCCATCCTTGCCGCCGATGGCCGGGTGCTATCGCGCGACCAGCTGCTCGACGCGGTCTACGGCCACGAGGCGGCCGAGGTCCTCGACCGGACGATCGACGTCCACATCCGCCGGCTCCGAGACAAGCTCGACGACGACCCCGACGCGCCGCGCTACGTCCAGACGGTCCGCGGCGTGGGCTACCGGGCGGCGCGGATGTGAGGCCCGCTGCAAGGCGCCACCCCGGATGGCACGGAGGGGACGAGCCCGCACGGCCGAGCCCCCAGGATGCGACGTGGGCGTCGATCCACGAAGCGTTCGTCGATCGAGCGCCACTGGCAATGGCGCACGGACGTCGGCGGCCCCGTCCGTGATGGCCCGCGGCATCGCCGCCCGGATCGCGCTGGCGGCGATCGCCAGCGCGGGGGTCGGTCTGCTGATCCTGGCCACCGGCGTGGCCGTGGTCGGGGCCGACGTCTTCACTGAGCTCATGATGAAAGCCGGCGACTCGGCCGAGCACGCGCGCGACATGTATGACGAGTCGGTCACGAACGTGGTCATCACGGCGTCCGTCGTGGCGGTCGTCGCGAGTGTCGGGCTGGCGATCCTCCTGGCTCGGATGCTCGCGAGACCGCTCGCAGAGATCGGTGCGGCCGCTCGCCGCATCGCGGACGGCGACTACGGGGCGCGCGTCCCGCGGGAGGGGCCCGAGGAGCTCGCGAGCCTGGCCGATTCCTTCAACCAGATGGCCACCTCACTGGAGCGCCAGGAGGCCATGCGGCGTGACTTCATCGCCAATGCCGCCCATGAGCTGCGCACACCGCTGACCAACCTGCAGGGCTATCTCGAGGCGCTCCGCGACGGCGTCATCACGGCCGACCGGGCGACGTACGAGTCGCTCCACGAGGAGGCGGATCGCCTGGTCCGCCTGTCACGGTCGCTCGATGCGCTCGCTGAGGGTGACGCGGACGCTGGCCCGCCGGCCTTGATGGAGGTGGACCTTGCGGCGGCGGTCCGGGCTGCGCTCGACCTGGCGGCGCCGGGGATCGAACGCGCCGGACTGGTCCTGGATGCGGATCTGCCCGCGACGCTGCCTGCCCGTGCCGATCCCGATCGACTCGCACAGGTCCTCGCGAACCTGTTGTCGAACGCCGTTCGCTACACGCCGGAGGGCGGCACGATCAGCGTCCGGGCGACGCGACGACCGGGCGACGTGCTGGTCTCGATCGCGAATTCTGGCGAGGGCATCCCGACCGAGGATCTCGATCGGGTGTTCGAACGCTTCTACCGGGTCGAGAAGTCGCGCGATCGGGCGCGCGGCGGCGCCGGGATCGGGCTCGCGATCGTCAAACAGCTCGTGGAAGGGATCGGCGGGCGGGTCGGCGCCGAATCGCGCGACGGTCAGACGCGCTTCTGGTTCAGCCTGCCGGCGTGAGCCGGCGGAGCGTCGGTCGATCCGCGGAGCGACGCCAGCCGATGCCGATCGCGCGACACCGCGAGGGACCCGGGTGCTCCTTCGCGGATGGGTCGACCTGCCAGGGCGTCGGATTCGATGACCTCGCGCCGTCGCTCGGCTTCGACCTCCCAGGGCGTTGCGGGGAATGGATGGCCGGTCATCGTGAGATCCTTTCCCTCGATGTCGAGCCTCTCGATGTGAAGTCTCTTGATCTCGAAGTACCCATGGCGCAACAGTACGGCGCCGGT
>DATAFZ010000121.1:0-4082 GCA_036257225.1 Candidatus Limnocylindrales bacterium | reverse complement strand
GAAGAGTGCGGTCAAAGACCCCGCTCGGACGAACCGGCGGGGTCGTTTCATGCACAAAAGTTGGTCGGGGCGGCCGGATTTGAACCGACGACCACCAGTCCCCCAGACTGGTGCGCTACCAGACTGCGCCACGCCCCGACGGGCTCCGCAGTCTAGCACGGGGCACCCGGCCGACCGTCGGAACTCGGGGTTCCGGACGGCCCGATGAACGTGCAGCGCTGGGGTGCCCAGACGACATCCGATGTCGATTTCGACGACGATCCCTGCACGCTCGTTCGCAGCACCGGAACTGGCAGTTCCGCGACGACGCGCGGGCGCCCGCCCCTACCCCAGGTCCTGCAGCTCGTCCTTCGACTCACGCGAAAGCAGGTCGATCAGGCAGCGCTGCACCGACTTGCCCTCGAACAGCGCTCGATACACCTCCCGCGCGATGGGCATCTCGACGCCGTGGCGATCCGCCAGCGCAAGCGCGGCCTCGACTGTGTAGGCGCCCTCGGCCACCCCTGGGAGGGTCGCCTCGATCTCGGCCCACGGTCGACCCTTTGCCAGCTCCTCGCCCAGCCGATGGTTGCGTGACAGCCGTGACCCGCACGTCGCGATGACGTCGCCGATCCCAGCCAACCCTGCGAATGTCAGCCGGTTGGCTCCCGCCGCCGCACCCAGCCGGATCATCTCGGCCAGGCCGCGCGTCATGAGGCCGGCCTTGCCGTTGTCGCCGAATCCAAGACCGTCGGCGGCACCGGCCGCGATCGCCACCACGTTCTTGAGCGCCCCGCACAGCTCGACGCCGAGGATGTCGCTGTTGACGTAGAGCCGGAACTCGCGGCGTCCGAGCCGGTCGGCGATCCGGTTCGCGAGCTCGAGATCAGAAGCGGCGACGACCGCCGACGCCGGCAGCCCCTGGGCGATCTCGGACGCCAGGTTCGGGCCGGACAGTGCGGCGATCCGCGCTGGGTCGATCCCGCCGGCGTCGGCGATGACCTCGCTCATCCGCAGGAGCGAACGCTGCTCGAGACCCTTGACGACCGAGAGGATGTCCGCGCTCGCCGGGATGTGCTGCGACGCGTTCCCCACGACCGCACGCAAGTGCGATGAAGGCGCGGCGAAGATCACGAGGTCGCTGACACCGGCCAGCTCGGCGACAGCAGCGGTGGCCGTCAGCGCCAGCGGCAGGTCGATGCCGGGCAACCGCCGCTCGTTGCGATGCGTCGCTTTGATCTCGTCGGCGACCTCAGCGCGGTGCGTGACCAGCAGCACCGGCTCGCGTTTCGCGACGATCGACGCCAGCGTCGTTCCCCAGGCGCCCGCCCCGACGACCGCGACTCGCGGGGCGCCCTCGGTCACCGCGGTCGGCGAGATCGTGCGGCGGACGACCGTCGCCCCGGCGTCACCGCGGGCCGCGCCTTCTTCCGGCGCGGCAGCCTCGCCGAGACACGATCGCGGAACACGAGCCGGATGGGCGTCCCATCGAACCCGAACGACTCGCGCAGCCGGTTCTCGAGGTACCGGCGATACGAGAAGTGGACCGCCGACGCATCGGACGCGAAGAACACGAACGTCGGCGGCGCGATGGCCACCTGCGTCGCGTAGAACAGCTTCGGCCGCCTGCCGCGGACCATCGGTGGCGGTGTGCGGTCGGTGGCGGTCATGAGCATCCGGTTCAGCTCACCGGTCGGGACGCGCTTGCGCCGCTCCGCCCAGATGTCGACCGCGAGCTCGAGCACCCGACCCACCCGCTGCCCGGTCTTGGCGCTGATCGACACGACCGGCGCGAAGTCGAGGAACGGCGCATCCCGGCGGATCCACTCGATGTACTGGTCGAACGTGCGGTCCGTCTTGTCCTCCACCAGGTCCCACTTGTTGACGGCGACGACGAGGCCCTTTCCCTCCTCCACCGCGTAGCCGGCCACGTGGGCGTCCTGCGCTGTCAGACCCTCGACGGCATCGATCACGAGTACGGCGACATCGGCGCGTGACAGCGCGGTCAACGCGCGCATCGTCGAGTAGCGCTCGGCGGCCGCGCCGGACGCCACCTTCCCCCGCCGACGGATCCCGGCGGTATCGATAAGGACGACCTCGCTGCGCCCCCAGGCCAGGCGGGTGTCGATGGCGTCGCGGGTCGTGCCGGGCACCTCCGAGACGATCGCGCGGTCCTCACCGAGTAACGCATTGAGCAGGCTCGACTTGCCGACGTTCGGTCGGCCGACGAACGCGATCGCCGCCGGAGCTGTGTCGGCTTCGGCCGCGATCGCGGCGTCCCAGCGGGCAGCCTCGGCGTCGGTGGTGTCCTCGCCCGCCGGCTCCTCGCCGTCGAGATCCTCTTCGGGCTCGCCCACCACGAAGGGCTCGAGCCGCCCGGCGGCTACCTCGTCCGCCCACGCGGCCGCCTCGGCCTCGCGCGCCTTCCGCGTGCGCTCCTGTTCGCTCTCCGGCGGGAGTGCCCAGACAAGCGCATCGAGCAGATCGCCGGTGCCGCGCCCATGCGACGCCGAGATCGGATACGTCTCGTCCCAACCCAGTGAGTGGAACTCGGCGGCTTCGATCTCGCGCTTCTCGTTATCGGCCTTGTTGACGGTCACGATCACGGGTGCCGGAGCGCGGCGGAGCAGCTCCGCCGCCTCGAGGTCGGCCGGGGTCATGCCCGCCGCGGCGTCGACGACGAAGAGGATCACGTCCGCCTCGGAGATCGCGAGCCGTGCCTGCTCCTGGACGCGCAGCTCGATCGGGTCGGCGGTGTCGACCTCGAGGCCGCCGGTGTCGACGATCACGAAACGGCGCCCGTTCCACTCGGCATCCCCATACAGCCGATCACGCGTCGTCCGCGCGCGGTCCTCCACGATCGCGGTGCGCGCGCCGATGATCCGGTTGAAGAGCGTGCTCTTGCCGACGTTCGGGCGTCCGACGATGGCGACGATCGGCAGGGCCCCGCCGAGTCGCGGGCCCGCCGGGGCAGCCACGGTCAAGCCGCGCCGGCAGAGGGTCGCGAGACGATGTCCGGGAGCGACGTCGTTCGACCGGCCGGCGTGGCGGCGCGGCCCAGCGCGTCGTCGGCGAGCTCGTCGGCGCGGGCGGACGCATCCGGCGTCCCCGCCAGCTCGAGGATGCGCCGCGTGACGTCGCGCAGGTCCTCGATCGGGGTCGATGTCCCGCCGGTCACTCCGACGATCCGCGCATCGTCGAACACGGACGCGTCGGTCAGGTCGCGGACGCTCTCGATCTGGATGGCGCGCGTGCCGGCGATCTCGCACAGCCGGGTGAGCTCCTTGGTGTTGGCGCTCGAGCGGCCCCCGACGACGACCATGAGGTCGACCTCGGCCGCGGTCTCCATGGTGTCCTGCTGGCGTCGGATCGTGACCGGGCAGACCGTGTTCACGATCTTGAGCTCGTGGGCGCGCCCGACCATCAGGGCGGCCAACTTCTCGAACTTCCACGGCGGCTGGGTCGACTGCGACAACAGCGCCATCCGCTTCTTGCGCGGGATGGCGGCGTCCCACTCCTCTTCCTCGTCGACCACGATGGCGTCCGGGGCGAAGCCGAGCAGCCCGACGACCTCCGGGTGCTTGGGCGTGCCAAGGATCACGATCGTGTAGCCCTCCTCCACGAGCCGGGCGAGCTCCTTCTGCTCCTGGATGACCCAGGTGCAGGTGCCGTCGATGACCTCGAGGCCGCGCGCCTCGGCGCGCTCCATGACGTCCGGGCGAACGCCATGCGCCCGGATCACGACCGCGGCACCGTGGTCGACGTCGTCGAGCGTCTCGACCGTCTGGATGCCCAGCTCCTGGAGGTCGCGCACGACGCCCTCGTTGTGGACGACCTGGCCGAGGGTGTGCGTGGTCTTACCGGCGGCCGACGCCTCCTTGGCCTTGTCGATCGCCTCGCGCACCCCGTAACAGAAGCCGGTCCGCTTCGCGATGCGGACTTCCTCGACGGTACCCATACAGGGCGATTATCCCACGGGCTCCCGTTCGGCCATGTTCGGCGTGATCGTCCCGTAGCGGCCCCGCTGCCCTTCCGGAACGAGGGCGGCGATCTTGCGCATGATCAGATCGGTCGCCGCCGACTTGGCAGCTCGGCGGTCCAGG
>DATAFZ010000091.1:0-16871 GCA_036257225.1 Candidatus Limnocylindrales bacterium | reverse complement strand
CACGAGGACCGCACGAGGGCGATGCGCTCGGCCGGCCCGCTTCGCCCCGAGGTCGGCGATCACGGCGAGCTCATCGTCACGTCCCACGAACGTGGCCGCCATGCGACAAGCCTACGCTGCGGTCAGCACTCAGCCGTCACGATCGAGCCGGCCGGGGCGGAGCAGTAGCCAGGTCAGGCGGCGCCGGAGGCGCCGAGGATGGTCCGGCGGATCGATGGTCGAGGCATGCAATGTCTCGACGACGGGCCCCAGTCGGGCGGCCAGTACATCCGTCATGGCACGCGCCAGCTGGAGCTCCTCGCGGCTACCTGCGGTGGGCAGCTCGGCGTCGGGCGGCAGGGCGGCGAGCTCGCGGACGGTGGTCGCCGGCAATACGCGCGATGCCATCCGGCGGCCGACGTACAGCTCCTCGGTGCCGGCCATGGCGAGCGGCAGGATGCGAGCGTCCGTCCGCTGGGCGATGATGGCCCACCCGGGACGCATGGCCCCCAGGCGGCCCGGCGGGCCGCTCACGGTCCCCTCAGGCATCTGGACGAAGACCGCCCCGTTGTCGAGGACCGCCCGCGCGGAGGCGACGTGGATATCGATGCCGACCCCGCCTCGCCATACCGGCAACAGACCGCCGAGCCGTTTGGTCAGCCATTCGCGCCACGGCGCGGTGAACGTCGACGGACCGCTTCCGAGGATCCAGCAGCGCGGCTCGACAGGCAGCGCGTGCATCACCACGAACGGATCCATCCAGCCCCGATGCGCCCCGGCGACGAGCAGATAGCCGCCGGTGGGGACGTGCTCCTGGCCGGATGTCTCGATCTCGAAACGAAAGACGCCGAAGCACAGGAACCGGACCAGCAGCCGCGTGAGCCGATAGAGCAGTGACGCCTTGGCTTCGGGGGTGCGGCCAAGCCACGCCAGTCCCTCGACCGCGCCGCCACGGGCAGCGGCCATCGCCTCGGGGGAGATGCGGGCTGGCGGTGGGCGACGGCCGCGGGCGGCGCGGAGCTCGGCGGACGCAGCCTCGTCGGGCGGCGCGCCCGGATCGGTCATCCGCCCGGGTGGTCCGGCGACGGTCGCTGGTCGCGGTCGATGTCTTCGTCATCGGCATCGATGACGGCATCCCAGTCGACCTTCTCTTCCGCGGGCGGCAGGTTCGCCCAGGGCTCGTCGATCGGCTTCGTCATCCAGGCGGCTCCGACTGCGCCCCAGGTCGCTCCCTGCGGGTTGGTCGCGGGCCGGTCGGACGGGTGGCCGCGGCGATGGCGGTACAGGAGGCCGCCCACCCCGACCAGGATCACGGCCAGCGAGATGATCTGTGCCACGGGAACGCCGAAGAACGTCCAGTTGTCCTGGCGGAGAGTCTCGAGGACGAGACGCGTCGCGCCGTACCAGATCAGGAAGATGATGAAGAGATCGCCGGGTCGCAGGCGGTCGCGGAGGCGGAAGCCGAGCCAGATCAGGACCGCGGCCCCGATGAGCCCCGAGATCGACTCGTACAGGAACAGCGGGTGGAAGCGGGTCGTGGCCTCCGGGAGGATCGCGCACGGGTAGACGTCCTGGAGCCGGTTGGCGCAGGCGATCGGGATCCCCCACGGCAACGTCGTCGGCGGCCCATAGAGCTCCTGGTTGAAGTAGTTGCCCCAGCGTCCGATGGCCTGCATGACGAATAGCGCCGGCGCGATGATGTCGACCCACCGCGCGAACGGCACACCGCGACGCCTGGCGTACCACCAAGCGGCCAACGCGCCGGTCGCGATGCCGCCATAGACACCGAGCCCGGAATACGGCGGGAGGACGATCTTGATCGGATCGTTCGCGTAGAGCTGCCACTGGTCGATCACGTGATACAGCCGGCCGCCGATCAGCGCCGCGATGGCGACGATGATGATCCCGTTGCCGACGACGTCCGGATCCTCACCGGCTAGCTTGGCGAGCCGGACCATCAGCAGATAGGAAACGGCGAGACCGATCGCGTAACACAGCCCGTACCAGCCGATCGTCAGCGGGCCGAGCTGGAACGCGATGGGATCAGGCGGGACGTCGAACATAGGCGGGAGTGTATGGCCGCGGAGGGTCGCTCGGGCGGACCGTCCCTATACTTCGCGGCGGGTGAACGCCGAGTTCAACTGGTGGCTGCTCATCGTCGGGCTCGTCGTTGGAGCCGGGCTGGTCTGGTTCGTGTTGATGGACGCTCGTCGACGCGAAGTCGACATCGATGAGCGGGAGCGACCGCGTGAGGCCCTCTGGCTCTCACGGATGCTGGCGGACGAGGGCCACGACATCAGCCCGGAGGTCGCAGAGCGACTGCTGCTCCTCCACCGGTCCTATCTCGAAGCGCCACCGCCGGACGATCCGCCGATCGAGAGCACGGCGCCGGCACTGCCCACGGACGAGTCAGAGCTGGCCGAGGATGACCGGTTCGGCCTCGAGCGACGGACTCGCGACGTCCGTCAGTGAGACGCCGAAGGCACTGCCGTCCGGCAGGTCGCTGACTTGGGGCGTGTCGCCCACCCAGAACGCGAGGTCCCCGGCGAAGAACATCCGTCCGACATCTTCGCGGCGGCCATCGACCTCCACCCAGCAGCGGTATTCCTTGCCGGCTTGCGGTGGCTGGAGCTCGTTCGCCACCACCACGAGTCTGGTCGTCGACGGGGAGAAGAGGAGCGTGCCTGACGTGGGCGTCCCACCGGTCGCCGCCAGATCGACGCGGCGTGCTTCTTCGTCGCCGGTGATCTCGATCGTCGCCCGGTTGACGGCCTCCAGCGCCGCGACGGCGTTCGCCTGCCGCTCAAGGTCGGCGCGGGAGGCGACCACACCGAAGGCGCCGACGGCGATGGCAACGACTGCGGCGGCGGCGACCGCCCAGCGCAGGGCCCTCGCGGGAGCGGATCGCCGAGCCGGCGACGGCAAGGACACCGGTGCGTCGGCAGACGCGGCGCTCGACCCCGCCGCCGTGCCGGCGGCCACGCCGCGGGCACGGCCGTGCAGGCGGACGTGCTCCAGCGTTCGAGCCCGAAGGTCGGCCGGCGGGCTGGTCCGGACGACATCGCGCAGGAGCGGTACGGCTCGCGACAGGCGGCGGAATTCCTCCCCGCACGCGTCGCACCCGGCGAGGTGGCCGACGACGGCAGCGGCCATCGGCGTGTCGCCGGCCATCAGCCGCTCGAGACCGCCCGGCTCGACGGCCGCATGGTCCAGTTGTTCGAGTACGTCGTCGTGGTCCATCAGTCTCCGCGTGACGGTCAGCGGTCCGGCCCGGCAAGTTCGGCCGGCGCCAGGTAGCGCATGGATTCGGGGCCGACGCCGCTGCCAAGCACTTCTCGGAGGTGGCGCAACGCACGCCGCGTCCTGGTCTTGACGGTGCCGAGGGGCCAGCCCAGCCGGTTGGCGATCTCCGACTGCGACAGGTCCTCGGCATAGGCCATCACGATCACGATCCGCTCGATCTCGGGCATGGCCGCAAGCGCGAGCTGGAGGGCGGTCCGGAGCTCTCGCAGGGCGAGTTCGCGCTCGGGTGACGGCGGCGGGATCGAGCCCGCAACGAGCAGGCCACTCGCCAGGACGTGTTCGAGGGTGTCGGCATCGGCCTCGTCAGCCCCGCCGCGCGAGGTCCCACCCGATGCCGCCGACGATAGCGGCACGAGGTTCGGCCGCCGGCCGGCCGCGCGCAGCCGATCGACGGTCCTGTTGCGGGCGATCGTGTGCAGCCATGCCGGGAGCGACCCGAGCGACGGGTCGAACGTCTCAGCACGGTCCCACAACGCCAGGAAGGTCTCCTGCACGACTTCCTCGGCCATCCCTCGATCAGACGTCAGGCGGCTGGCCGAGGCGAAGACCGCGTCGGCGTGCCTGTCATAGAGCGCCGCCAGGGCATCGTGCGAACCCGCCGCGACCGCCCGGACAAGGGCCGCGTCGGAGCCCGAGCCCAGGTCGGCGCCCGTCATCGGATACGCCGGCGACGTATCGGGCGGTTTCGCGCGGTCCGCACCACTCATCGCGCGATCACCACGCCCCGGCAGGTTGGCGGACGGGCGCGGACAGCGAGCCGGCGGTGAGATGCGCCTCGAGGCAGGTCACACCAATCGGACCGACGATGGCGTCATGGGCGAGTCCGGCGGGCAGTCCGAGCCGGTCACCGGTCTCGAGATCCACCGGCCCATCGGGCAGCCCGAAGCGGATCGACCCGGCGGCGACCACGATGACCTTGTCGTACCCGTGGTCGTGCGAGCCATAGCGTTCGCCCGGCCCGTTTGACCACGCCCCGGGGTCGAGGCCCTCCGCGATCAGGCGCTCCCGCAGCGCACTCGTATCCGACATGGCCGAGGCATGGTACCCGGGACGCGCTGTGATGGTGCCGGCAGGGCTCGCTCGCATAGACTCCGCCCAGATGCGCTCGCCGATCCGCTACCTCGACGCGGACGAGGTCGTCGCCGCGATGCCGCCGGTCGCCGATCGACTCGACCTCGCGCAGCGCACGATGACCGCCCTGGTCGCCGACGCGGATCTCCCGCCGAAGATCGGTGTCCACCCGAGACCCGATGGCTCCTTCGCCCATGCGATGCCGGCCGCGCTGCGACCCGTCGACGGTGGGGCGGCTGCCGACACGAGCCGTGACCTGC
Organism: Candidatus Limnocylindrales bacterium; assembly: GCA_036257225.1. Classification (GTDB taxonomy): domain Bacteria; phylum Chloroflexota; class Limnocylindria; order Limnocylindrales; family CSP1-4; genus SPCO01. Next base: position 12,258 of record DATAFZ010000091.1, on the reverse strand, counting down.
TCGGCATCAAGTGGGTCACGGGATTCCCAGGGAACCGGGCGCGCGGGTTGCCAGCCATCCACGCGGTCGTCGTGCTCAGCGACCCGACGACCGGCGAACCGCGGGCGATCCTCGACGGCCGCCCGATCACGGCCGAGCGAACGGCCGCCGTCTCCGGGGTGGCGATCGCGCGCTTCGGGCCGCGTGCCGCGGCCACCGCTGGCGCGGACGACCACCGGGCCCGCGCCACGATCATCGGCGCCGGGGTGCAGGGACGCAGCCATCTCGACGTCCTGGGCCACACACTGCCGGGCGTGGATGTCACGATCGTCGACCGCCACCCGGAACGGGCCGAGGCGCTGGCCGAGGTGGCTCGGGCGACGGCCGGGATCGGATCGGCGAATGCCGCTGCCGTCGACGACGCGACCGCGGTGACACGAGAGGCGGACGTCGTGATCACCGCCGCCAGCTTCACGGATCCCGCCCGTCGACAGGTCATGGACGGGTCATGGCTCGGTCAGGACACCCTGATCGTGCCGGTCGACTACGCCACGATGTGTGCCGCGTCAGTCGCCCGAGAGGCCGCGTTGTTCCTCGTGGACGATCGCGGCCAGTTCCTCGCCAACCGCGACGCGGGGCAGTTCGACGACTATCCCGACCCGACGGCCACCATCGGCGAGGCGATCCTCGCCGGCACGCTCCGCCCGCCGAGCGGTCGCGTCGTGGTGACCCATCTCGGAGTCGGCCTTGCCGACGTCGTCTTCGCCGACGCGATCGTCCGACGGGCCGAGGCCGCCGGCCTCGGGACGATGCTCCCCCGCTGAGCGAACGCCCGACCTACGACTCGCTGATCTCGAGCGGCCCGTCCGGGACCTCGATCAGCACGCGGCCGTCCTCGACGACGACCGGGTACACCGCGAGCGGCTCCTCCGCCGGTGGGTCGATCGGTTCGCCGTTCGTCAGGTCGAACCGCGACATGTGCAGCGCACACGTCAGCGTGCCGTTGGTCAGGAAGCCCTTATCGAGCTCGAAGTACTCGTGCGAGCAGACGCCCTGGACCGCGGTGAACTCGCCGGCCTGGTTGATGACCAGCACCTGGTCCGTCCCGTCCACGAAGACCATCTTCATCTCGCCGTCGGCGATCTCGTCGGTGCCGACCAGGTCGATCCGTCTCATCACCCACGGCGGCGCGTCGCGCCGCCCTCCCGGGGCCGGCGCGACGGGGGTTGTGGAGGCATCAGGCGGCCGCCTCGCCTGCGATGCCGTCGGTGCCGGCGATCCACTTGGCCTCGAGCAGGTCGCGCAGGCGATCCTGCGCCGATGCCAACGGGACGCGCGCGACGACCGGCTCCAGGAAGCCGAGCACGATGAACTTGCGCGCCTCGTCCGGCGGGATCCCGCGCGACTCGAGATAGAAGAGCTGCGTCTCGTCGACCGGCCCGACGGAGCTCGAGTGCATCGCGCGGCGGCAGTCCGGCTGGTCGATCTCGAGGCTCGGGATCGCGACCGAGCGCGCGTCCTTCGAGAGGTTCATGCCGAACTCGCCGAGGAAGCTGTCGGTGCCATTGGCCGACCGCTCGATCGTGATGAGGCCCTTCAGGTAGGTCCGGGACTTCTCGAGGAGTGCCGCCTTCGACAGCAGGTCGCCAGTCGTGTCCTTGCCGATGTGGGTCGTGTACGAGGTCAGGTCGAACAGCTGCGCGTCCGCGCCGAACACGATCTCGACCTGCTCGACCGAGCTGCGATCGCCGACCAGCCGGTTGTCGACGCGGCTGCGGACGAGCCGGCCGCCGAGCTGGGCGAGCGCCCACTGGAGCGTGGCCCCCTCCCCGATGTCCGCGACTCGGTGCTGGATGGCCACGACGTTGGCGGGCAGCTCCTGAAGGCTTGCCACCTGCAGCGACGCCCCGTCGCCGACGGTGACCTCCATCGACCCCGCGAAGAACCCCTGTTCGGCGTCGACGTCAGTGGCGGCCGACGGCACGAATTCCTCGACGATCGAGACGCGCGCGCCGGCACCGACGCGAACCAGCGTGCGCGTGAGCAATGCCGTGTCCGGCGCGCCGATCGCCCAGCGGATGACGATGGGCCGGTCGAGTTGGACACCGTCGGGCACGTCGACCACGGCCCCCTGCGCCCAGGCTGCCCGCGTCAACTGCGCGAACTTGTCGTCCTCCGCGAGACCCGGTCCCTCCGCCAGAAGCCGTTGGACGCGCGCGGGATCGGCCGTCAGGAGCCCGCGGAGATCGGTCAGGGTGATGCCGGCGGCAGTCGCGTCGTCGGACAGCGCTGCCGTCGTGACCGCGCCGTCCGTGATCTCAAGCAGCGCGGCTGCCTCAGCCGGCACGGATCCGTCGGGGCGATCGGGGTCGGGGACCGTGATCAGGGCGGCGGTCTCGAGCTGGGCCGCGCGCAGGTCGATGTACGGCGTGTACAGCATGTTGGTCTCGGCCGGGAGGCTCGACCAAGCGTCGAACGCCGCCCGCCGATCCGTCGTAAGCCAGTCGGGATCTCGGGCAGCGTGCGCCTGCAGGGCGGTCTCGTCGACCGACAGGGACAGGACATCGAGGGCCCGCCGCGCGGGCCGGGGCCGGGCGACCGGGGCCGTCAACCCAGAGACCCTTCCATCTCCATCTTCACGAGCCTGTTGAACTCGATGGCGTACTCCATCGGCAGTTCCTTGGTGAAGATCTCGAGGAAGCCCTGGACGATGAGGTTCTGCGCCTCGTTCTCGGTCAGGCCGCGGCTCATCAGGTAGAAGACCTGGTCGGCGCTGATCTTCCCGACCGTGGCCTCGTGGGTCATCGTCGTGTCGTCTTCCTGGATGTCGATGTAGGGGTAGGTGTCGCTGCGGCTCTGGTCGTCGAGCATCAGCGCGTCGCAGCGAACGCTGGCGACCACGTTCGTGGCGCCCGGCGCGACCTTGAGCTGGCCGCGGTAGGTCGCCCGGCCGCCGTCCTTCGACACCGACTTCGAGACGATCCGCGAGCGCGTGTTCGGGGCGAGATGGATCGCCTTGGCGCCCGTGTCCTGATGCTGGCCCTTGCCGGCCACCGCGACCGAGATGATGTCGGCCGTGGCGCCCTCGCCGCGCAGGTAGATGGCCGGGAACTTGACGGTCTTGCGCGAGCCGGTGTTGGCGTCGATCCACTCGACGGTGCTGTTCTCGTACGCGTGGGCGCGCTTGGTCACGAGGTTGTAGACGTCGTTCGACCAGTTCTGGATGGTCGTGTAGCGGACCTTCGACCCGGGCAGCGCGACGACCTCGACGACCGCCGCATGGAGCGAGTCGGTCGCGTAGATCGGCGCCGTGCAGCCCTCGATGTAGTGGACCTTGGCGCCTTCCTCGACGACGATCAGCGTCCGCTCGAACTGGCCTGTGTTCTCGCCGTTGATGCGGAAGTAGGCCTGCAGCGGGAGGGGCACCTCGACGCCCTTCGGGACATACACGAACGAGCCGCCCGACCAGACCGCGCTGTTGAGGGCCGCGAACTTGTTGTCCTCGGGCGGGACGATCGTGCCGAAGTGCTTCTTGAAGATGTCCGGGTATTCCTTGAGGGCCTGGTCGGTGCCCATGAACACGACGCCGATCTTCGACAGCTCCTCACGGACGCTGTGGTAGACGACCTCGGAGTCGTACTGCGCACCGACGCCGGCCAGGAACTTGCGCTCCGCCTCGGGGATACCGAGCCGCTCGAACGTCGCCTTGATCTGCTCGGGGACGTCGTCCCACGACTTCTCCTCGCGCTCGGACGGCTTGCGGTAGTAGACGATCTTGTCGAAGTCGATCTTGTCGAGACCGTCGGTCCAGGCCGGCATCGGCCGTTTCTGGAAATGGTCGAACGCGCGGAGGCGGAACTGGAGCATCCACTCCGGCTCCTCCTTGAAGCCGCTGATCTCCTCGACTGTGGCGCGCGTGAGCCCGCGCTTTGTTTCGCGCAGGTAGGCGATGTCGTCGTGGAAGGCGAACTGTTCGCGCTTGTCGGTGACGATCTCGCGGGTTGCGGTCATTCGGTCCTCGGTCCTTGGGGAACGGCTTGGCGTGCGGGCTCCTTCGAGGGGCGTCCCGAGCCGTGAACTAATTCCGAGTCAGATTATCGGGATTACCGTCCGAAGCGTCAACGACGCGGGTTTCACATCGTGCGTGCGGTGACCTGGGCCTCGGCTGCGGCGAACGCGCCCGGGTGGCCGGTCACGGCTGCCAGGAACGGCGCCCGGTCGACGGCCAGCAGCGTCGAGTCGGCGGTCGCCGTCACCGTCGCGGTACGAGGGACCCCGTGGAGGAGCGCGATCTCCCCGATCCCTTCGCCGGGTGTCGTGATCTCACGCATGAAGATGCCCCCGCGGACCACCCGGAGCCTGCCCGCCGCGAGGACGTAGAACCGATCGCCGGGCTCCCCTTCCCGGATGAGCTCGGTCCCGGTCGCGACCGTCAGCCAGACGGCGCGGCGCGCGACGGCCTCCATCTGCGGTGCCGCCAGCGGCCGGAAGATCGGATTGTGTCGAATGATGGCGAGCTCTCGCACCGGAACGACGGCGCGGCGTTCGAGGTCGGTCAACGAGCGCCAGCGAAGCGCGACGACGAGCGGCAGGATCGACGCGACCACGAGCACCGCCGGGACCAGGCCGCCCAGCCCGACCAACACCGGCACCAGGATCGAGCCCGCCGCGAGCCCGGCCATCGCCAGCCCTTCCTGCAGTCCGAACACGCGGGCCAGGACCTCGTCCCGGATCGAGCGCTGCAGCATCGTCCTGCCGGCGACGTCGACGACGGCGAGGCCCGCCCCGCCGATGACAACGAGCAGCGGTGCTGTGAGCGGCGCGGGTATGAGGCCGATCATGCCCAGCCCGATCGCCCAGGCCACGGCCCCGGCGGCAGCGACGACAGCCAGCCCGCTCCTCCCGACGATCCTGAACGCTGCCGCGCCGCCGAGCATGGCACCTGCCCCGAGCGCACCCGACAGCACCCCCGCGCCGGGCTCGCCCGTCTCCAGGAGCTCCAGGGCGAGGAGCACGAACAGGACGTCGGCGCAGCCGATCATCAGCATCCGGGTCGTCAGCAACCCGACCACGAGTCGTGCGTCCCGGTCTGCGGCGATGACACGCAACCCGGCCAGCACGCCGCCGTCCTCGGGGTCGTCGTCGCTGGCGGGAACGGCACCGAGGGCTTGCGGACCGGACGTCGTCCGGAGCCGGAGCGTGGCCGCCGCAGCGACGAGGAGGATGATCCCGGCTCCCAGGAAGACGGTTGCCGGCGTCCCGGCCGTGAGGATCGCGGCCGCCAGAAGCGGTCCCAGCAGGAGGCCGGCACCTTCGATGAGGCCGCTCGCGCCGTTCGCCGCGGTCAGGTCCTCAGGAGAGACCGCGAGTGCGGGGAGCAGGGCGGACTGTGTGGGTCGGGTCACGACCAGGGACGACGCAGCGACGGCCGCGGCACCGTACACCACTACCACCGGTGCCTCGGCGATCATCGCCGCCGCGGTTGCGAGCATCGCCACGGCCATCACCAGGTAGCCCACCGCCAGCACCCGCTCACGCGGGTATCGGTCGCCCAGGGCGGCAGCCGGGGGAGCCAGGAGCGCGGCGGGGACCAGCTGGATCAGCGCGACGATCCCGACCGACACGGGCCCTGTGCGCTCATACGCGTACAGCAGGATCGCGACCCACGTGCCGTATTCGGCGGTGCTGAAGATGAGGAAGGCGACGAGCACGCGCCGAAGGGCGCCGTTGCCGATGAGCCGGCGCAGCACGGCCGCGATCCCGCCGACCCGTGGCATCGTCGGCGATGGTACGCGGCCTCATCCGGCGGATGCAGCGATGTCCCGGACGCGACGACACCGCCCCGGATGGGACGGTGTCGAGGTCGCGCGCGAGGAGGTTACGCCCGGGCCGGCGTGTCCTTCACGGCCTTGCGGGCACCGCCCTCCGTGCCGAGACCTTCCGGCAGCGGCGCGGGTGGCTCCGCGAATGGGCTATCGGCCGAGTCGATGGAATCGCTGTACGCCGACGACTTCACGCCGGCCGTCTTCGCCGCGTCGAAGGCACGGGTGTCGTCGTCGAGATCCCATGCCGTGCGGCGCTCGTTCATGCGCTCGCGGGCGCGCTGGGCGCTGTCGCGGAGCCGCACCTTGACGCTCGGCGAATTGAGGAGCGCCCAGGCGACGAGACCGATCGTCACGAGCCCGGCCAGCACGAACGGCATCCTCCGCATCCGGTTGGGCTTCACCAGACCGGCCGACTCGGCCGCCTCACGGGCGCCCTTGGCAACCTGTTTGGATGCCTCCTTGGCCTGCTTCGATGCCTGTCGAGCGCTCTGCTTGGCGGTATCGGTGACCTGCTTGGCGCCCTCCCTCGCGGGTCCGGTGACCTTGTCCATGTCGACGGCGGCCAGGTCGACCCGTGGCATCTCGAACTCGCGTCGGAAGTCCTCGATGTCCTTGCGGACCCCGCGAAGCTCCTTGCGTGCCTCGCCCAACGCCTTCGCGATGTCGTCACGCGACATCTCCGGAAGCCGCAGTTCGGGCAGCCGGAGATCCTTCCGTAGGTCCTTGAGATTCAACTCAGGCATCACTCGCCCTCCTCGTCGGGGTGGTCCCCAAAGGATACGCCTCCGGGCGCTGCCACCCCCGATTGCGAGCCGGTGGGATGGGATTGCAGTCCCGTTCCAGCCACCGTCGGCGAGGCGAGTGAACGGTCAGGAGATCGCGATCCTCTTGATCGCCCAGGATCCCCAGTTCCCGTTGCGGTCACGCTCGCGCACGCGGAACTCGTAGACCTTGCCACGGAGCCACCATTTGGTGATGGACGTTCGCGTCGTGGTGCCGAGGTTCTCCCACGTCCCACCCTCCAGGCGGCGGCCGATCTGGAAGTAGCGGTGGCCCGCGGTCAGGACCTGGAGCCGGAGGTCGCCACCGGCCCAGCGGATCTTGCCACGCGCCCACGTGGCGCTCAGGTTCTCCTTGGTGAACGAGCCGGTCCGCGCGTAGCCGCCCGTGCGGTCGGGTCCGCGAAGGTAGACCCCCGCCCAGTAGCGCGTGCCGTCCTTGGCGATGGCGAGCCCGAAGCCGACATAGTTGTAATCGTCGGACACCACGATGGCGCGGTGACTCGACGACCCCATCCAGCCCTGAACCGCGAAGGCCGCGGAATAATCGAGGGGTCCCGCCGTGTTCCAGGCGATGATCTCGCCCGCGGCATACCAGCGATAACCGGCGGCCTGGATCATGTCGAAGACGTCCGTGCCACCCGCCTGCACATGACTGAAGTTGCCGGTGTCGGCCATGTACTCGGCACGCTCGCGGGCCAGCCCGGCCATCCGCGAATCCCAGCGGAGCTTGACGAGGCCCCGCGCGGTCCGGCGCAGGTTGGTCAGGCGCAACGCCTCCAACTCGGCGGCGTGGATCGCCGGCTCGCTGACGTCGAATTCGGACGCCCCAGCGGTCGGCACGAGACCGATCGCGAGGACGAGTGCGAGCGTGAGAGGACCGAGGCGGCTGAGGTGGGACCGCATGGGTCGATGTTCGGAAGGGGTGGGGCCTTCTGGAACCGGTCGGCGGTCCCAGCGACCGGGCGCGGATGGTCCTCCGACGACCGCACCCAAGCCGACCGCACCCGCCCGGACCCCGCCGCTCCCACCGCGGCAGTGCCAGTCCCGCGACGGCCGTGGCCATCCCGGCGATGGGCCGCGCGGTCTGCGACCATGGACGCCACCCGAGCGAGGAGGAGTCCACATGTCTGCGATCCGTCGAGCCGAGGTCGCCTGGAGCGGCGACCTCTCCACCGGCGCGGGGACCGCGAGCGCGGTCTCGAGCGGCGCCTTCACCGACCTGCCCGTCAGCTGGGCGGCCAGGACCGAGGCGCCCGAGGGCAAGACCAGCCCGGAGGAGCTCGTCGCGGCTGCGCACGCGTCGTGCTTCGCGATGGCCTTCTCGGGCGGTCTCGGCCGGGCCGGGACGCCGCCGGAGCGCCTCGCGGTGTCGGCCGACGTCACCTTCGACAAGGTCGAGGCGGGCTGGCGAGTCGTGTCGAGTCACCTGACCGTGCGCGGCGTGGTGCCCGGCATCTCGAGCGAGGACTTCGTGGCTGCTGCGGAGGTCGCCAAGGACGGCTGCCCGATCAGCCAGGCACTCAAGGGCAACGTCGAGCTGAGCGTCGACGCAGCGCTCGAAGGCTGACCGTCAACCGAGCGTCAGCAGTCGCCTCGGGTTCTTGACCGTCATCGTCTCGATCTCGGCGTCGCTGGCGCCGGCCTCACGCAGGCGCGGCAGGAACACGTTCGTGAGGTACGTGTAGCCGTTGCCGCCGTAGCGGGTCAGCTGCGAGTCGTGGCAGACGTCCTGGGACAACAGGAGTCGCTCGGCATGCCCGCGAGCGAGCAGGTCGCACACGAGCCCCACGATACGGCCCTCGCCGTGACGCTCGGTCGGCGTGAACGACATGCCCAGAAAATCGAATTCCAGGCTGGCTCCGCGTTCGAGGATCGCCAGGTAATGCGGGAGCTGCGGGTACGAGTCGGCGTGACCGATGATGACCCGAGTCGGATCGGCGCCCTCGTCCTCGAAGATCCGGAGCTGGTCGAGACCCACCGCCGACATGACCGCGTGCGTCGTGATCGCCAGGCCGGTCCGGCGGGCGGCTCGCGCAGCGGCGCGATGGACGCGCTCCTCCAGCGCCGAGACCCACGGCTTGTCGGTCCCGATCTCGCCGATGATCCCGGGCCGGGCACCGCTCTCTCCCACGCCGTCGGTGGCCTCGCGGACGAGCTCGTCGGCGAGGTCCTCGACCGCGCGCCGGTCGATTCGAGCCTCCGGCGGGTAGTAGGCACCGCGATACCAGCCACAGCCCATGACGACGTGGAGGCCGGACGAGCGCGCCAGCCCATGGAGCCAGTCGGCATCACGACCCACCCCCGGCAGCGTCAGATCCACGATGCCGCTCCCGCCCGCCGCCCGGTAGGCCGCGAGCTCCTCGAGGATCAGCGGCTCATCACGCGTCAGCTGCCAGTAATCCCAGCGGTCGGGCACGTGCCACAGCGCGATCTGCGTGTGCTCGTGGGGCAACGTGAACCCGAGCTGTGCGGGCTCGATGGGACCGAGGACGGTCTGGACGTGCGCCATGGCCGCCCGATGCTACGCCGTCGTCACTCCCGGTCGCTCGGCCGTCGCCGCTGCGAGCAGGACGTCGAGGAACGCGGTCGCGCGACGCATCGACTCCTCGGGGCGGTAGGCGTCGCCGGCCTCGATACGCTGGAGCAGCAACCCATCGAGCAGCCCCATGAACCCACGGGCGAGTCCGTCGACATCGACCCACGCGGGGATCTCGCCCCGCACGATGCCCTCGCGCAGTAACAGCTGGCCCGCACCCACCAGCCGCTCGCGCCGACGGGCGAGCATCTCGCGGACCCCGGGCTCCTCGCCTGCCTCCGCCCATGCCCGGACCAGCCCGACCGGGCCGGGGGCGCCCTGGAACTCGTCGATCGTCTCGACGTAGTAGGCGATCGCAGTACGCAGGCGTTCGGCCGTCGACGTCAGCGGCGCCAGACGGATCGCGAGCTCATCGAGGCCCTGACCGGAGATGAGGTCGCAGCTCTGGAGGAAGAGCTCCTCCTTGCCGGTGAAATGGGTGTAGATCGCGCCGACCGACAGGCCGGATCGCCCGACGACGTCGGCGATGGTCGCGTGGTGATAGCCCTTCTCGGAGAAGACTTCCACGGCGGCACCGATGATCCGGTCGCGGACCTGCTGTTCCTGGGCCGGGGAGAGGCGAGGCACGGTGCTGACTCCAAAAGCGAACGCTCGCTCAGGAACGGTAGCGGACCACGATGTTCCTCGCAAGCGTCCAGCATTGACAAAGGGAATGACCATTCTCTATCGTTTACGCGACCGACACCTCCGGATCTCGAGGGCTCGTCCGATGTTCACTGCCTGGGGAGCGTTCGTCTATCGCTTCCGACGACCGATCGTCGTCATCGCCGTCCTGTTCGCCATCGCCTCCAGCTTCCTTGCCTCGCAGGTCACCGGAGCCCTGAGCGCCGGCGGCTGGACGGATCCCGATTCGGAGTCGGCCGCCGTCGCGGATCGCCTCGCTGACGACTTCGGTGCCGGTGGCGGCACGATCGTCGCGGTCTACCGGGGCAACCCGGGCGAAGACGCACGCTCTGACGAGTTCCAGGAGACCATCGCCGGATCCCTCGATCGCCTCGTTGCCGACGAGCGGGTCGATGGCACCGTGGGCTGGGCCGAGACGCGTGACGACCGCTTCATCAGCAGGGACGGCACCTCGGCATACGTAGTCGTCCAGCTGGCGATCACCGACGAGGCCGCGGTCGACGAGATGGAGGAGCTGCGCGGCCTGGTCGATCGCCCGACCGATCTGACGCTCCAGCTCACCGGCGTGGCGCCCGCGACCCAGGACCAGGCCGAGCAGTCCGAGAAGGAGCTGCTCCAGGCCGAGTCGGTCTCCTTCCCGTTCGCGGCCCTCATCCTGATCCTGGTCTTCGCGTCGCTCGTGGCATCCGGTCTCCCGCTGGTCGTGGCGCTCCTCGCGATCCCGACCACCCTCGGCGGCGTATATCTCGCCGCGCAGGTGACCGAGCTGTCCATCTACGTCCAGAACGTCGCGACGATGCTCGGGTTGGCGTTGGCCATCGACTACTCGCTGTTCATGGTGAGTCGCTTCCGCGAGGAGCTGCGGCGCGGCCGCGATGTCGGCACGGCCGTGACGATCACGGTCGCCACGAGCGGCAAGGCCGTCACGTTCTCCGGGCTGGCGGTCGCTGTCGGGCTGTCGGGGCTGCTGTTGTTCCAGCCGACGGCATTGCGCTCCTTCGGCATCGGCGGCGCACTGACGGTCGGCGCGTCGGTATTCTTCGCGCTCACGTTCCTGCCGGCTGCGCTCGGGATGTTGGGACCGCGCGTGAACGCGCTCAGCGTGGCCGGTCTGCGCGACCGGATCCGCCGCGCGCTCGGCCGTCCCGTGGGCGCCGCGGCCGACGCCGCAACAGCATCGCGCTGGGAGCGCATGGCCCACCGGGTGATGGCTCGACCGATCACCGTGCTGGTTCCGACGCTGGTGTTCCTGCTGGTCCTCGGCACCCCATTCCTCCGCCTCAGCCAGGGCATCCCGGACGCGTCGGTCCTGCCGCCAGGGATCGAGAGCCGAGAGGCGGCAGTCGCGCTGTCGCGCGATTTCCGGGCCGGCGAGACCTCCCCGATCATCGTCCTGGCGACCGTGGACGGCTCCCCCGCCGATGAGGCCAACGTCCAGCGCATCCTCGACCTCGCCGCAGCGATCGATGCCGTCCCCGACGTCGACCGGGTGGAGGGGCCCTTCGCGGGGCTCAAGGATCCCGCGACTGGCGCCGACCTCGACGCGGCCGGGATCGCGGCCCTGTTCGAAACGCCACGCGGCCAGCTCCCACCGGAGCTCGCTGCCGGGCTGACCCGGCTCGAGGACGCCTATCTCCGGGACTCGACGGTCCGGCTCGACGCGATCAGCCCGCTGGCTCCGCTGAGCCCGGCTGGCACGGAGGTCGTGCCACGCGTCCGGGCCGTCGCGGTCGATGGCGTCGAGGCTCAGGTCGGCGGGTTGGCCGCCGACGGGGCCGACTTCATGGCCAGCCAGTCGGCCACCATCCCGTGGGCGATCGCCTGGACGCTCGGTGCGAGCGCCGTGATCCTGTTCCTGCTCTTCGGGTCGGTCGTCATCCCGATCAAGGCCGTGATCATGACGCTGCTGTCGATCACCGCCTCGTTCGGTGCCCTCGTCTTCATCTTCCAGGAGGGCCACTTCGCCGACGTCCTCGGGTTCACGACACCGGGATTCACCATCGCCGGTAACCCGATCATCATGTTCAGCGTCCTCTTCGGGCTGTCGATGGACTACGAGGTCCTGCTGCTCTCCCGGATCCAGGAGGCGTACCGCAGGACCGGCGACAACACGGCGTCCGTGGCCGAGGGCCTCGCCAAGACCGCCGGCGTGATCACCGGGGCGGCCCTGATCATGGTCACGGTGTTCGCCGCGTTCGCGCTGGCCGAATCGATCACGATCAAGAGCATCGGCGTCGGGATGGCCATCGCCGTCCTGATCGACGCCACTATCGTCCGTGTCCTGCTGGTGCCGGCCACGATGCGCCTCATGGGCCGCTGGAACTGGTGGGCGCCCGGACCGCTGCGGCGATTCGCGGACCGGCTCGGGTTCGATCATGTCGAGGACGAGCCGGCGGTAACGGCGCCAGCGACACCCGTGCCTGCGGGTTACGCTGGCACCTAGCGTGGACGA
>DATAFZ010000080.1:0-1779 GCA_036257225.1 Candidatus Limnocylindrales bacterium | reverse complement strand
ATCGACGACGACGTCGTCCCGAGCGCGTACGGGGAGAGGCGTCACGCCAGTCCGGGCGGACGCTACGGCGACCGGCGGCCGCCCCCGGGGTCAGGATCGATCATCGTCGTGGTCGCGACCGACGCGCCCCTCCTGCCGCATCAATGTGAACGGCTGGCCCAGCGCGCCGGCCTGGGACTGGCGCGAACCGGCTCGATCGGCGGCCATACGAGCGGCGAGCTGTTCCTGTGCTTTGCGACCGGCAACCGGCTCACCCCGCATCGCAGCACGGAACCGGTGGTCCCGGTCGCCATGCTGGACGACGACTACATCGACCCGCTCTTTATGGCCACGGTCGAGTCTGCGGAGGAGGCGGTCATCAACGCGCTCGTCGCTGCCGAGACGATGACCGGCCGCGACGACCACACGGCGCACGCGCTGCCGCATGACCTGCTCAAGGACGCGATGGCCCGCTACGCCAGGCGGCGGTAGCGGGCCGGGATCTTCGCGGGCGACCTCTCAGGATGCGGCGCCGGCCGGGACCTGCTGCGCCGCCGGGTTCTCGATCGGCACGCCGACCAGGCTGCCGTACTCGGTCCAGCTGCCGTCGTAGTTCCGGACGCGCTGGTAGCCGAGCAGCTCGTGGAGGACGAACCACGAGTGGCTCGACCGCTCGCCGATCCGGCAGTAGGCGATGATGTCCTTGTCGGCCGTGATGCCCTTGCCCTCGTAGAGCGCGGCGAGCTCCTCACGGCTCTTGAAGGTGCCGTCCTCGCGGACGGTCTGCGCCCACGGGATGGATGCCGCGCCGGGGATGTGCCCTGCACGCTGGGCGGTCTCGCTCATGCCGGGCGGGGCAATGACCTCGCCGTTGAACTCGGCCGGGCTGCGCACGTCGACGAGCGCGAGGCTCGCATCGCCGACCCGCGGCAGGATGTCGTCGCGGAACGCGCGAAGGCTGAAGTCCGGGTCGCCGAGCTGGATGCCGGTCGGCTGATAGGTCGGGACGTCGGTGGTGACGGGCAGGCCGTTGTCCAGCCAGTACTTGCGGCCGCCGTTGAGGATGCGCACGTCGCGCAGCCCGAACAGCTTCAGCTGCCAGTACGCCCAGGCGGCAAACCAGTTGTTGTTGTCGCCGTACAGCACGATCGTCGTGTCCGGGCCGATCCCGCTCTGCGACAGCAGCTCGCCCAGGTCCTCCTTCGTCGCGATGTCGCGACGGATCCCATCGGCGAGCTGGCTCGTCCAGTTCCAGCCGACCGCGCCGCGAAGGTGGCTCTGCTCGTAGGCGGTGGTGTCGACGTCGACCTCGACGAAGCGGACGTTCGGATCGCTGAGGTGCTCCTCGGCCCAGTCGGCTTCGACGAGGGCGCTCGGGTTCGAGTAGTCGTGGTGACCCACAGGTGGTCCTCCTTCCGAATTGGATGACGGGTGGACGGTATGTGTCGGTTTGGCGATCGGGGATCGGGACATCTGTCCGAAATCGGCGTCGGTGCACCTTGCTTTCAGCGGCGACGTCCCTTTACGGGTCGGGTTCGCGGCTCAGCCATCTGCCGACGGGTAATCCCGGCGGCTGAACTCGGCGAGCCGCCGGCGACAGGACTCGGCTTCGCGCTGTGCCTGGCGAACGATCCACGGATCGACGCGGCTGGAGTCCTCGAGTGTCAGGGTCGCGCCATGCGGGCCGTCCTCGAGCACGACGCCCGAACTGTTGCGGTAGTCGGCCATCCAGTTCGCCTGGAGCTGGACCGCCACGGCGAGGATCGCGTCGACCGGGAAGAGCCAGTCGAGGTACGTGGC
>DATAFZ010000079.1:0-2081 GCA_036257225.1 Candidatus Limnocylindrales bacterium | reverse complement strand
CTGCCAGCTCGGCAAAGGCGTCATGATCGCCCCGTCGCGCTCGCTCCACGAGATCTCGCCCCATGCCACACGCCTCAGGCGGTGGCGCGGCTCAGGCGGCCGCGCTCGCTGAGTATGGCGCGTGGGTGTTCGTCTCCGGCTTCAACTGCCTGGTCGTGAGAACACCGTTGGACCGACGACGACGCGGCCCAACGGCGTTTTGGCGGTCAGGGTGCCAGGCGCTGGACGTCGACGAACTCGAACTCACCCGAGCCGAGATCCGTCGCCGGGGATCCATCGAGCGGCACGAGGTGGGTCGTGCCCTGGTCGTCGTTGCCGTAGCGGACGAGCAACGCGGTCCCGTCGGGCGTGAAGGCCCACGCGGCATCCACCTCACTCCCATCCGGTTTGCCGGGTCGCTTTTCGCCGATGGTCCGCTCGTTCCCGGATCCGTCGGCATTCGCGACGACGAGCTGGAACGCCCCCTCACGGTAGATGCGGGCATAGGCGATGAGCGTGCCATCCGGCGAGTACGCGGCACCGCCTCGCTGCCCGGTCCCCGGCGGGGTCGGGAGCTGGACCTCCGTCCCGGTCGCGACATCCATCGCGAACACGCGCGGAAGCCAACCGAGGGATGCCGGGTAGGGCTGCCCGTCCGGTCCTCTCTCGAACCACCTGGTGAACGTGAGGTGCGTGCCGTCCGGTGCCAGGGCGATCGACTGGTAGTCGAACTCGTTGAGGGGCGCGGTCTTCGACAACTGTCGACGCTCGCCCGACCCATCAGCCGCGATGGCGAAGATGCCCGGGTACGACGACTCGAGCCGGTACACGATGTCCTCGCCGCCCGGCGGCAGCCAAGTCGGGAAGTGGGCCCGCCCCGCGCCGTCGATCCGACGCGGCTCGCCGCCGGCGACATCGACGACCCACAACTGCCCACTGCCCACATAGGCGACTTGCGTGCCGTCGGGTGACCAATCGAACCAGTCCAGGCTCTTGGTCGGTGGCGTGACCGCACGGACCCCCGAGCCATCGGCGTTGGCCATGTACAGCGTCAGGAAGGCCGGCTCGGTGAGCGGACCGTCCGATCGCAGGAAGACCATCTTGGTCCCGTCGCGCGAGAAGATCGGCGAGAAGTCGAAGCCATCGCCGAGCTCGAGCTGCCGGGAACCACCGTTTGCTGGGTCGATTAGATGGATGTCGCCATCGCGGCTCGTGACGAAGATGCCGTTCCGGGCGAGGCCGAACGGCTCCGGCAGCCGGGACTGGCTGGAGCCGACGGCGAGGATCGCGATCGCCAGCAAGAGCAGGATGAGCGCCGCCACCAGCGCGAGTCGGCCGCCCCGCGGGACGGTGAACAGGCGTGGGCGGAAGGTCGTATCCACGGGGAGCCACCTTTCGAGGCTCGACCAGGCCGGCCGCTGCCGCGTCCCGCGGGTCACCTCCAGCACCTCGTCGAGGTGATCAGGGACCCGGAAGGGCGCGTCCTCGCGGAACCAGATCGACACGGCGCGTTCGATGCGATCGTTCGACGTCATGCCGGTCGGCCCTCCACGAGATCGCCCCGGAGACGCGAATCGGCGTCGAGCGCCGCGCGCATCTCAACAAGGGCGCGGTGCAGCCGCGACTTGGCGGTCCCGAGCGGGATCCCCAGCGTCGCAGCCACCACGGGCATCGGAAGGTCGAGGTAGTGATGGAGGACGATAACGGCCCGCATCTCCGGTTCGAGCCGGAGGAAACCGCGTTCGAGGCGGTCCCGGTCCTCGACGACCGATACGTCGTCGAGCACCGAGCCCGGCATGGAGATCGTGGTCAGATCGACGTCGAGGCGGTGGCGTCGCAGCCGCCGCGCCTCGTCGATGCAGGCATTGACGAGCAGTCGATGCAGCCAGGCATCGAAGCGTTCGGGATCGCGCAACGTGGGCAGATCACGCCAGGCCCGGACAAGCGCGTTCTGGACGGCATCCTTGGCCTGTTCGACGTCCCGGAGCATGAGCCAGGCGGCGGCATCCAGACGGGAGATCGCGGCGCCTGCCAGCTCGGCGAAGGCGTCATGATCGCCCTTCCGCGCTCGCTCCACGAGGTCTCGCTGCATCACGCCCCTC
>DATAFZ010000142.1:0-4047 GCA_036257225.1 Candidatus Limnocylindrales bacterium | reverse complement strand
AGCCAGCCTGGCCTCGGAACTCGTCCAGAAGTCCAAGGTCTAGGGAGCAGCAGCACGATGGCCAAGAAGAAGTTCGAGCGCACCAAGCCGCACGTCAATATCGGCACGATCGGCCACATCGACCATGGCAAGACGAGCCTGACGGCGGCCATCACCAAGTACCTCGCCCTGAAGGGCGAGGCCGAGTACCGCGCGTTCGATTCGATCGACAACGCGCCCGAAGAGCGCGAGCGCGGGATCACGATCGCCATCGCGCACGTCGAGTACGAGACCGACGCGCGCCATTACGCGCACGTCGACTGCCCGGGCCACGCCGACTACATCAAGAACATGATCACCGGCGCGGCGCAGATGGACGGCGCCATCCTGGTCGTGGCCGCCACCGACGGGCCGATGCCCCAGACGCGCGAGCACATCCTGCTGGCGCGCCAGGTCGAGGTGCCCTACATCGTCGTGTTCCTCAACAAGGTCGACATGGTCGACGACGAGGAGCTCCTGGACCTGGTCGAGCTCGAGGTCCGCGAGCTGCTCTCCAAGTACGAGTTCCCGGGCGACGACATCCCGGTGATCCGCGGCTCCGCCCTGAAGGCGCTCGAGGCGCCCGATGACCCGTCCAACGAGGCGTACAAGCCGATCCAGGAGCTGATGGACGCGGTCGATTCCTACATCCCGACCCCCGAGCGGGCGGTCGACAAGCCGTTCCTCATGCCCGTCGAGGACGTGTTCGGCATCAAGGGCCGAGGCACCGTCGCCACCGGGCGTATCGAGCGCGGCATCGTCAAGGTCGGCGACGAGGTCGAGCTCGTCGGCGTCAAGCCGACCCGCAAGATCGTGGTCACCGGCGTCGAGATGTTCAAGAAGCTGCTCGACGAGGGCCGGGCCGGCGACAACGTGGGCTGCCTCATCCGGGGTATCGAGCGCGACGAGATCGAGCGTGGCCAGGTGCTGGCCAAGTCCGGCTCGATCAAGCCGCACACGAAGTTCACGGCGCAGGTCTACGTGCTGACCAAGGAGGAGGGCGGCCGCCATACCCCCTTCTACAACGGCTACCGCCCGCAGTTCTACCTGCGCACTACCGACGTGACCGGTGCCATCGGGCTGCCCGACGGGGCCGAGATGATCATGCCCGGCGACAACGTCGAGATGAGCGTCGAGCTGATCACCCCGATCGGTCTCGAGGTCGGCCAGCGCTTCGCCATCCGCGAGGGTGGCCGAACCGTCGGGGCCGGCGCCATCGTCAGCATCGTCGAGTAGGGACGACATGGCGAAGCAGCGGATCCGGATCCGCCTCAAGGCCTACGACCACCGACTGCTCGATCAGTCGGCGGCGCAGATCGTCGAGACCGCCCAGCGCACCGGCGCGGACGTGCTCGGCCCGGTCCCGCTACCCACGCGCATCGAAAAGTTCACGGTGCTGCGCTCGCCGTTCATCGACAAGGACTCCCGGGAGCAGTTCGAGATCCGCACCCACAAGCGGCTGGTCGACATCCTGGATCCGAGCTCGAAGACCGTCGACGCCCTCATGCGACTCAGCCTCGCAGCGGGCGTCGATATCGAAATCAAGATGTGATGCGCACGCTGATCGAACCCGCTGGCGGCGTTGTCGCCTGCGCCCCTCGCTCACGCACGTCAGCGTGCGCTCGCTCCGGTGCTCGGCTCCGCCTTGCCATCGGGCCCGCTGAGCGTGCGCTCAAGGAACTCGATTGATGTCTATCGGTCTGATCGGCAGGAAAGTGGGGATGACCCAGGTCTTCCAGGACGACGGGACGATGGTGGCCGTCAGCGTGCTGGCCATCGAGCCCAATACGGTCACGCGCCTGCGCACTACCGAGCGTGACGGCTACACGGCCGTGCAGCTCGGTACGGAGCCGTCCAATAGGCTGACCAAGCCCGAGGCCGGCCAGTTGAAGGCGCTGCCCAAGTCGGCCCAGGGGCTCGCCACGCTTCGCGAGTTCCGGGTCGACAGCGTCGACGACTACGAGGTGGGCCAGCAGTTGTCGATCGCCGACCTGTTCGATGCCGGCGACGACGTCGACGTGTCGGGCGTGTCGAAGGGCAAAGGCTTCGCCGGTCACATCAAGCGCCACAACTTCCATCGCGGTCCCAAGACCCATGGCTCGGACCACCATCGCGAGCCGGGCTCGATCGGCCCGGGGACGACCCCCGGCCGCGTGTATCGCGGCCTCAAGATGGCCGGCCACATGGGCGACGAGGGCGTGACCATCAAGAAGGTGCGCGTCGTGCGCACCGATCCCGAGCGCAACCTGCTGCTCGTTGCTGGGAGTCTGCCCGGCGCGCGCGGCTCGCTCATCCTCGTGAAGAAGGCCTGACGATGCCGTCGATCCCCCTCTACGACCGGACCGGCAAGACCGTCGGCAACGTCGAGCTCAGCGATGCGCTCTTCGCGGCCCCGGTCAATACCGCCGTGCTCCACCAGGTCGTGACCGCCCAGCTCGCAGCGCGCCGCACCGGCACCCACGACACCCAGACCCGCGCGGAGGTTCGCGGTGGCGGCCGCAAGCCGTACCGCCAGAAGGGCACCGGCCGTGCCCGGCAGGGCAGCATCCGTGCCCCGCACTACCGCGGTGGCGGCACGGTCTTCGGGCCGCATCCACGCTCGTACGAGCAGCGGCTGCCGCGCAAGATGAAGCGCCTGGCGCTGCGTGGCGCGTTGACCGCCAAGCTCGGCGACGAGCAGCTCAAGGTCATCGATGGCTTCGGGCTCGACGCGATCAAGACCAAGGACCTGGCCGGCGTCCTGCGCGCCCTCGACGCGAGCGGCCGCGTGCTCGTCGTCGCCCCGGGTCGCGACCAGAACCTGGAGCTGTCGGCGCGCAACCTGCCGACCGTGAACGTGATCCTCGCGGACTCCCTGAACGTGGTCGACCTGATCGATGCCGACCTCGTGCTCATCGAGCAGCCCGCGCTGGCTCGCATGGAGACCGTGTACGGCGGCGGCAGCCAGGAGGTGGACGCGTGAGCGCCCTGACCGCCCCCGAGATCATCCTGCGCCCGATCGTCAGCGAGAAGTCGATCGATGAGTCCGGGCGCGGCAAATACACGTTCGCCGTGCACGACGACGCCAACAAGATCCAGATCAAGGCGGCCGTCGAGGAGCTGTACAAGAAGGAGGGCGTGACCGTCACCGCGGTCAACGTCCTGACCACGAAGGCCAAGGAGAAGCGACGCGGGACCCGGCGCGGCCGGATCGTCGGCCACACGACCCCGTGGCGCAAGGCCATCGTCACCCTGGCCCCCGGCCAGAAGATCGAATTCTTCGAGGGGGTCTGATCGATGCCGCTTCGTAACTACAAGCCGACCTCGCCAGGCCTCCGCCAGATGACTCGCTCGACGTTCGAGGAGATCACCACCAAGGAACCACACAAGCCGCTGCTCGAGCCGCAGATCCGCGGATCAGGGCGGAACAACCAGGGCCGCCTCTCGGTCCGCCATCGCGGTGGCGGCGAGAAGCAGCACTACCGGCGCATCGACTTCAAGCGAGACAAGCGGGGCGTGCCCGCCCGCCTCGCAACGATCGAGTACGACCCCAACCGCTCCGCCCGGATCGGCCTGCTCCACTACCGCGACGGCGACAAGCGCTACATGCTGCTGCCGCACGGTCTGAAGGTGGGAGACGTCGTGGTCTCGGGCTCGGACGCCGAGGCGCGCATCGGAAACGCCCTGCCGCTCGCGAACATCCCGCTCGGCACCACGATCCACAACATCGAGCTGACGCCCGGCAAGGGCGGCCAGATCGTGCGCTCGGCCGGGACGTCGGCGCAGCTCCTCGCCAAGGAGGGCGGCTACGCGACCGTGCGCATGCCATCCGGCGAGATGCGGCGCATCCCCATGGGCTGCATGGCCACGGTCGGCCAGGTCAGCAACCTCGATCATGAGAACCAGAACCTCGGCAAGGCCGGCCGCGCCCGGCATATGGGCCAGCGCCCGGAGGTCCGTGGGGTCGTCATGAACCCGCGCGACCATCCGCACGGCGGTGGCGAGGGCAAGTCCCCGACCGGGATGCCGCCCAAGACCCCGTGGGGCAAG
>DATAFZ010000135.1:0-6685 GCA_036257225.1 Candidatus Limnocylindrales bacterium | reverse complement strand
GTGCAGGTCCCCGCGAGCGTGGTGAGGCTCCCGGACGACATCCCGAACGCAGCGGCCGCGCTCGAGCAGGCCCTCGTCGGCCGACGCGACTAACTGTCCCCAAACCGGGCCAGCCTATGCACCTTGCTTGATGTCCACATCCCAGGTGCCAGCGTACCCACCCTGCCTGATGTCCACGGGCGACATCGATAACGACCGCCCTCCTTGATGTCGCCCGATGACATCGATCGGAGGGGGTGTGCCAGGTTGGAGAAAGTGGACATCAGCCGATCCAGCCCAACGAGCGCTCGACCCCCTTGTGCCAGCGCGCCAGGCCGGCGGCGCGGTCGCGCTCGGACATCCGCGGCTCCCAGCGACGCGGCGCGGCGTCCATCGACCGCAACTCGTCGAGGTCTCGCCAGAACCCGACGGCGAGGCCCGCGGCATAGGCCGCGCCCAAGGCGCTGACCTCGGTGATGCCCGGCGCGACCACCACACTCCCCAGGATGTCTGCCTGGATCTGCATCAGGAGGTCATTCCGGGTCATCCCACCGTCGACTCGCAGCTCCCCGGGGAGTGGCGTCCCGAGATCCGCCGCCATCGCCGCCCCGAGGTCAGCCACCTGGTACGCGGTCGCCTCGAGCGCGGCCCGTGCCACATGGGCCTTGGTCGAGAACCGCGTCAACCCCGCGATCACACCTCGCGCGTCGGGTCGCCAATGCGGCGCGAAGAGGCCCGAGAACGCTGGCACGAACACGACGTCGCCGGAGTCCGGCACGGAACGGGCGAGCGCCTCGATCTCGTCGGCCGTGTCGATGATCGCGAGGTCGTCGCGCAGCCACTGGACGAGTGAGCCCGCGACCGCCACCGAACCCTCGAGCGCGTAGGTCGCCGGCGTGCCTGGACCGCCGAGCCGCGCAGCGACCGTGGTGATCAGCCCGTGCGTGCTGGGCACTGGGGTCGTGCCTGTGTGCAGCAGCATGAACGCGCCAGTCCCGTACGTGCACTTGGCCTCGCCGGCCTCGAAACACGTCTGCCCGAACAGCGCCGCCTGCTGGTCGCCGAGGACCCCGGCGATCGGGACGCCCTCGAGGTCGCCAGTCCCCGTCGCATACACCTCGGACGAGCCGCGGATCTCCGGCAGCACCGACCGCGCGATCCCGAGCTCATCCAGGATCCCCTGGTCCCAGTCGAGCGTCACCAGGTCCATCAGCATGGTCCGGCTCGCGTTGGTCACGTCGGTCACGTGGACACCCGCGAGCTGCCACATCAACCACGAATCGATCGTCCCGAACGCCAGCTCTGCCGGGTCCCGCTCGACACGATCCAGGATCCAGCGCAGCTTCAGGGCGCTCGAATAGGTGGAGACCGGCAGCCCGGTCGTCGCCCGAAAGCGATCCACGTCCCCGATGCGGGCGACCGCATCCGTCGTCCTGGTGTCCTGCCAGACGATCGCGTTGTGGACCGGCCGACCGGTCCGCCGGTCCCACACCACGGTGGTCTCGCGCTGGTTGCTGATGCCGACCGCCGCGAGCGCACGCGAGTCCGCCCCGGCCTCACGCAGCGCGATCCGCACGCAGGTCTGGACCCGCTCCATGATCTCGTCGGCGTCGTGCTCGACCCAGCCCGGCCGCGGCGTGATCTGCGCATGCTCGAGCTGGTGGCTGGCGACCGGCCGCCCGTCGTGGTCGAACAGGATGCATCGACTGCTCGTCGTGCCCTGGTCGATCGCGGCGACGAGTGACCGCGTCGCGTGGCTCACGCCGGCTGTAACAGGCCCTTCTTCCAGGTCGTGCCGGGCAGCGCGACCATGAGCACCCACGTCGCCTCGAACCGGCATTGCGGCGTGGTGCATGCCGAGATGTCGACGGACTCGGGTTCCAGTGAGAGCTCGTCGCCGTCGATCGCATAGGTGAAGCGACTGCTGTTGATGACGATGCCGTTCTCGCCCTCGAGCGTGTACGTCCCGCTGTCCACCGTGTCCCCGTTGAAGTCCCTCGAGCCGAACCGGCCGTCCGCGGTGAAGAAGTGCGCGTGCTGGCGCTCGACGGCCCCCGCGCACGGATCGGCCGGGTCCGTGAACTCCGTCGTCGATGGATCGACGCCCGGGACGAGCTCGTTCCCGTAGACGGCGTCGATCAGGAATTCCTCGAGCCCTGCCCCCGTGAGCATCGCCACGATCTTCGCGCAGTCGTGGATGGCGACCCACTCGCCGACGATCGGGTGCTCAGCGGACGGGCTCGGGGAGGCGGACGGCGACGGGCTCGCCGGCTCCGGCGTGCTCGTCGGCACCGGCGTGCTCACGGCGCCGCCGCTGCACGCCGCAAGCGCGACCAGCACCATGAGGGACACGGCGAGCCATCGCGACCTGAGGTTCACAGACGGGATAGTAGCCCCGGGGCATTCGGCACATCCGTGTCTGCATCACGGCTCCATCCCCAGTCCATATTCGAGGCCGAGCATGCGACGCATCAAGCCCAACAGGAAGGAGTCAACGCACAGATGCGCAATATCTTCATCGGCCTTCTCGTCGTCGCCGCGCTCGTCGTGGGCGGCGGCTTCATCGCCCAGACCGCGTACCAGGCGGGTCTCACGACGGCGATCACGACGGCCGCGGCCAACGCCCCCGACGGCACCGTCGTCACGCCGGTAGCGCCCGGAGCCTACCCATATGGCTACGGCTACGGGCCCGGCTGGGGCTGGGGTCACGGTGGGTTCTCGATCCTCGGGTTCCTCGGCACGCTGCTGTTCATCTTCCTGATCATCGGCCTGCTGCGCGCCGCCTTCTGGCGCGGCGGCGGTGGCTGGGGCAACGGCCGGCGCTGGGACGGTCCCGGCAAGTGGGGCGACGGCGACCACCGCGGTCGCTTCCAGCAGACGTTCGACGACTGGCACCGCCAGGCGCACGGGGAGTCAGGGCCATCGACTGGGCCATCGACCGGGTCGACCCCGCCCAGGGAGCCGTCGACCTGAAGCGCCGGCGGCGACACTCCCCACCCCACGCCCTCCCGGCCCGACCGGGAGGGCGCATCCGTGTCGCTACGATGCAGCGCGTGAGTCGCATGCCATGAGCCGCACCATCCTCGTCGTCGACGACGAGCCACGGATCGTGGAGCTGGCACGCGACTATCTCGAGCATGCCGGCTTCGCGGTCTCGATCGCGACCGACGGACCCGGGGCACTCGACGCCGTCCGCCGGTATCGACCCGACCTCGTCGTGCTCGACCTGGGCCTGCCCGGGCTCGACGGCCTCGATGTCACGCGCCAGTTGCGGCGCGACGGGTCGATCCCGATCGTGATGTTGACCGCTCGCGACGACGAGCTCGACAAGCTGCTCGGCCTCGAGCTCGGAGCCGACGACTACCTCACGAAACCCTTCTCGCCACGCGAGCTGGTCGCGCGCGTCAAGGCCGTGCTGCGCCGTACCGATCGCCCGGTCGAGGCTTCCGACGCGATCAAGGTCGGTGACCTGATCCTCGACTTGCCGCGGATGCGGACCGAGGTGGCCGGCAGGACCATCGACCTCACCCCGACCGAGTTCACGCTCCTCGCGACCCTGGCACGGCAGCCCGGTCGCATCTTCACGCGCAGCCAGCTGCTCGACGCGCTCCATGGCGTCGCCTTCGAAAGCTACGAGCGCGCGATCGACTCGCACGTCAAGAACCTGCGCCGCAAGCTCGAACCGGATCCTCGACAGCCGAGGTACGTGCTGACCGTGTACGGGGTCGGTTATCGACTGGCGGACGATCGATGAACGGCCCACCGAAACCGGATGACACCGAGGACTGGCGAGCCTATCGACGCGAGATGTGGCGCCGGCGACGGTCCGGTGCATGGGGCGGCGGTCGGTGGCGTGGCGGCCCGGGCCCGTTCTTCGGCTGTCTGTTCGGGCTGATCTTCCTGGTGGTCGTCGGCTCGCTTGTCGCCGCAGCGGCAACCGTGCTCTCGACCTTCGGGCCACTCCCCGGGGTGATCGCCGCGATCGTGGTCGTGCTTGCGATCATCGCCATGGGCACCGGGCTTCGACGGTCGGCCAGCTCCCTCGATGCCCTCGTCGATGCGACGTCAAGGGTCGAGGCCGCGGACTACAGCGTCCGCGTCGCTGCCCCTGAGCGTGGCCCGCGTCCCGTCCGCCAGCTCGTCCGCGGCTTCAACACGATGGTCGGGCGGCTCGAACGCGACGAGGACCAACGGCGCACCCTCCTCAACGATGTGAGCCACGAGCTCCGAACGCCACTCACCGTCATCGCCGGTAACCTCGAGGCGATGATCGACGGCGTCCACCCGGCCGATGAGGTACACCTTTCGGCGATCCTCGAAGAGGCGCGGGTCATGGAGCGGCTGATCGACGACCTTCGGACGGTGGCGCTGTCCGAGGCCGGCACGCTGCAGCTCCATCGCGAGCCGACCGATCCGGACGTGCTGGTCGATGAGGTCGTCCGCTCGTTCCAGGGCGCTGCGGGCACGACCGGGGTGACCGTCACGGCCGACGTCCCGTCCGATCTGCCGATCCTCGACATCGACCCGGTACGGATCCGGGAGGTACTCGCCAATCTCGTCGCGAACGGGGTGCGGCACACCTCGTCGGGTGGCACGGTCGTGGTCCGCGGCGAAGTGGAAGGCGATCGACTCGTACTCCGTGTCGCGGACACCGGCCCGGGCATCGACGCCGCCCTCCTCCCCCACGTCTTCGATCGCTTCGTGAAGGGTGTCGGTTCGAGTGGATCCGGGCTGGGTCTGGCGATCGCGCGCCATCTCGTGACCGCCCATGGGGGCGAACTGGAGGTCGAATCGACGGGGAGCAGCGGTACAACGTTCCGCATCCGCCTCCCGATCTGATTTCCGCGGTGCGAGAACGCACCACTTCGGATTCCGATATGATGCGAACGCGGCGCCGTAGTACCAAAGTACCGGTACGAAGCCGCTGGGGGCGGTCGAGGGGATCTTGGGGGTCACGATGCGTTTGTCCTTTGTGGGCGCGGCGAGCGCTGCTGCCTTGGTGTCGGTCGTCCTGGTGGGATGCACCGGAGCGACCCCAGCTAGTCAGGCCGTGGTGAGCCCGTCGGCGGTGATCACGCCCAGCCCAAGCCCCGAACCCACCGCGTCACCCACAGCCACGCCCGAGCCCACCCCCTCGACGGATCCAGCAGTACCCATCCACGCCGAGTTCGATGCGAGCCGCTTCTCGAACGGCGCCGTCATCGACAACGCCTGGTTGCCGCTCCAGCCGGGTCGGCGCTGGATCGTCGAGGGCGTCACGATCGAGGATGGCGAGCGCATCCCGCACAAGATCTCGTTCACCGTGACCACCCTCACGAAGATGATCGCGGGCGTGCGGACGGCCGTGGTCTGGATCGAGGACATCAGCGACGACGTCGTGGTCGAGAAGGAGATCGCCTTCTATGCCCAGGACGACGACGGGACCGTGTGGTACCTCGGTGAGCACCCGGAGGAGTACGAGGACGGCGAGTTCGTCGCGGCGCCGACCTGGATCCACGGGATCGAGGATGCCCGAGCCGGGGTCAAGATGTTCGCCGATCCGTCGACGCACACGCAGGCGCTCTTCCAGGGCTGGGCGCCGGCGGTCGAATGGTCCGATTACGGCCGCCTGGACGAGGCGCTACCAGAAGACTGCGTGCGGGTCGGCTGCTACAAGGACGTGGTCCGCTTCGCCGAGTCGAGCCTGGGCGAGGAGGGCATCTTCCAGCTCAAGTCGTATGCCAAGAATGTCGGCGAGATCCGGGTCGGCTGGCGCGGCGAGGCCGAGTCCCGCGAGGAGCTCGAGCTCAAGGCAGCGGCCACGCTAGGAAGCTCGGCGGTGGCCCGCTACGACGAACTGGCACGTGACCTCGAGGCCCACGCTTACGAGATCAGCCCGAACGTGTACGGCCAGACCGAACGCTCGCGGTAACCCGTCGGACCTGGCGACATGCGTGGGGCCCATGACGCCAGACGCTACGGGCGCGTCACCCGCACGTCGTCGACGGCCGCCTCGACGATCGAGTCGTTGGCGGCGTCGGTCGCCACGAACACGATGCGGATCCGCTGGCCGGCCCACGCCGTCAGCGCGATCGACGCCGAGGCCCAGGACGGCCGGTCGATGTTCGCGGCGCCGACCTCGGAGCGCACCAGCGTCCGCGTCCCGTCCTCCTCCTCGACGAATGCCTCGAACTTGTCGGCGGAGCTCGACGTCGAGCCATGGGCCATGTAGTACCGGAAGGTGAGCCGCCCGACCGTGCTCGGGAGCGCGATCTCGGCCGAGCGGACCGACGTGAACCCGCCATCGAGGTCGTTGGCGCTGTGGTACGCCCCGGCTGCGGAGCCGGTCGACAGCGCGCGTGAGCCGGACGTGACCACGTTCGCCTGGTAGTTCGTTCCGGCGGGGTTCGCCCGGTGCCACTGGCCCTTGGTCGCGGTGTCGGTCCCGAGCGGGTTGACCACCCAACCGCGGCTGACCTCGAAGTCGTCGAGGAACGGCCCGCAGTGAGTCTGGGTCAACCCGATCGGCGCGTACGGGCAGCTCGCGAGGTTGATCAGGTACAAGATCGCCGACTTGTTGCGCTCGGTCTCCCGGGTGATGACCTCGTCCGGCGGGTAGAACCGGCTGGTCGACGTGACGCCCCTCGGGTACATCTCGAACGTGTACATGAATATCCGGTGGCGACCGTATGCCCAGTCGATCTCGTCGCCATCGGTGATGTACAGC
>DATAFZ010000090.1:0-16661 GCA_036257225.1 Candidatus Limnocylindrales bacterium | reverse complement strand
TGGCAGACGGGTACGCCACCAATTTCCTGATCCCGCAGTCGATGGCGGTGCCCGCCGCGGGCGGGGCCTACCGCGCCTGGCAGCATGACATCGCGAGCCGGGAGGACAAGCGCAAGAAGGAACGCGAGGAGGCGGACATTGCCGCCACGCGCATCGGGTCGACCACGCTCACGATGGGCGTGAAGGTCGGCGAGGGCGGCAAGCTCTATGGCTCGATCACGTCGAAGGACATCGCGGACGCGCTGGCCCGCCGCGGGATCGAGATCGACCGCCACAAGATCGACCTCGAGGAGCCCCTCAAGTCGCTCGGCACCTACAAGGTCGCGATCAAGGTGCACGCGGGCATGACGCCCGAGGTCACGGTCGTCGTCGAACCGAAGGGTTGAGGCCGCGGCCAGGCGCGTTCTCGCGCCGGGGTCCCTAGAACGAGATGAAGTCGATCGAGATCGCCCAGATCCCATAGGCGCAGATCACGATCGAAGCAAGGGCCGCCAGCCAGGCGAGCCGTGACATCCCGCGTTCGAACACCGTCGCCAGGATGACGAACAGGAACACTTGGACGTCGAGGCTGAATCGGTAGCCGAACTGCGCCAGCCCGGTGTTGCCGTGGGTGATGATCGGGATGCTCACCAGGGCGATCGCAACGGCCGATCCGAGGACGCGCGGGTCCTGCAGGCGCGCCCGTAGCAGCCACAGGAACAGTGGCGTGGTCAGGAACAGCCCGAGGCCGCGCCAATCGGGCTGCAGGAACGGCGCTTCGTCCACGTACCGCCACGACTGCAGGAAGATCGCGTAGATGTGGCGCGGGATGTACTCGATCGCGAAGATCCCGTGCTCGGCGTAGATCGGGTCCTCGAGGACGCCGGGGATCAGGGTGTAGCCCTGGTCCATGAGGGAGCCCCAGCGCGCCAGGTTGTACAGGAAGTACAGGCCGACGGGGAACGCCATCCCGATCCCGAAGGCCAGAGTGGTGCGGACGGCCTGCATCCGGTCGCTGGGCAGCCGGACCGGCCAGCCGATCCCGAGCATGAGCAGCAGGACGCCGGGGCTCGCCAGCGCGACCGGCAGGCGCGAGACCGCCGCCAGCCCAAGGAGAACGCCGACCACGACCGGCCACCGTCGGTCGAGTGCGAGCAGCACGGCGGCCGTGCTGAACAGCACGGCGCAGACGTGGCCGAGATACCACGCGGATCCGACTTCGGCGACGTACCAGAACACCGTCCCGATGCCGAAGACGGCCGTCAGCATCAGGCGCCGCGCCACGGTCAGCGCGAATCGACCGAGCAGCAGCCACGCGAGACCCACGGTGAGCGCGGCGAACAGACAGCTCGCGACGTTCTGCGGGAACGTGGTCCCGAAGATCGCCACGAACGGCAGCAGCAGCACGGCGGGGACCGGCGGGTACACGACGTACCAGCCGCCACCGCCTGGGACCAGCTCGTTGAGCCACGACGGCGCTTCGAGGAGGTACAGCCGGCCGTGGAGGAATGCGTCGGCGAGCCGCACGAAGTAGTCGAAGTCGGTCGGTTCCTGCGATGTGGTCAGCAGGTAGACCGCCCCGGCGATCACGGTCACGATGCCCGTCCGGACGATCTCCGGCAGCGTGCCGAACGCCCGGATGAGCGCGGCCAGCTCCGTTCGTTCCAGGTAGGCCGCCAGGGAGCCGCCGCCCTGCGCGCCGGCGGACGACGTCGCCAGCGGTTGCGTGCGTTCGACCATCGCGCACGACGATACACTCGGGCCGCCCCGCCGGTCCGACCCCCAGGAAGTCATGGTGCACGACCCAGACGAGGTCCCATTGGCAGCGCTGTCACGGCTCCGGGAGCGCCTCCCGCCGGGCTTCGCCGACGCGGTCGCGCTGTTCGTCACGATGCGTCTGGCGCTCGGGCTCGTGGTCGTCTATCTGTGGTGGCGTGGCGGTCTGCCCGGCCCGTGTCACTTCGAGCTGGCGAGGAACGGTTGGCTGTCCATCCCCCCACTGGCGGATCAGGGTGCCGCGTTCCCGCTCATCGGCGCTTGGCAGCGCTGGGACGCTTGCTGGTATTCGAAGATCGCAACGTTCGGCTACGAGCCGGCCGAGCTCAGCGTCAACTTCTGGCCACTCTTCCCCGTGCTGACCGGTGGGGTCGCCCGGTTGGTCGGCGGGTCGGTAGCGCTCGGTGGGTTGATCGTGTCGGCGATCGCCTACATCGCGGCGATGGTCGGGCTGTTCCGGCTGGTCGCACGCGACGTCGATGAGGTCGTCGCGCGCAGGACGGTCCTGCTCATCACGATCTTCCCGAGCGCCTTCTTCCTGTTCGCGCCGTTCACCGAGTCACTGTTCCTGGCGCTCTCGGTGTGGACGATCGTCGCAGCGCGGGAGCGCGACTGGCTGTTCGCCGCCATCCTCGGAGCGTTGGCGGCCACGACCAGGATCCAGGGCGTGTTCCTCGCCTTGCCGATCGGCTGGGAAGCCCTCGTCGCGTCCGGACTCCTGGCATGGCGCCCGTCCGCCGGAACGGGCCGCTCGGCGATCGCCTGGCGGCCGCTGTTGGCCGGCGGCGTTGCGGCGGTCGGGCCCGTCGTCGGGTTCGCCAGCTTCATCGTGTACACGGCCGCGGTTGCCGGGCAGACGCCACTCGATACCCAGGACGCCTGGGGTGGCAAGGAGTTCTTCCCACCGTGGGCGGTCGCGGATGCCGCGCTGCGTTGGACGATCGATCGTGCCGACCCGCTCCAGGGGCTGAACCTCGCCCTTCTGGTCATCTTCGGCGCCCTGCTGCTGGTTGCCCTGCGGCGGCTGCCGTTCGCCTATTCGCTGTTCGCGTTGCCCCAATTCGCGCTGCTCATCACGCGCATCCAGCCGACCCCGTTGACCTCGACGAATCGGTACCTCCTCGTCATCTTCCCGGCCTTCGTCGTCCTGGCACTCATCCCGTGGCGGCGGGTGCGGATCGCCTGGGCGATCACGTCGCTGCTCTTCCTCGCCATCCTCCTTCAGGAATTCCAAGCGGGCACATTCGTGGCGTAGCGTTCTACGGCGATGACCGGTCGGACGATCCTGCATGTCGACCTCGACGCGTTCTTCGCCGCCGTCGAGCAGCGGGACCACCCGGAGCTGCGGGGCAGGCCCGTGATCGTCGGTGGTGTCCCACCCGGGCGGGGCGTCGTATCGGCCGCCAGCTACGAGGCGCGTGCCTTCGGGGTCCATTCGGCGATGTCCGTGACCGAGGCGCATCGGCGCTGCCCCGACGGCGTCTTCCTGCCGGTCGATGGTCGCCGCTACCAGCAAGCGTCGCGCGACGTCATGGCGATCCTTCGGCGGTTCACGCCGCAGGTCGAGCCGATTTCGATCGACGAGGCGTTCATGGACGTTACGGGGTCGCGGCCACTGTTCGGCGAGGGCCCGGAGATCGCGGCCGCGATCAAGTCGGCGATCCGGCAGGACGTCGGGCTGACGGCGTCGGTCGGGGTGGCGTCGACCAAGCTCGTGGCCAAGATCGCATCGGACCTGCGCAAGCCCGACGGGCTCGTCGTCGTGCCACCCGGCGACGAGGCCGCCTTCCTGGCGCCGCTGCCGATCTCGCGGCTGTGGGGGGTCGGCGAGAAGACCGCGGTGGCCCTCGCTGAGTACGGCGTGCGGACGATCGGTGACCTGGCGGCCCTGTCGCCCGACCTGTTGGTGCGGCGGTTCGGGAAGCACGGCGGGTCGCTCGGGACCCGCGCGCTCGGCATGGACGACGATCCAGTCCACGAGGGCGACCCGGCGAAGTCGGTCGGTCACGAGACGACCTTCGATACCGACAGCTCGGATCCCGAGGTGATCGAGCGGACGCTGCTCGCGTTGAGCGACGGGGTCGCCGGGCGCCTGCGCTCGGCCGGTGTCAAGGCGTCGACCATCGCCGTGAAGATCCGCGACTCGTCCTTCCGGACGATCACCCGCCAGCGGACGCTCGCCGAACCGACCGACCTGACCGAACCGATCTATCGCGCCGTGCTGGATCTGGCGCGACCGGAGGTCCGCGGGATCCGCGTCCGGTTGCTGGGCGTGACGGCATCGAACCTGGGCGAGCGAGAGCAACTCGCGCTGTTCGGTGTCGACGACCCGAGGCGGCGCAAGGCGATCGAGGCAGCCGATGCCGTCCGGCGCCGCTACGGATCGCGGGCGGTGACACGCGGTCGCCTTGTCGGGAGCGGGCTTCCTGAGCCGTTCGAGCGCGACCCGCGGAACCCCCTCGACCGGCGGGCCCGCGGCGTGCCGACCGACACGGTCGACGACGATCCGGATGCGCGAACTGGCCGTGACAAGCTAGCTGACATCGATGTCGACGACATTCCTCCCGACGAGTCTTGACATCGAACACCTGTTCGGTCTAGTCTCGTGACATCGAACAGATGTTCTGTCGGCCGAAGTGCCCCGGACGACGGCAAATGGACGATCCACTCCGGTGTCGGGTGATCGGTGCCGAGGCGGGTGACAGGCCGGGAGGACCGGCAGGGGGAATCCGCCGGCACCGGTCGACCCGAACCGGGACACAAGCCAAGGAGCGTTCGATGGCATTCATCCGTGTGGAACCCGTCCCGGTGCACGTCCGGACAGACTGGTTCAGCGGTCGCCCGCGCGAGATCACCTGGGGCGCGGAGCGACTTCCCGTCACGCATCTTTCTGCGATCCGCGAGGAGGCGGCTGCCTACCCGGTCATTACCGGGCCACGCACATTGTTCGAGGTCGAGACGCCTCGAGCCCGGCTTGCGCTGACCTACCAGCATCGCTCGAAGCGGTGGACGGTCACCGCCCTCGACGAGGCGCGGGCCGCCTGACCATCCCTCGTCGCGGGATCAGCCCTCCCGATCCGCGGCGAACCGTCGACTGAGGGCGGAGGCGCCGGTACCGCCTCCGCCCCTTCGACGCGGCGCCCTAACGCCCGATCTCTGCGTTGGCGCCTCGCGCGCTCGCTTACGCACCGCAGGGTGCGCTCGCTCACGTGCTCGGCGTCGCCTTGATCTCGACCGTTATGGCGCCGCGTCGGCTCTGGGAACGCGCGGAGGTTGCGGACGGCAACCTACAATCGCGCGGTGACTTCCACCGAACGGACGGGTCGGTTCCGCGACCTGTCGCTGGACGAGTTCACAGCACGCCTCGCGTCCTCGGAACCGGTCCCCGGTGGCGGCAGCGCGTCGGCCGTCGCCGCCGCCCTAGGTGCCGGTCTCGTCACGATGGTCGGCACGCTCACGACCGGTCGTCCCAAGTACGCCGATCACGAGCCGATGCTGGCATGGGCGATCGAGACGGGGCGGCGGCTCGCCGACCGTTTCCTGACCCTGGCGGACGACGACGCCGAGGCGTTCGCCGGTTTCGCCGCTGCGCTCAAGATGCCGCGCGACAGCGAGGACGAGATCGCGGCCAGGACAGCCGCGATGCAGGCCGCAGCGCGCCGCGCCGCGGAGGTCCCATTGGCGTGCGTCGAGGCCTGCCTGGATCTGGCCGGTGCGGCCGAGGCGTTGGCCGGACGCAGCAACCCGAACGCTGCAAGCGACGTCGACGTGGCGGCCCTGCTCGGCGAGGCGGCCGCGCGTGGCGCAGCCGCCAACGTGCTGATCAACCTGCCGTCGACCGGGGACCCCGAACTCGAAGGCAAGATGACGGCCCGCGTCGCGGAGCTCCTGTCGGCTATCGAGGACCTCGCCTCGCAGACACACCAGGCCGTCGCGTCGGGTGAACGCCGCGCCCCCCTGGTTCCGGCCGGACAAGCGTGATCGACGCCTGGACCGGCACGGCGCGGCTTCTCGAGGGGGGTCCTATCGCCGCCGAGATCCGGGCCGCGGTGGCCGAGGATGTCGTCTCGTTCACTGACTCGCAGGGCCGGCCACCGGGCTTGGCCGTCGTGATCATCGGTCGCGACGCGCCCTCGACTGTCTACCTCGAGCAGATCCTCCGTGGGTGCGCGAAGGTCGGGATCGACGCCAGGTTCGTAGAGCTCGAGGGCGAGGCGACCGAAGCGACGATCGTCGAGGCCATCCGCGGTCTCAACGGCGACCCGACCGTCGATGGCGTCATCGTCCAGATGCCGCTACCGCCGAACATCCGGCTGCGCGCCGTCATCGACGCCATCGACCCCGACAAGGACATCGATGGCATCCATCCCCTCAACGCCGGTCTGCTTCGCCTCGGCTATGACGGCTTCCTGCCGGCGACCGCCCATGCCGCCGTCGAGATCCTTCGACGCTCCGGCATCGAGATCGCCGGCAAGGACGCGCTCGTGATCGGCAGATCGGCCGTCGTCGGGATGCCGGCGGCGTTCCTGCTCGTCAAGGAGGACGCGACCGTCACCGTCAGTCACCGGCGGACGCGCGACCTCGCCGGTCACGTCAAACGAGCCGATATCGTCATCGTCGCGGCCGGCCACCCCGGGCTCGTGACCGGGGAGATGCTCAAGCCCGGCGCGGTGGTCGTCGATGTCGGCATCAACGTCGTCGACGGCCACATCCGAGGTGACGTCGATCTCGAGTCGGCCCGCCGGGTGGCGTCGGCGATCACGCCGGTGCCCGGCGGCGTCGGGCCGCTGACGAACGCCCTGCTCCTCACCCATCTCATCCGCGCGGCCGAGCGGCAGGCCACGGCGCGCTCGCAGGAGGATCGATGACCTTCCCGTCCGACCTCGACATCGCTCGCTCCGTCACGCCGCGACCGATCGTCGACATCGCGACCGAGCTCGGGATCGGGCCCGACGAGCTGGAGCTGTACGGGCCGACCAAGGCCAAGGTCCGCCTGGAGGCGATCACCCGGCTGGAAGCGGAGCGTCCGCGCGGCAAGTACGTCGTGGTCACCGCGATCACGCCGACCCCGCTGGGCGAGGGCAAGTCGACGACGACGGTCGGGCTGGCTCAGGGGCTCAACCGGATCGGTCGGAGGGCGTCGGTCAACATCCGCCAGCCATCGCTCGGACCGGTGTTCGGCATCAAGGGCGGCGCGGCGGGCGGCGGCTACAGTCAGGTCATCCCTATGGAGGACTTCAACCTCCACCTCACGGGTGACGTCCACGCCATCGGCGCGGCACACAACCTGGCGGGCGCGTTCATCGACAACAGCCTCCACCACAAGAACCCGCTCGGCATCGATCCGCACGGCATCCTCTGGCCACGCGTCGTCGACATCAGCGACCGTGCGCTGCGCCATGTCGTCGTCGGTCTCGGTGGCCGGGAGGATGGCGTCCCGCGCGAGACCGAGTTCGTCATCACTGTCGCCTCCGAGGTCATGGCGGTCCTGGCGCTGGCCACGGATCTATTCGACCTGCGGGCGCGGCTGGGCCGGATGGTCCTCGCGACGCGTATCGACGGCTCGCCGGTCACCGCGGAGGACCTCGGGGTTGCCGGTTCGATGACCGTCTTGCTCCGGGACGCCATCAAGCCGAACCTGCTGCAGACGCTCGAGGGGGGGCCGGCATTCGTGCACTGCGGGCCGTTCGGCAACATCGCCCACGGCAACAACTCGATCATCGCAGACCGGCTGGCGCTCGTAACCAACGACATCGTCTGCACCGAGGCTGGCTTCGGGTCCGACATGGGCGCCGAGAAGTTCTTCGACATCAAGTGCCGGGCATCCGGCCTCGCGCCCGATGCGGCCGTGGTGGTCGCCACGGTCCGCGCGCTCAAGATGCACGGCGGCGTCGGCAGGATCGTGGCCGGCAAGCCGCTCGATCCCGCGTTGCTCGAGGAGAACGTCGAGGCGGTGCGGACCGGGGCGTCCAACCTGGCGGCACATATCGGGATCGTTCGGAAGTTCGGGATCCCGGCCGTCGTCGCGATCAATGCGTTCCCGACCGACACGCCTGCGGAGGTCGAGGCCATCCGCGAGGTGGCGTTGGCGGCCGGTGCGCGCGACGCGGTCGTCGCCTCCCATTTCGTGGACGGCGGCGCGGGTGCCACCGATCTTGCCGAGGCGGTGTGGGCGGCGACCGAGGACCCGGCGCGCTCCTTCCGGCTGCTCTACCCGGACGATGCGCCGCTGGGCGAGAAGATCCTCACGATCGTCAAGGAGGTTTACGGCGGTGACGGGATCGAGCTCACGCCGGCCGCCCAGAAGTCACTGAAGCTGTACGAGTCGATGGACTTCGGCAACCTGCCGGTCTGCATGGCCAAGACGCAGTACTCGATCAGCCACGATGCCGCGCTCAAGGGCGCCCCGGCAGGCTTCACGGTGCCCATCCGCGAGATCCGCCTGTCCGCCGGCGCCGGCTTCATCACGCCGCTGTGCGGCGAGATGCGGACGATGCCGGGACTGCCCTCGAAGCCGGGCGGCGAGAAGATCGATATCGACGCCGACGGGAACGTCGTCGGGCTGTTCTAGCCGCCGCCACGCCGGGACCGACGCAAGACGGCGACGAGCCCCAGCAGCAGGCCGACCCCGAAGACCAGGACAAGGAGCAGCGGGCCAAGGGCGCCGACGAACGCGATCGCCATCACCATGACGTCCGGCACGCCGGTCGGTCCCGAAGGAGGCCCAGTCGCGATCGGCGGCGGGGCGCCGAACGTCTGGACCGCGTCCGCGAGCATCGCCTGGCCCTCAGCGGTCGCGATCGCCGCATGCGGACTACAGAGCCCGGTGCCGTACATGCCCTCGGTCCGATAGGCCGCGAAGATCCACTCGGTACCGACCGGCAGTGGTGCGACGCCACAAGAGGCGCCATCACCGCTGAAGCTGCTCGCGGTTAACCAGATGCGTGGCTCCACGATGCCGCCGCCTTGGAACCAGCGGGTGATCGTGACCGGGTAGCCGCGGGCATCGCGCCCATCGATCACGCCGGTGAAAACCGCTGTCTCAGGGTCGCCGCGCACGTCGGCCATCGGGCCGGGCATCGCACATGAGCACGCAGCGACTGCTTGCGGCATGGCCATGGCGGAGAGCGCCACGATGACTGTCAGCAGGAGCCAGCGGCTCGATCTTCGTCGTCGCATGTGGCGATGACGCAGAACCACGCGTGGAAGTTGCCCCGCGGTCCTCAGGTCGTCGGGCTGGTGGCCAGAGCGAACGCCCACGCTACGGCGAGGCCGAGTAGGACCCCGAGCGCGCCCGCGCCCCAAGCGTAGATGTCGATCGGACCGAGCGGATCGGTGTCGTCGTGGGCGTGGTCGTCGTGGCCGTGGTCCTCGCCGTGGTCGTCGGCGGCGTGGTGCGCGACGGCGCCGGCATGACCGGGCTGGTCGATGTCGTGACGCGATGTGGTCATCTCGGGCCCATTGTCGCAGAGCCGGCCGGTCGTCACGGCTCCTAGACTCGACCCGAAATGACCGACGACTCGCTCGTGGCGAGCCTCCGCGGCCTTGGTCCCGACGGGCGCGCGCTGTTCGCGCTGCGAACGATGCGCATGTTCGGGTACGGCTTCCTGGCCGTGGTCCTCGTCCTGTATCTGGACGCGGCAGGCCTCGATCCGCTGGCCATCGGCGCCGTGCTGACGCTCACGCTCGTCGGCGACACTGTCCTCTCGCTATGGCTCACGACCCACGCCGACCGCTACGGGCGGCGA
Organism: Candidatus Limnocylindrales bacterium; assembly: GCA_036257225.1. Classification (GTDB taxonomy): domain Bacteria; phylum Chloroflexota; class Limnocylindria; order Limnocylindrales; family CSP1-4; genus SPCO01. The sequence continues at coordinate 7,158 of DATAFZ010000090.1, read as the reverse complement.
CGCGTGCTCGTCGTCAGCAGCCTGTTGGTCGTCGTCGCAGGGGCCGTCTTCGCCCTCACTGACTGGCTGCCGCTCCTCGTCCTCGCCGGCATCATCGGTGTGATCTCGCCGACCGGGAACGAGGTCGGGCCGTTCCTCGCGGTCGAACAGGCGTCGCTCTCCGAGGTCGTCCCAGCTCGGCGCCGGACCGCGACATTTGCCTGGTACAACTTGGCCGGATACGTGGCGACGGCGACGGGCGCGCTGGCCGCCGGCCTCCTCGGGCAGGCGCTCATCGGCGCCGGCTGGCCCGCGCTCGACGCCTATCGAGCCGTGGTCGCCCTGTATGCGACTATCGGCCTCGCGATGGCCGTCATGGCCTGGCGGCTGGGCGCCGAGATCGAGGCCCCGTCCGCCGCCGCTGCCGCCGACGATGGCGTCGTCAGGCGACTCGGACTGGGACGGTCGCGGTCCGTGGTCCTCAGGCTCTCTGCGCTTTTTTCGCTCGACGCGTTCGCCGGGGGATTCATCCCGCAGAGCCTGATGGCCTATTGGTTCACGCTGCAGTTCGGGGTCAGCCCTGCGGCGCTTGGCGCGATCTTCTTCGCGGCGAACCTCCTTGCCGCCGTGTCGTCGCTGTCAGCCGCGCGGATCGCCGCGCGGATCGGCCTGATCGAGACGATGGTCTTCACCCACCTGCCATCCAACGTGCTGCTGCTCCTCGTGCCGCTCATGCCGACGCTCCCGCTCGCGGTGGCAGTCTTGCTACTCCGGTTCTCCCTCAGCCAGATGGACGTCCCGACCCGCCAGTCGTACGTCATGGCGGTCGTGGATCCGGACGAGCGGTCGGCGGCGGCGGGTGTGACCGGGATCGCGCGGACGGTCGGGGCGGCGATCTCGCCGTCGATCTCGACTGTGCTGATCGCGAGCGCCGGCACGGCCGCGATCCCGTTCCTGCTCGCCGGCGGCCTGAAGATCGTCTACGACCTGTTGATCTACCGCGACTTCCGCTCCGTGCGCCCCGTCGAGGAAGTGGCGGCCGGCTAGGTGCTCGCCCGGGCCGATCGTCGCGGCTTGATGATGCGCACCCAGATCCAGGCCACGACCACGATCGCCAGCACGGCGAGGATCGCGTACTCGAAGCGCTTGATCACACCGCCGATCGATTCCCAGTTCGCGCCGAGCTGGACGCCCGCGAAGACGAGCAGCGCGGTGAACGGGAGCGAGCCGAGGAATGAGAACACGATGAACCGCCCGAGCGGCATGCGAGCGACGCCCGCGGCGAAGGACACGAGCGAGCGGATGACCGGCACCATCCGCCCGAAGAAGCTGGCGGCGTCGCCGTACCGCGCGAAGAACGCCTCGGCTCGATCGAGATCCGCGTGCGCGATACCGACGTAGCGACCCCACCGCTCGATCACAGGACGACCACCCCACGCACCGATCGCATAGGCGACCAGGGCCCCGAGCGTGGCCCCGAGGGTGCCGGCCAGCACGACCAGCCAGTACGACCACGGCTGGCCGGTCAGCGGCTCGACCGCGGCGCCGGTCCCGACGAGGAACCCCGCGAACGGGAGCACCAGCTCCGAGGGGATCGGGATGATCACGCTCTCGATGGCGACCCATAGCGCGACCCCGACGTATCCGACGGCCTCGTAGATCTGCGTGACCAGATCCCGGACCGGGCCGTTCAGGAAGTCGAACACGGCCGGGAGCATAGCGGACTATCCTCGGCATCGTGACCGACCCCATCGTCCTGACGGGCGCGGACCTTTCGATCGCAGACGTCGAGGCGGCCGCTCGCCACGGGGCACGGGTCCGGTTGGACGAGGCGGCGCGCGGCCGGATGCAGGAGGCGCGCGAGGTCATCGATGCCCTCGTCGCGGAGGGCGCCGTCGTCTATGGTGTGACGACCGGGTTCGGCGATCTCGCGACGACGTTCATCGATCGCGGCGAGGTCGGCCAGCTCCAGGAGAACCTCCTGATGAGCCACGCGGCGGGGGTGGGATCGCCGTTCCCGACCGAGGTCGTCCGGGCGATGCTGCTCCTGCGTGCGAACACGCTGGCGCTCGGCCACAGCGGCTGTCGGCCGCTCCTCGTCGATCGGTTGCTAGCTTTCCTGGAGCGCGGCATCCATCCGATCGTGCCGGAGCAGGGTAGCCTCGGTGCGTCGGGCGACCTGGCGCCGCTCGCCCACCTCGCGTTGCCGCTCATCGGCCGCGGCGAGGTCGAGCACGACGGCCGGATCGTGCCGGCTGCTGAGGCGCTACGTGACGCGGGGCTGGAACCGCTGGAGCTCGGGGCCAAGGAGGGCCTCGCGCTCTTGAACGGGACGCAGATGATGGGTGCCCTCGCCGCGCTCTTCCTGGCCGACGCGGATCGGCTGGTACGAACCGCGAGCGTCGCCGCGGCGCAGTCGGTCGAGGCCCTGCTCGGCACCGACGTCGCGTTCGCGGCGGCATATCAGCTGGCCCGACCCCATCCAGGTCAGGTGGCGGTGGCCGCCGAGCTGCGCCATCTGCTCCGGGACAGTGGCCTGCAGCAGGCCCATCATGCGTCGGCGCACAAGGTCCAGGACCCCTACTCGTTGCGCTGCGTCCCGCAGGTCCATGGCGCCGTCCGCGATGCACTCGATCACCTGCGGCGGGTTCTCGACATCGAGCTCAACTCGGCGACCGACAACCCACTCGTGTTCGCCGGCGGGGGCGTCGCCGATGCGGACGCGGTCGCGACCGGTGGCGGCCGCGTGATCAGCGGCGGCAACTTCCACGGCGAGCCGCTCGCCCTCGCGCTCGACTACGCAAAGCTGGCGGTCGCCGAGCTCGGGTCGATCAGCGAACGGCGGACGGCATTGCTGGTGGACGCGCGACTGAACGGCGGGCTCGCCCCATTCCTCGCGACCTCCTCGGGCGTCGAGTCGGGGATGATGATCTACCAGTACACCGCGGCTGCCCTCGTCTCCGAGCACAAAGTGCTCGCGCATCCGGCGTCGGCGGATTCGATCCCGACCTCGGCGAACCAGGAAGACCATGTCTCGATGGGGTCGATCTCGGCCCGGCACGCGCGCGCGGTCCTCGAGGGTGTCGAACGGATCGTGGCGATCGAGCTGGTCGTCGGCGCGCAGGCCCTTGACCTGAGACTCACCGCGATGGCGGATGGAGGCGGCGGCGCACCGACCCCGGGTGCCGGCGTCACCGAGGCGCACGCGCGGATCCGGTCGCGGGTCGCGCACCTCGATCGGGATCGTGAGCCTGGACCCGATCTGGCCGCCGCCACGGCCCTCGTCCGCGAAGGCGCGCTGGTCGATCTCGTCAGCGCCGGGCGCCCTGCCTGAGCGTCAGCTCGCGAAGCCCCGCCGCCAGCGGCGCCCCACGAGGTCGTTGGTCGGGCTCCGTCGTACGCCCATCCGGTCGAGCACGGCGTCGATCTCCGCGCGATATGGCTCACCCTCACGTCGCTCCGCAAGCCAGACCAGGTAGCCCGGATCGACACGCGCGATCTCGCCGATCGACCAGCCGTAGTGGCGACCGAACCCGAGCACGCTGCCGGACGGACGGCCCGGCGGTCGCCCTGCCGCGCCAGTCCCGTCGCGGGTCGCGACCTCTCGCCGAACGCGGTCGTAGTCGGCCCGGCGCTCGGCCGTCCGGATCGCATCGAACGCGGCATTGATCCGCATCATCTGGGCGGTCGAAGCGTCGCCCGCAAGGTCGGGATGATGGCGCCGGGCGAGCCGACGGTGCGCTCCGGCGATCGTCTCGTCGTCGGCGTAGCGCGAGATGCCCAGGACGACATATGCGTCGCCCTCGACAAGTTCGGTCATGGCATTGGACCCCGAGATGGCAGCGCCCCGAGCACTGCCTTGGCCGCACTCTAGCGGCGCTGGCCACCGTCCGCTAGCACCCCGTGAAAGGCTTCGTGGCCCCGACGCACCGTAGACTTTCGGCCAGCCATGTCGACCCCCGATCCGCGTTCCATCACCATCGTCGACGTCACCGACGAACGCACCTTCGACTTGATCCCGCCGTGCGCCGATCCGACGTTCGATCATCGCTCGTGCGACTACTGGGAGGACGCCGACCGCGGGTCGAAGGCGATCCGTCTCGCCTGGCTCGAGGCGCCGCCAGCGGACCGCGTATCCGCCCCCCGGTCCGCGTCGGGCAACCCGTTCCTCGCGGACGTCGAAGAGCGGGCCGCGAACCCGTTCGCGCCGCCGGGTCGTGACGGAGGAGCGTTCAACCCGTTCAGCGCCGATGACGAAGCGGTGGATGACAACCCGTTCGCACCGCGGCGCGCCCAAAAGCCGACCGTCGGTGAGGGCGCGCTCCCGAAGCTCCGGCTGCTCGGTCGCGGTCTGGGCGTCGCGGGGAGCTACGCCAAGGTGCTCCTGCTGGACGACGTTCCGGCCGTGTACACGCAGTTCGGGCCGCTCACCGCGTACCCGCGGGCGCAGCGGACACGAGACCTCTATCCCGCGCTGCCGGATGCGCCGCTCCCCGCCGTCATCACATGTATCGCCTCGACGGCCGAGGCACGTGGCCTCGGTCTGGCGAAGGCGCTCGTCGCAACGGTCTGCGCGGATCTCGGGCAGCGTGGGTTCGCGGCTGTCGAGACCTACCCTGCGATCGGCGCCCGTCCGGAGGCGACCAGCGCGGCCACCCCGGCGTTCTGGGAGTCGGTCGGGTTCGTCGTGGCCGCCGCCGATGATCGGTTCCCGGTCATGCGTCGCGAGCTCGTGTGACCCGACCCGCGGCGAACGGCGGGGTGGTCGCCATCACCGTCCTGTTGTTCGCGGTCGCGTGCATCCCGCCGCGTCCGTCGCCGACACCCGCGCCGACCGCGCCCGCCACGCCGACGCCGTCGCCCACGTCCTCGAGCGTCGTCGTCGACCCAGCGCTGCTCGATCTGCTCCCGAGCGACATCGAGGGTGTAGCGCTGAAGGCCGATCCGGACACAGCGTCGGAGATCGCCGCGGAAGGTTCGATCGCGCCCTTCGTGTCCGCGATCGCGCTCGCATCGGCGTTCGGTCCACTGGCGACGGATACGCCGGGCGACTACGTGGTCGTGACCGTAGCGCGCCTGCGACCCGGTACGTTCAGTGACCTCTTCTATCGGGGGTGGCGGGATACGTTCGATGCCGCGGTCTGCGAACAGGCCGGCGGGGTCGACGGCCATGCCGAAACCGAGATCGGTGGCCATCAGACCTTCATCGGGACATGCTCGGGAGGCGTCCACACGTACCACGTCCATCTGCCCGCGCAGGACGCCATCGTCTCGATGCAGGGCCTCGGCGAGGGCCGCTACGCGGAACACGTGATCGCGGGTCTGACGGAGTAGCCTCTGCCGATGACGACGACGGGCGGCCCGCGGACCGTTCGCGCCCCGCGCGGCGCGGAGCTGAGCTGTCGCGGCTGGGCGCAGGAAGCCGCGCTTCGGATGCTCATGAACAACCTCGACCCGGAGGTTGCCGAGGATCCCGACCATCTCGTCGTTTACGGCGGGACCGGTCGAGCCGCGCGGAGCTGGGAGGCGTTCGATGCGATCGTCCGCGAGCTCCGCGCGCTGGACGACGACGAGACGCTGCTGATCCAGAGCGGCAAGCCGGTGGGCGTCCTGCGCACGCACGAGTGGGCACCGCGGGTGCTCATCGCGAACTCGAACCTCGTCGGCAAGTGGGCGACCTGGGAGGTGTTCCGGGAGCTCGAGCAGGCCGGCTTGATGATGTACGGCCAGATGACCGCCGGGTCGTGGATCTACATCGGGACCCAGGGCATCCTCCAGGGGACGTACGAGACGTTCGCGGAGGCAGCGCGACAACATTTCGGTGGGTCGCTGCGCGGCACGGTGACCCTGACCGCGGGACTGGGCGGGATGGGTGGCGCCCAGCCGCTGGCGGTGACGATGAACGAGGGCGTCTGCCTGGCCATCGAGGTCGACGAGGCCCGGGCCCGACGTCGAGTGGAGATCGGCTACGTCGACCGCCTGACACACGATCCCGCCGAGAGCCTCGCTTGGGCGCGCACCGCTGCCGGTGCCGGGGAGGCGACGTCGATCGCGTTGGTCGGCAACGCCGCGGAGATCGAGCCCGCATGGGCGGCCGCCGGCGAGCGATTCGACATCGTCACGGACCAGACCTCCGCGCACGACGCGCTCGGCGGGTACGTGCCGGCCGAGATCTCGCTCGCAGATGCGCTGACGCTCCGAGCCACCCAGCCGGAGGAATACCAGCGCCGTTCCCGAGCCGCCATGGCCGACCACGTCCGGGCGATGCTCGCCTTCCAGCGCGACGGGGCCATCGTCTTCGACTACGGCAACAACCTGCGGGCACAGGCCCATGAAGCCGGTGTGACCGAGGCGTTCGACTACCCGGGGTTCGTGCCCGCGTTCATCCGCCCGCAGTTCTGCGAGGGTCGGGGTCCGTTCCGCTGGGCCGCGCTGTCCGGCGACCCGGCCGACATCGCGCGCACGGACCGGGCCGTTCTCGAGCTGTTCCCGGACGACGCCGGGCTGCGACGGTGGATCGAGATGGCCGAGGCACGCGTCCCCTTCCAGGGGCTGCCGGCCCGCATCTGCTGGCTTGGCTACGGCGAGCGCTCGAAGGCGGGGCTGGCGTTCAACGAGCTGGTCGCATCGGGCGAGGTGTCGGCACCGATCGTCATCGGGCGGGACCACCTCGATGCCGGGTCGGTCGCATCGCCGAATCGTGAGACCGAGGCGATGGCTGACGGCTCCGACGCGGTCGCCGACTGGCCCCTACTCAACGCCCTCGTCAACACCGCGGCAGGGGCGTCGTGGGTGTCGATCCACCACGGTGGCGGCGTCGGGATCGGCTATTCGCAGCACGCCGGGATGGTGGTCGTCGCCGACGGCACGCCGCTGGCCGCGCAGAAGCTGGAGCGTGTCCTCACGACGGACCCGGCGATGGGCGTGCTGCGCCACGTCGACGCCGGCTACGACCGGGCGATCGAGGTTGCCCGGGAGCGCGGCGTCCGAGCGCCGATGCTCGCGGAGGGTTGACCGGGGCGGCCAGCTCAAGATGTCGTCCGGATGCTGCCTCGGGGCCCATCGGCCCGAGTAGCATCAACTCGTGCTGGTCGAGTCCGTTCCGAACGTCTCTGAGGGACGTCGCCTTGACGTCGTCGACCGGCTGGCGGAGGCTGTCGTCGCAGCGCCCGGGATCGC
>DATAFZ010000051.1:0-16690 GCA_036257225.1 Candidatus Limnocylindrales bacterium | reverse complement strand
GAGCGAGCCCGCCACGACCGTCGGCCCGCCGAGTCGGCGCGCGATCGCCAGCGCTGTCAGGGCGTCCGGCTGCGCCTGCACCCGGGCGCGCCCGTCGAGATGCGCGCGCCAGCGGTCGGCGAGGGCATCGGCCGGCATGGCGCGGACCGCGTCGACCGTCGTCGCGATCACTGTCGCGCCATCGAGCGCCGGACTTCGCGCGATCGCCTCGATGATCCCGTTCACGTCCTTGTCCGCCATCGATGCCACGACGAACCCCAGCGGTCCCGCGGCCAGGAACGGACGCAGGTCGTCGATGGCCTGCGCCAGCGCAACGGCGCCTGCCGGGTTGTGGGCCCCGTCGAGCAGGATCTCGTCACCGTCCACGGTCAACAGCTCCAGCCGGCCCGGCCACGTGGCATCGGCGTAACCCGCGCGCCGGGCCCGCGCGTCGGCCGACGCGATGCCGGCCTCGGCGAGGGCGTCCAGGAGCGCGTCGGCGACGGCCACGTTCGCCGCCTGATGGCGGCCGCGGAGCCCGACCCTCGTCGCCCCGAGACGCGGTAGCTCGACGGTCAGGCCATCGCGGTCCCAGCCGAACAGGGGAGCCGGCCCGACCTCCTTGAGCGGCGCGCCCATCCTGCGGGCGCGCCGCCGGATGATCGCGAGGGCCTCCCCATCGGCACCCGTCACTGCCCGATCGTCGCGTTCGATGATGGCCGCCTTCTCGCGGGCGATGGCGGCGATCGTGGTACCGAGACGGTCGGTGTGATCCAGGGCAACGTTGGTAACGACCGCGACACCGCCGTTCCACGCATGGGTGGCGTCCAGGCGCCCGCCCAGGCCGACCTCCACGAGCGCGACGTCGAGGTCCGCCTCCGCGAAATGGCGGAAGACCACCGCGGTCAGCAGCTCGAACTCGGTCGGCTCGCCGTGGCGTCGGGCGACCCGATCGGCGACGGCCAGCACGGCCTCGACGTGCCGCGCGAAGTCGCCGGGGGCGATCGGATGCCCGTCGACGGTCACTCGCTCGCGATACGTGACAAGGTGCGGCTTGGGCGTCTCGCCGACTCGCGACCCCGCTGCGCGCAGGGCGCTGCCAGCGAGCGCGAGCACACTGCCCTTGCCATTCGTCCCGGCGACCAGCGCTCCACGGACTTCCCGCTGGGGATCGCCGAGCGCTGCCAGCAGCGCTCGCGTTCTGCCGAGCCCGAGCCGGATGCCGAAGCGTCCGCGCGCAGCGAGCGCGGCGAGGGCTTCGTGATAGGTGGTGGCTGGCGCGGTGGCCGTCACTCGCGGGTGAGCTCGTCCTCGTAGAAGACGCACTGGTTGAATCGGGGCGTCAGGCACACGTCGTTGACGTAGCCCTGGTCGAGGTGGACGCCGCCTCGCAGCTGACAGCGCGAGACGTTCGTGTCCTGCCGGATGAGGGCCTTGAGAAGATGCGGCGCCTGGATCGGGATCGCGCCACGCGACCCGGTCATGTAGAAGTGCGGGCAGACATTCCGCCGTAGGTTCGGCAGGCCGAAGCCCGGCCGCACGCCCATCGGCATCGTGGTGGCGGCTGCCGGCCGGGCCGCCAGCGGCGACGGCGTGACGCGCGCGATCGGCCCCAGCCCGAATGCCGGCCGTCCGGCGGCGGGCGCGCCCGAGGTGGTCCGACCAGACGGCGTGCCGGGGCGACCCGGCTGACCGGGCCCCTGGCGACTGACCGGTCGTCCGGTTCGTGGATCGCGGGCCTGCACGCGTCCTCCCATGCTGCGGGGCGCGCCGCGTCGTTCGGCACGCGCGACCGGGCCAGAGTACAACGCACTGCCACGCTCCGACACGATCGCGTCCGTCGGGCACCGGCGCGTCGTCGGTGGGGCTGGCATGGGCATGCGACAATCGCGCCCGATGACGACTCGGCGCGGCACGCGCCCCAGCCATGTCAGGCCCCGTCCCCCGTCCGGCGGGCGCCCCACCCCCGTCAAGGTCAGGCCTCGAGCGCCCGCCCCGGGTCGCCTGTCGGTCCACGCCCCCGTCCGCCGGAGCCGTGGGATTCCCCTCGTTGGGCGGCTCGTCCTCGGCGTCGGCGTGCTGGCCGTGGCCGTGCTCGTCCTGTACGTCGGCGCCGGTGGGCTGAGCGTGCTCGCCGGTGCGCTGGGGACCGCGGTAACGAGCTTCGTCCAGGGCGTGACGGCGACGCCGGTGCCTTCCGAGCTGGCACCGACCGCCCCGGAGGCGCCCACCATCGAGTCGCCCGCCGAGCCCTACACGAACCAGAGCGAGGTCGATCTCACGATCACCGTCCCGTCCCGGCTCGCCGGCGATCCCGACTACCGGGTGCGGGTGTATCTCGCGCTTGCAGACCAGGCGCCCGCCCCGATCGACGAAAGGCCGCTCGCCCCGACCGCGCGGATGATCATCCCCGTGACGCTGACCAAGGGGATCAATGACTTCTCCGTGACCCTGGTCGGACCCGGAGGCGAATCAGAGTCCTCGCCGCTCGCACGCTGGGTCCTCGACACGAACCCGCCCGCCATCCGGCTCATCTCGCCCAAGGACGGCGCGCTGATCAACCGCAAGGCGGTCACGCTCGAGGGCCGTACCCAGGGCCGCTCGACGCTCCAGGTACGGAACACCAAGACCGGCGAGTCCATCGGCGGGACGGCGGCCACCGACGGCACGTTCTCATTGAGCCTGCCGCTTACCAGCGGCTCCAATCCGATCAAGATCACCGCGACCGATCCGGCCGGAAACACCAAGGCGATCGAACTGACCGTGCGCCGCGGGTCCGGGCGGCTTCGTGCGTCGCTGAGCGCGTCGTTCTACTCGGTCAGCCAGAAGCGCCTTCCGTTCGAGATCCGCTTGATCGTGCTCGTCGACGACCCCGACGGCAAGCCGCTCCAAGGCGCCCGGGTGACGTTCACGCTCAGCGTGCCCGGGGTGAAGACCGTGACCGGCGACGCCGTGACCGATGCGAACGGCCAGGCATCCTACTCGACGCGCATCCCCAAGGGCGCCGATCGAGGGGGCGGCACGGCGGGCGTGCTGGTGCGGACGACCGAGTTCGGGCGCACGACCGACGAGATGGTCATCAACATCACCAAGTAGCAGCGGCCGCCTACCAGTCGACAGCGGCGATCGTCGCAGCTACCATCCGGGCAATGCCGATGTGGCGGTGTCCGCATTGCGGGACTCCCCAGGCCGAGGCGGCGCGGTGCTGGGTCTGTCGGCGGTCCTCCACAGCATGCGCGACGTGCCGCCACTACCGCCGCGCCGTCGCCGGCCAGTTGGGGTACTGCGGGCTCGATCCGCGACGCCAGCCGCTGACTGGTGAGGAGATCCGCGGCTGCTGGGAGAGCCGGCCGGCCGGGATGGCGGCGACGACGCTGCCTCTGACGATCTCGCCGGCGCGCCCCACGGATGCCGACCGCCAGCCGATCGCGTTCGTCGAAGTCGCCGCGAACCCAGAACCGATCGAGGATGACGCCGAGCCGGCGCCTCCGATCGGTCCGGTGGCGGCCCCCACCAGTGAGCCCGGCTGGAACCTGTGGGGTGACGCCGACCGCTGATCAGGTCGGCGCGGCGGTGGGTTCCGGTGTCGGCGTCGGTTCCGGCGTGGGCGTCGGCGTGGGCGGTGGGGTCGGTGTCGGCGTGGGCGGTGGGGTCGGCGTCGGCGTGGGCGGTGGGGTCGGCGTCGGGCTGGGTGTCGGCTCGGGCCCCTTCGAGATGACGTAGTCGACGGCCGTCCCCTTGGCGACGACGACACCGGGCGCGGGGACCTGGGTCACGACGAGACCGACCGGCACGACGGGGTCGAAGGCCTCGGTCTTGACACCGGGCGTGAGACCCGCGGTGACGATCTCCTGCACGGCCTGTGCTTCGGTCTTGTTCCGGAGATCCGGCATCGGCACCTGTTCGACCCCGGATGCGACCGCGACGCCTACGGTCGAACCCACCTCGACGAAGGTCCCAGGGGCGCGATCCTGGGAGATGATCGTGCCGACCGGCTGATCCGAGGGCTGCTCGGTGACCTCGAGCTTGAGGCCCACCGCATCGGCCTCCTCCGTGGCGTCGGCGAGCAGCTTGCCGATGAACTCCGGGACCGCGACCTGTGCGGGAGCGGTGGGTTGTCCCGGCCCCGACAGGAGCTGGAACGTGATGAAGGCGACCGCGGCCAGGAGCCCGAGCGCGGCGAGGCCAGCCAGCCAGACGACGGGGCTGGTGTTCTCCTCGTCCTCGTCATCGATCCGGGTACGTCCAGCGGGGCGCTCAGACGGCCGTCGGACCGGCACGTCAGCAGCGCCGGCGTAGGCGTCTTGCGGGTACGAGGTCACCGTCGGGTTCGAGCGGGCGACGCCGGCCGACGCGGCGACACCTCGACCGACTGCGGCGCCGAGACCGGCGCCCACGGCTCCCGCGGCGAGGGACCCGGCGGCTGCCGAGCCCGCGGCGGTCCGCGAGGTCTCGAGCGCATCGGCCATCGAGGCTGCCGAGGCGAACCGATCCATCGGCTGCGAGGCCAGGGCCTTGCGGGTGATCGCCGCGACGTCCGGTGGCACCGATGGCCGGACCAGGGCCGGGTCGGGCGTCGGTCCGCTCAGCCGGGCGATCGCGACGGCCGCGGCGCTGTCGCCCTCCCATGGCCGCGTGCCGGTCAACATCTCGTACAGCACGATGCCCAGCGCGTAGATGTCGGACTCGTTGGTCGCGGTCTCGCCGCGCGCCTGCTCCGGGCTGAAGTAGTGGACCGACCCGAGGGTCGTGCCGGGCAGCGTCATCTGCGCCTCGGCCACGGCACGGGCGATCCCGAAGTCGACGACCTTGACCCGCCCGTCACGCCCGATCAGCACGTTGCCGGGCTTGACGTCGCGATGCACGATGCCCCGCGCGTGCGCGGCGGCCAGCGCGCGCGCCACGGCACCGGCGATGCGGGCCGCCTGGGACGGTGGCAGCGAGCCGTTGCGGCGGAGGATCGTCGCGAGGTCCTCGCCGTCGACGAACTCCATCACGATGTACGGCCCGGACGGGTCCTCGCCGTAGTCGAACACGCTGACGACGTTTGGATGGTTCAGCGACGCCGCGTTATGCGCCTCCTGCCGGAAGCGCGACGAGAAATCGGGATCGCGCAGGTACTCCGGACGCAGCAGCTTGACCGCGACGTCACGACCGAGCTGGGTGTCCACTGCCCGGAAGATCGTCGCCATGCCGCCCTGGCCGAGCAGCTCGACGAGCCGGTACCGGCCACCCAGGATCGTCCCGATCTCCGCCAAATGTGCCCCTCGACATGACTCGGCGCGCCGCCGACGCTCGCGACGCGCTCCGGCCGGCATGGTACCCCATGCCCCCTCGATCGACCGTCCGTCGCCGGCGCGACGGACGACGTCAGCCGCCCGTCAGGCGTCGCGACACGAGATCGAGGAATTCCAGCGAGCTGATCCCGTCGAACAGACGAGCGCCGTGGATCGCCCATTCCTGGACCTCCTTTGCCGCGGTCAGCAGGACCAGCACTGCCGCGTAGCGGCTCGCCGACCAGGCCGCGACGCGGTCCGGGCCGACCGCGGCGACGAGCAGGAACCAGAGCTCGAAGACGTTGGGGAACACGAGCAGGAGCGCCCGTTCTCCGGTCAGCTCGAACGCCACGAACCCGACCAGTCGATACACGTACAGCGCGACGGCGATCCGCCGCGGCCAGCCCGCCCAGCGCAGTGCGACGATCAGGAACGTCGCGAGATAGACCTGGTCGAGCCACTTGTCGAGGGACTGGTAGTCGCCGACGCCGCCGAGGTCGAGGACGTCGCGGAGTAGCAGGTCGGACAGGTCGACCAGCACCGCCAGGATGCCGCCGGCGAGCGGCCAGCGCAGGACCGGCAATGAGCCCGCGATGCGGATCGCCGCGATGACCAGGATCTCGGGGGTCACCGCCCGATCGGGTCAGAGCTGGAGGCCGGCGAGGTAACTCCGGAATTCGCGCGCCAGCTCGGGTCGCTGGAGTGCCAGCTCGACGGACGCCTTGAGCCAGCCCATCGTGGTCCCCGCGTCGTAACGGGTGCCTTCGAACTCGTAGGCGTAGACCGCCTGTTCTTCCATCATGGCCTGGATCGCATCGGTCAACTGGATCTCACCGCCGGCGCCGCGCTGCGTCTGCTCGAGCTTGTCGAAGATCTTCGGCGTCAGCACGTAGCGCCCGATGATCGCGAGGTTGGAGGGCGCCTCCGAAGGATCGGGTTTCTCGACCAGGCGCGTGACGCGATGCAGGCGCCCGTGGTCGAGCGGATCGTCCGACCGCTCGGCGGCGATGACGCCATAGCGGCTCGTGTCCTCCGGCGGGATCTCCATGACCGCAACGACCGAGCCATGGGTCTGCTGGTAGGCGTGGATGAGCTGGCCGATGCACGGCCGATCGCCGACCACGACGTCGTCGGGCAGCAGCACCGCGAACGGCTCGTGACCGATGAGGTCCTTGGCCATCAGCACAGCGTGGCCCAGGCCCAGCTGCTCCTTCTGGCGGACGTACGCCACCTGGGCGAGATCGCTGATATGCCGCACCTGGCGGAGCATCTCGATGTCGCCCTTTTCCTCGAGCAGGTGCTCGAGCTCGTACGACAGATCGAAGTGATCTTCGATCGCCCGTTTCTGGCTCGAGGTGACGATGATGACCTGCTCGATACCCGCCGCAACGGCCTCTTCCACCGCGTACTGGATGATCGGCTTGTCGACCAGCGGCAGCATCTCCTTGGGCTGCGCCTTGGTGGCCGGCAGGAAGCGAGTGCCCCAGCCCGCAGCGGGGAAGACGGCTTTTCGGACGCGCAATCGAACCTCTACGGAGCAAGGGGTGGGTCGGCTCAGTCTAGCACCGGGCCCCGTCAGGACCGGTCGGACAGCCCCTCGGCGAACCGGCGGACGGCCAGGCTGAAGGCCTCCGGGCGATCGAGGTTGGCGAGGTGGGTGGCGCCGGCAAGCCGCACCCGGCGGACGTCGCGCGCTCCGCTAGCAAAGTCTCGCGCGCCCAGCCGGAACAGCACATCCAGCTCGCCGTTGAGGATCAGTACGGGTCCCGAATAGGCCGCCAGCCGTGGACCGAATCGCTCGCCGACGAGGGCCCGCAACGCCGACGAACCCCCCAGCGAGTGGAACCCGGCGGCGATGATCGGGTCGGCGATGGCCGCCGGATAGCGGGTCCTGAAGAACCACCGGTTCAGCCGGTCCATCCCGCGCGGCCCGAGGCGGTCGATCGCCCAGGCAAGGGCGAGATACAGCCCCGCCCGAACGCCGACCGGCTCCTGCGTCGCCCCCGACAGCACCAGCCCGCGGATCATCTCGGGGCGCTGTGCGGCGAGGTCCATCGCCACGTACCCGCCGAGCGACAACCCGACGACGATCGCCCGACCTTCCGCCGCCGTCTCGACCACGTGGGCCAGCTGCGCGGTGGCCGCTGGGATCGTGAACGGCTGATCGGCCAGGGCGCCGTGCCCGGGAAGGTCCATGGTGACGACCCGGAACGTGTCGCTGAGGGCTCCGACCTGGGCGGTCCACGCCGCGCGTGTCAGTCGGGTGCCGTGCACGAACACGATGACCGGTGCGCCGACCGGTCCCGCGATGTCGAAGGTGCCAGGCGCGGTTGCCGTCACGCCTCGCGATCCAGCCCGTGCTGCACCGCGAGCAAGGCGGCCTGGGTCCGGCTGGCCAGACCCAGCTTCGCGAGGATGTTCGACACGTGGGTGCGGGCCGTCCGCTCGGTGATGCCGAGATCCGCGGCGATCTGCCGGTTGGGGAGGCCTCGCGCGACCCGTGCCAGGACGTCCCGCTCGCGCGCCGTGAGTGCCGCGATCGCTGCGCTGCCGTCCCCGGCTCGCCCGCCGTTCGCCTGGCCGCCCGCGCGCATGCGGCGGGCGACGATCCCGGCCACGGCGGGATCCAGGTGGACCTCACCGGCCGCCGCCGAGCGGATCGCCGCGGCGAGCTCGTCTGCTTCCGCGTCCTTGAGGAGGAAGCCGGATGCGCCGGCCTCGATGGCGGCCACCACCCGGGCCTCTTCGATGAAGCTGGTGATGGCGATGATCTCGACCTCCGGGAGCTCCGCCTTGATGCGCGCGGTCGCCTCGATCCCGTCGACGCCCGGCATCATCAGGTCCATCACGACGATGTCCGGTCGCAGCGCGTTCGCCTGCTCGATCGCCTCGGTGCCGTCGCCCGCCTCTCCGACGACCTCGATGTCCTCGTGCAGCCCGAGGAAGTCGCGCATCCCGCGGCGCACCATCGCGTGGTCGTCGACGAGCAGGACGCGGATCACCTGATCGGGCATCGGAGCGAGCAGGCGACCGTCACGGACCGCCCGGGACGATCACCGGGCTGGCGCCCTCATCCCGGGTCGCGACCGCGCTACCAGACCGGGTGGAGCGCTGGAGCAGGAGGGCGGCCCCCAGGATGGCGACGGCGCCGAGCACCTGGATCCAGGCGAGGCCTTCGGACAGGAGCAACGCCGCCAACGCCACGCCGACGACGGGTTCGAAGAGCATCAGGATCCCGGCCCGTGTCCCGCCGACGAGCCGGATCCCGGTCAGGAAGCCGAGCGAGGGGATGGCGGCCGCGGCGATGCCCGTGAAAACGAGGAGGGGCAGGACTGCCGGGTCCAGCAGCGGCTGGGTCAGCGACGCTACGCCGCCCGCGAGCAAGGCCACGACGAATGCACCGATGCCCGATGCCAACAGGACCGTTGTCATCGCCTGCTCGGTCGGCACCTCCGGGTATCCGTCCCGGGCAAGGATCACGAAGATCGTCTGGCTGACCGCGGCACCGAGCGCCAGACCGACGCCGACGACATCGAGCCGGATGCCGGCGCCCGGATCCAGCTCCGCGGCGACGACGGCGACCATCCCGCCGATCGCCAGCAGGAGCGCGGCGATCCTCGCTCCGTCGAGGCGCTCACGACCGAGGGCGACGTTGGCGACGGCCACCAGCGCGGGGTACGTGTAGAACCCGAGCAGCGCGAGCGCGATCGTGATCCGGTCGAACGCGATGAACATGCACAGATTGAGGACCGTGCCGGCCAGCGCCGCTGCGAGCATCGCGACGCGGGCACGCAGGGACAGATCGCCGAACCGGATGAGCCGCGTGGCCCCGCTCCGGACCCGCCAGCCGACGAGGAGCGCGAGACCGAGAAACCCGATCATCGCGCGCCACGCGACGAACGCCGGTGGCTCCATCCCGGCCTCGTAGGCGAACCGCGACAGCGGCCCGAGCATCCCGAACAGCGCGGCCGAGCCGATGACGATCACGAAGCCGCGCAACGGCACGCCCGGATCGCTCATGGTGCCCACCGCGCACGTGACAAGGCCTGGTTCGTGTCGGGGTTCGGGTCGGGCACCCGCGCATGGTAGAGCCCGAGGCCGCTCGAACGCCGCGAGGCAGCTCAGCTCGCCCCGGCACCTTCCGCGGAACGGTCGGATGCGGTCGATTCGCGCCGCGCGGTGCCAAGGCGGATCGACGTGAATGGGATCCGGATCTCGCGGAAGACCTCGATCGAGACGAGGAACCCGGCAAACAGGAACAGGACGCCCAGGAACTTCCCCAGCTGGAACAGATCCGTCGATCCGAACCGGTTCAACGAGTCGGTCAGGGTCGGGCTGAACGCGCCGACGGCGATCAGGATCGTCGCCGGCACCCGGCTGTGGATGCGCCCCGCACCGAGCGCCCGGACCGTGCCCGGCAGGGACGCGACGAGGTTCACCAGGATCGCCACCGGCGCGATGAGGAGGTTGAACAGGAACTGGTCGCCGGGCTGCCGCGGATCGAGCGAATACGGCAGCACCCGGCGCTTCGGCATGAAGACGTACGTGCTGAACACCGCCCCGAGGATCAGGGCGAATGCGCCGGTCACGTTCATGAACGGCGTGAGCAGCCGAAGCTGCGGCGGGAGCAGCGTCGCGACCGGCATGCCGGTCGCCGGGTCGACCGCGTAGCCAGGCGGCGCGATCGTCGTCGTCGCCATCAGCACGATGCTGAGGAGCGTCGCGCCGACGACGGCACCGGCCGCCAGCGACGGCCACCGCTCGTTCTGGAAATAGGTCTCGACCGCCACGGCGAGGGCCAGGACGCCGGCTGCGATGAAGTAGAGCAACGGGAGCGCTCCCGCGCCCGCGTACTCGGGCCGGTTGCGCACAAGGAATGTGAACAGCCCGGCCAGGAAGAGGCAAAGCGCGACGCTGTACCCGAAGCGGGTCCGAGCAAGCAGGAACGCCGTCCCGAGGCCCAGCCAGCCCGCGGTCCACACCGCGCCGGTCAGGTACCAGGTCCGGTACAGCGCCTCGTTCCAGCCGCCCATGCCGGCGAGCGCTTCGCACCCCGCCGCGATCCCGTAGAACCCCATGCCGATCGCCCAGATGAGCTGGAACCCGCCCCGCCGCTCGCGCCACTGGTCGAACAGGGCGACGCTGAACACCAGCGCGAGGATCGCCGTAAGACCCGGGAGCAGGATCTCGAGTCGCATGGGCTCAGCCACCGATCCGCTGATGCGTCTCGATGAAGCGCAACAGCAACCGGTCCAGTAACGCCGAGGCATCGCCGTACAGATCGGCGAGACGCGCCGGATCCAGGGAGCGGCGCCGACCTAGCTGGGCCAGTTCGGCCAGGAATGGCTGGCGAGCGACCACGAAGCGGGAGACCGCCTCGGTCAGGCTCGCGCCACCGCGCGCGAGGCGCAGGGCCTGGTCGTCCACGACCGCACACGCCTCGGCCTCGAGTCGGGCGCGCGTCCGTGTGTCACCCGGGCGCGCGTCGAGGAAGGCGGTCAGCCCCGCGATCAGCAGCCGCCCGTCCCGTCGGAAGGCCTCGCGCTCGGCGTCGACCGGCGCGCCGGTCGCGGTCGGCTGCGCAGGGCCATGCCGTGGGTCGGTCGCGTAGTGGCGCCGGTAGACGCGCGCCAGACGCGCAGGCGATGCGCCCAGGGTCGACAGCGACCGGACGACACGGCCTCCACGATCCGCGGCAAGCCGCTCGAGCGCGGCACGGTCGAAGCGCCGATGCCCACCGGGCGTCGTCCATGTCTCGACGCGGCCGTCATCCGCCCACCGGCGCAGCGTGTCCGGGTCGACGCCGAGCAGGCGACTCGCAGGCCCGAGGGAGAGCCAGCGGCCGGAGCGGACGGAGGTGGTGTCGGGGTATGGCAAATCGAGCCTCGCGCGATCGGTTCGTTCCAGGTCGATAGGCGGGGCGCCGACGGGTACGCACGACCGTGGGGGGAGACGGCCGTGCGACCCGTCGGCACGGAAAACCTGGGTAAATCTGGGTACCAGATTCCGCCCGGGCGTGCGGAGGATAGGCCTGCCCCGAGAGGGTGTCAAACGGGCGCGATGTCAGGCGGGAACGAACTCGTGATCGTCGCGGTGGATGCCGTCGCAGAGGCCCCAACGGCCGTCATCGGGGGCGTCATCGGGGCCGGGGATGGGGATCGGCCGCATGATCTCGCGGACTTCGCCCTTACGACAGAAGAGGTAGCCGCGGTCGGCCATCCAGCGGCGCACGCAGACCGCCTCCCCGTGGAACTGGAACGGACCAGGGTTGATCACCGGGCGCGACGCCCAGCTGACCGGCGTCTCGGCCGAGACGATGTCGAGGAGGTTGACGCGCCACGGCGTGCCCTCGATGACCTGGCCGCATCCGGCACACCGCTTGGCGATGTTGTCGCGGATGATCGTCCGGATCTGGATGCCCATGATCTCCATCGCGAGCGATGGTAGCAGGGGTCATCGGCCGGGAGGATCACGGCCAGCCGGCCCCCGGAGCGGGTGCTCGAGTCACTACCACCTGTCCACGCGGTGTGCCGCCGGCCATGTCGTCTGCCCCACCCCACTCGTTGGCGACGATGAACAGCGTCCGCCCATCTTGGCCGCCGAGCATGACAGCGAAGCAGCCACGATCGAGGTCGATCGTCTCGAGCAGCTCACCGTCCTCGCGGACGCGCACGGCGCGCTTGCTGCCGACATCGCCGTACCAAACGGCGCCCTCGGCATCGAGGCAGATGCCGTCTGGATGATCGTCGACAGCCGCCCAGACGTGACCTCCCGACAGGCTGCGGTCGGCCGCGATGTCGAACGCGGTCAGCTTGTTGCCGTAGGACTCCGCGACGATCAGGGTACGGCCATCGGGTGTCACGACCATGCCGTTCGGGAATGCGAGGCCCTGCGCAACCTGGCGGACCACGCCATCGGGCGTCACCAGCGCGATGAACCCAGGTGCGACCTCGCCCCCCGGGAAGTCGAAGCCGATGTTGTTCACGTATGCGTTCCCGCGACCATCGACGACGATGTCATTCCATGGGTGATCGCCGAACCCCGACAGGTCGGCATGGGTCACCAGCGTGCCGTCTGGCTCCTGGCGCACCAGGCGCCGCTCGGCCGACGAGACGATCAGCAGCCGTCCGTCGGGCAGATGGTCGATGCACATCGGGAATGACGGGATCCGGGCCATGACCGCACTCGCGCCCTCGGGATCGACGGCGATGACCTCACCGGCTCCCCAGTCGGAGACCCACAGGCGGCCGTCGTGCCAACGGGGCGATTCGGGAAAGGCGAGGCCGTCCAGCAGCACCGCCGGCTCGGCGCGATCTGCGACGTTCATGTCGTTCTCCTTGGTTCCGCTCCGGACAGGAGTGGGTCACGGCGATGTCGAAACTGCGGTGGCTGGTTTCGACATCCGGGTGCCGAGTCGCGAGACTGACATTGGAGGAACCGATGAAGTACCTGCTCCTGATCTACCACAATCCCGGCACACGCCAGATCTGGGAATCGATGAGCGACGCGCAGCAAGCGGAGGGCCTCGCCGTCTACGCGGCCCTGAACGCCGACCTCGCGGCGTCGGAGGAGCTGATCGTCGCGGAGGCGCTGGCGGATAGCGCGCTCACGAAGCGGGTCACGGTCCGCGACGACAAGACCATGACCAGCGACGGCCCGTTCGCCGAGGCCAAGGAGCAACTGGCCGGGATGTACCTCGTCGAGTGCGACAGCGTGGAACGCGCCATCGAGATCGCCGCCCGGATCCCTGACGCGACGTTCGGCTTGATCGACGTGCACCCCGTCATGACCTACAGCGGCCTGGAGATGTGAGGCCGAGCCCGCCGCAGAGCCCGCCGCCCAGTATCGACGAGACCCTTCGCGAGCTGGCGCCGCAGGTGCTGGCGGCGCTCATGCGTCGATACGGCGACTTCGACGCTTGCGAGGACGCTGTGCAAGAGGCCCTGGTTGCGGCCGCGGCGCAGTGGCCCGAGAAGGGCTTGCCCGGCAATCCACGCGGATGGCTGATCGCCGTCGCGACCCGCCGCTGGATCGAGCAGCACCGCAACGAGACTGCGCGCCGGCGGCGCGAGGAGACGGCCGCTCGCTTGAGCGTTTCGGCCACGCCGGAGGACGACGAGCTGCGCTTATTCCTGCTGTGCTGCCACCCGGCGCTCTCGCCCGTGTCGCAGGTGGCCCTGACGTTGCGCGCGGTCGGCGGCCTGTCGACGGCCGAGATCGCCCGCGCCTTCCTGGTGCCGGAGTCGACCATGGGCCAGCGGATCAGTCGCGCGAAGCAGGCGATCAAGGCGAGCGGCGCCGAGTTTCGGATGCCGCCCGCCGCCGAGCTCGCCGATCGAGTCGCCGCGGTCGAGCACGTGCTCTACCTGATCTTCAACGAAGGCTACACCGCGACCTCCGGGACGACGCTCGTGCGCACCGACCTGACCCGCGAGGGCATCCGCCTGACCCGCCAGTTGCACGCGCTCATGCCCGACGACACCGAAGTCGCCGGCCTCCTGGCCCTGATGTTGCTCACTGACGCTCGGCGAGCGGCACGAACCCGGCCGGATGGCAGCCTCGTTCCGTTGGCCGCGCAGGACCGACGCCTCTGGGATCGCGATGCCATCGCCGAGGGCGTGCGGCTCATCACGGGTGCCCTCAGCCGGGCGCCGCTCGGTCCGTACCAGCTGCAGGCCGCGATCGCGGCCGTCCACGATGAGGCGCCGCGCGCCGAGGACACCGACTGGCGCGAGATCCTCGGTCTGTACGGCCTGCTCGAGAAGGTCGCACCGGGGCCGATGGTGACGCTCAACCGGATCGTCGCGGTCGCCATGGTCCATGGCCCGAGGGCCGGGCTCGGGCAACTCGCCGCAGCCGCGTCGGAGCCGGCGTTGGCGGACCACCACAGGACCAACGCGGTCCGCGCGCATCTTCTCGAGATGGCCGGCGATGCCGAAGCCGCCGCCGCCGAGTACCAGCTCGCCGCTCGTCGCACGCTGAGCATCCCCGAACGCCGCTACCTCGAGTCGCGGCGAGATGGACTCAGTCGAGAGGCTGCGTCTCCTCGCCCTCGCCCGGCTTCCAGGTCGTGATCGTCAGCTGGCCGTCCCGGAATTCGACTGACGAGGCGCCGGCGATGTCGGCGACGTAGAACGGATCGAACTGCCGACCACGCAGGTCGAATCCGGATTCCTCGAACAGGTGGTCAGCGAACCGCTTGTGGAGTTCCTCGTCCTGCACGTTCCGGGCGTCGCCCCACACCTTGGCGTCACCATCGCCGACGTAGGTGTCGACCGTGGCCGTATGCAAGCTGAAGCGGGGGTCGCGGGCGAGGTCCCGGAACTTCCTGGTGTTCGGCATGCCGACGAGCACCAATCGGCCCTCGAAGATCCGGGGTTCCATCGGGCTGATCCGAGGGTAGCCGTCGGACCGAAGGGTGGCCAGCATGCAGAGATTGCCGGTGGCTGCGTGACGGCGAACGAAGACCTCCGCGATCCGCGGGGCCTGCACAGTGAAGACGTCCCAGGCGACCATCCTCGAACAGTAGCGGTCATGTCCCGTCGCCGGTCGGGCGCGGGCTAGTCCCGACGTTGGAGATCGGCAGCGACGCGTTCGCCCGCTGTATCGATGGCCCCACGCAGATCGGTCGATTCCGTCGGCATGGCCCAACCGATGCCGACCCGCAGACGATCGCTCGCTTGGACCTCTCGCTCGCAGGCCGCGCGGGCGCGCTCCACGAAGTTGATGGCGGCGATCTCGTCCGTCTCCGTCAGCAGGATCCCGAACTGACTGCGATCGATCCTGGCGATGTGGTCACTGGCGCGAACCTCGATCGCCAGCGTGCGGGCGACCCGGACGAAGATACGTTCCGCGACATCGGCGCCCCATGCATCGGCGAACGCGGCAAGTCCCGCAACGTTGACGAGGACGACGGTCGCTGGTCGTCGATATCGCTTGACGCGAGCGGTCTCAGCGGAGATGACGCGGTCCCACAAGTGCGGCCCGTCCATGCCGGTGAGCGGGTCATTCCACCCCGACGGGGCCGTGAGGAAGAGCGGCGATGCGTCGTCGCGTTGGACGACCTCGAGGTCCCGGGGCTGCGGCTCGTCGGCCATGTTGGATTCCGTCCCTGAAAAGATCACCCGCGGCGCTTGGGCCCCGAACCCACCGGCGAGCAGTGAGATCTTCTCGTGCAGGTGCCACCGTGACTGCGCCTGAGTGGTACCGCCCCGTTCCGTCGAAAGGTCCGGGTCACGCCCCGATCCGGCCGATCGCCGGGCGGCGCGAGGACGCTAGCCCTTGGGCTCGAGTTTCAAGGCCGCGGAGTTGATGCAATAGCGAAGACCGGTCGGGTCCGGTCCGTCGTCGAAGACGTGGCCGAGGTGCCCTCCGCAGGTGGCGCACAACGCCTCGGTGCGTGTCATGAAGAACGATCGATCGGTCTCGGTGGCGACTGCCTCCGAGTCGGTGGGTGCGAAGAAGCTCGGCCAGCCGGTGCCCGACTCGAACTTGGTATTCGAAGCGAAGAGTTCGGCATCGCAGCCCGCGCAGCGGTAGATCCCGGCTCGGTGCTCATCCCAGAGCTCACCCGTGAAGGCCCGCTCGGTGCCCTTCTGGCGAAGGACCCTGTACTGCTCCGGGGTGAGCTCGGCGCGCCACTCGGCATCGGATCTGGTCGCTGGCGACCTGGTCTTGGACTCACTCATGGGTCACAGGATAGGACTGAAGCGTGGCGTTCCGATGACGCGGGAAGGGCCCTAGCGGCCCACGAACCTGCACCGTCGCGCCCGCACATCGAGGCGCTCACAGCGTTCGGGCGCTAGTGACGGGCGTCCCACCAGTCGAAAAGGCCCGCCAAGTCCGTGGTCCTGCCATTCAGCGCCCCGTATATCCGCCGCACCTCGTCGGTCCACCGGATCCTTGCCTCCCCGTCACTCACATAGCAAGCGATCCTGCCCCGCGACGTCCGGGTCTCACCCCGGGTCCCGTCGAGACAGCCACCGCTGTCGGCCTTGACTGGCAGGCCGGGAAGCCGCTTGGCCCACCAATCGACGAGTGGCGACGCCGACGGAAATCTGAAGTAGCCGATGTCGATGATGAGACTAGAGTCGACCGCGCAGTCGATCGAGGCGAGGCTTCCCTCGACTTCCGTCGCTTCCTTGCCGACGATGCGATACGGGATGCAGTCGCTAACGATGTCGGTGGGTGCCTCATCGACTAGGGCTTGCTCGACCGGCGTGAAGCTCGGCTCCGCCCGGACACCACCGATCGCGTGCGTCTCCGTCCACCAGTCGACCGTCGCGAGGACTTCATCGGTGCTGCTAACGATGACACCGTAGAGCATCCTCTCCTCGTCGAGCCAGCGAAGCCGGGCGCCGCCAGCTGCCGTGAAGCATTGGAGCCGTCCACCATCGAACGGAGTCTCGCCCTCCCTCCCTTGGAGGCACCCGCCG
>DATAFZ010000145.1:0-21896 GCA_036257225.1 Candidatus Limnocylindrales bacterium | reverse complement strand
CAACGAGATGACCGGACCAACCGCAGGAACGTGACGAATGAACGACCAGGACTGGCTCGCCGAACGTTTCGAGGCAAACCGCTCACACCTGCGCGGTGTCGCGTATCGGATGCTCGGTTCGTTGCCAGAGGCCGACGACGCCGTCCAGGAGGCCTGGATCCGCCTGAGCCGCACCGACACGAGCCAGGTCGAGAACCTGCGCGCCTGGCTGACGACGGTCGTCGGGCGGGTCTGTCTCAACATGCTGCGAACGCGGCGGACGCGCCGTGAAGCGTCCCTGGAGACCCATCTCCCCGATCCGATCGTGAGCCCCGAGGATGGACTCGATCCCGAGCAGGAAGCGTTGCTAGGCGACTCGGTCGGGCTCGCGATGCTCGTCGTCCTCGATACCCTGACGCCTGCCGAACGGGTCGCCTTCGTGCTCCACGACGTCTTCGGGGTGCCGTTCGACGAGATCGCACCGATCGTTGGCCGGACCTCGGCGGCGGCCCGCCAGCTCGCCAGCCGTGCGCGTCGCCGCGTCCGGGGCGCGCCTGTGCCGGACGTCGACCTCGATGACCAGTGGGCCGTCGTCGACGCCTTCCTCGCCGCGGCGCGTGCCGGTGACTTCGAGCGCCTCGTCGCCGTCCTCGACCCGGAGGTCGTATTGCGTGCCGACGGCGGCCCGGCGCGTCCGGGCCTGACCTCGCTGGTGCGCGGCGCGCAGGTCGTGGCCGAGCAGGCCTGGACGTTCCGTCGATTCGCGGAATCGTCGACCAGGGTCCTCGTTAACGGCGTACCCGGCGGCGTCGCGTGGGGGCCGGACGGGAGCCCGTTCGCGGTGGTGGCACTGACGGTCAAGGGCGGGAGGATCGCCCGGATCGACATCCTTGCGGATCCGAACCGGCTCGGCCAGCTGGATCTCACGGTGATCGCTGACTGAACGTTCGGGACTGTCAAGACCGCGGTCACGTCCGTGCCCTCTCGTGGGTCACCTGTGTAGCACCCGAACGGAACGCGATAAGGAGCCCCACATGAGCTACCGAGCTGCCAACGCCGTTGGCGGTCCCATCCGGCGTGTCCCATTCCTCGTCAGGTTATTCAGCCCGATCCTCAGGCTGCTGTTAGCGGCTGGCGTTCCGCTGGGCTTCAACCGGCTCGTCACGATCCGCGGCCGAACGAGCGGCCTGCCGCGCACGGTGCCGCTGGCGGTCGTCGAGGCGTCAGGCAGGCGCTGGGTCTGGGCCCCATGGGGCGAGGCCCGATGGGTGACCAACCTGCGCGCCGCCGGCCGAGCGGTCGTCACGGTGCGTGGCCGAAAGGAAGAAGTCCGAGCAACGGAGTTGGACCCGTCGGAGCGTGTGCGATTCTTTCGCGACACCATGGGCCCGCTCGCACGATCCATCCCGCTCGGCGTCTGGTTCATTCGTATCGTCGATGGTGTCGATATCGACGATCCGATGGAAGCGGCGGCGGGTCGAGCCGTCTTCGAACTGCACGAACTCGAATAGGTAGGGTTGGTCGTCCTTGCGAGGAGTGGCGCACCCTTGATCGAGGCTCTGGTCATCGCCGGCCGGGATGGCACCTACGGCATGCGCGACGGGTCCGTCGTTCGTGATCGACCGTCGGTTGGCGGAGGGCTCGTCCCCATCGCGCCCGCCGCCCGAGCGAACGAAGCTACGGACTCGTCGTCGGAACGATCCTCATCCGGGCTGCGGCTCGACGCTGTTGCGGAGCAGTGCCGCAAGCCCCTGCGAGGAGGGGAACGCCTCGAGGACCATGACCAGCCCGATCGTCAACGGGACCGCAAGGAGCGCGCCGGCCGCCCCGAGGATCCACGCCCACACGATGACCGCGATGAAGACGACCAGCGGGCTCAGGTTGAGCTCGCTCCCCATGGCGATCGGCTGGAGGAACTGGTCCTGGGCGAAGTTGATGAGGGTATAGCCGACGACCACCATCAAGGCCGCCGCGGGCCCGCCGTCAAGAAAGGCGAGGATCGTCGGTGGGATTGCGGCGATGATGCTCCCGATGTTCGGGACGAAGCTAGCAGCGAACACCAGGATCGCCCACAGGGCCGGGAACGGCACGCCGAGCACCACCAGGAGCACGAACGAGAGCACCGCGGCGAACAGCCCTAGCTTGACGCGCACGACGAGGTAACGTCGCAGGTCGGTGGCGAATCGCTCCGTGCCGAGCAGGAGCGTGTGCCGCTCTCCGAACGCGACGGCTGCCCGCTCCCGGAGCGACGTCCCGCCGGCGAGCGCGTAGATCATGGTGAAGGCGACGACGAACATCGAGCCGCCTGCATCGGAGACCGCCGACGCCACCGGTCTGACGAATGCGACGATCCTTTCCGGCGAGATGATCGTGGAGATCGCGCCCGGGTCGATACCGATCCCGAGCTGCGCGAGTTGACCCGGTAGCGCCGCGAGTGCCGCGCTCAGGCGGCTCTCGTACGTCGGGATCTGGACCACGAACTCGCCCACCGAGAGCGCGGCGATGAAGCCCGCCAGGAGAACGACCGCGAGGACCACCACGATCGCGCCTGCCAGAGCGAGGCCGTGCCGCAGGCCACGGCGCTCGAGCGTCCCGACCATCGGCCAGGCGGTGAGGGCGATGAAGAGCCCGAACACCACCGGGACGACGAGCGAAGCCACCTCGCGGAGGCCGAGCACCCCGATGAGGACGAGCACGAAACCGCCGAGCGCCACAAGCGGACCGGCGGACAGGATCCGCCCGTTCGCGCCGGACACAGCGTTTGGGCGATCAGCGGACACCACGTGCCCTCCGTGATTCGGTGATTCAACGGTGGGAGCGGCGTTGCCGCCACTCCCACCGTGTTCGCGTCCTGCCACCGCGTCGTCAGGCCCATGTGGCCCTTGGCGGACGCCGCGGCGCGATGCGGGTCAGTGCGCCATGCCCTGGGTGGGCTTGGGCAGCGCCGCGTAAAGCTTGCGGAGCCGGTACGCGAGGCCGAGGCTCGAGATGCCGAACACGATCGACCAGATACCGACCAGCCACACGAGCGAGATCAGCCCAGCGCCCGGGAAGGCGACGAGCAGCGCTCCGAAGACGATCGACGCCACGCCGCCGAGTGCCATCCAGAACTCGCCCTCGAGCTCTTTCCGAAGGGCGATCGCGGCGATGACCTGGAACGTGCCCGTAGCGATCGCCCAGAAGGCCACGAGGTAGAGCAGCGACAGGGCCGTCAGACCGGGCACCATGAATGTGACGACGCCGACGACGATGCCGAGGACGCCGATGATCGCCACGGCCCAGGCGTGGCGTCGCGCGACCGGGTCGCCGCGAACGAGCGCGACGAGCAGCGCGACGCCGTCGACGAGGACGTACGCGCCGAACAGCAGGACGAGCACAGCGAGCGTCGTCTCCGGCCAGATGAATGCGAGGACGCCGAACACCAGTGCGGCGATGCCCCGAATAGCGAAGACCCACCAGTCGCGGGTCACCAAACCAAGCATTGCAACCTTCTCCTTTCGATTGATCGAATTGCGGACGAAGCGTCCGATGCACCGGGATGAGTGGTCCTCACACGATCCGGCCGATTCGGCCGGGCCCGGTCAGTGAAGCGGCCACCGTGTGCGAGATCCACCGGTGGCCGCGAGAACCGCCCGTCGAAACGGGCGCCTGGGAGAGGAGACGTCCCGGAGGGCGTCAAGCGATGACGGTGCTCGTCGGGTGGCGGAAGACCACGCCGCCGTGCCGCCAGATCGCCTCGTCGACGGGCAGCGTCGAGTACTCCTCGACCTCCGTCACGAGCGCGGAGTGGCCCGGCAGCAGACGGCCGGAGACCGCGTCGATGTAGTCGGCCTTGATGCCAGTGTCAGCGAGGTCGACGGTCGCGCCGACGGTCCCGCCGAACAGGCCGCCCGTCGCGGCCGCAGCAGCACCGACCTGGGCGCCGGTCGCCGTACCAGCCGGTCCGGCAAGCGTGCCGACCAGTGCCCCGATCAGGGCGCCGGCCGTGCTGCCGCCGACGAAGCCCCACGGACTCGCGAGTCCCTCCGAGTCCAGCTGGGTGACGTTGCCGAGCATGTCCTTCTCGACGATCACGCCGCTCTGGACACGGATCACGCTGTCGTCCAGCGCGTCGATGTCCCTCGCGGCCCCATACGCCTGATTGCGATCCTCGAATGTCGCGATGATGACGTCCTGTGCCATGGTGACGTCCCTCCTGAGGGTTGCTGATGGTCGGTTGACCGAGCCCACCATCTCGACACGGAGGATGACCGGTCGTCATTCGATTGGGTCGATTCGGCACCCGCGATGGGGAAGTGCGGGCCCGTGCCGTCCCGACCCGCCAGGTGACGCTGATGGGTCCGGCGCAACGACCTTGAGGACCCTCGGTCGGATCTCGAAGACGACCGGGGTCGTTCCGAGGTCTTGAGCGTCGGCACGCACCGGAAGCGGTCGTCCGCTCGTGACACGGACCCTCCTCGCCCGCTTGGTCATGGAGCGTTGCTCGGGCGCGCGCCGACCGAAGGCGATGCTCGCGAGGTACCGAACCAGCTCCCCCTTCGTGTAGTTCAGGAACACACGCACGTCGAACAAGCCGTCGTCGAGCGAGGCCTCCGGTGCGATGGTGGCCCCAGGGCCCATGAACGGCCCGTTGGCGACCGCGATCAGGAGCGCCTTCGTCTCGATCGAGCGGTCGCCGTCCAGCTCGATTCGCATCTCTGAGGCCCGATAGCGGAACACTGCCGCGATGGAACGGATGATCGCCCCGTAGTCGCCCCTGTCCACCATGGGCAGCTCCCGCGTCGCGGCGGCATGCATGCCGACTGAGCCAGCTTCGTAGAAGATGTTGTCGCCGACCTGCCCCACGTCGATCGACCGCACGTGCCCGTCCGACAGGATCCGCGCCGCGTCCTCGACGTTGCGCGGCACGCCCAACATCCGAGGGATGTTCATCACGCTGCCCAGCGGCAGGATCCCCAGCGCGGTGCCGGAGCCGAGGAGCTGCCGCCCGACCAGCCCGATGGTCCCATCGCCTCCGGCGGCGACGACCACGTCGTAACCGCGCTCAGTGGCGTCCAGCGTTACCTCGACGGCCTCCGTCGCGGAACCCGTCTCGATCAGCTCGTTGCCCAGGCCGTGACGCCGGAGCAGTCCAAGCAGCAGCGGGCGAGACGAGTAGTTCGTCGGTAGACCGCCCTTGCGTCCGGCCGTGGGGTTCCAGACGACCCGGATTCGCCGCGCATCCGCACTGGGACGTTCCGAGATCATTCAAGCACCCGCCGGGACTTGAGGCGCCGATACAGGACCACCAGGGCAGCGAGATAGCTCGAGCCCAACAGGTAGGAGGCAGCCACATCGGTCGGCCAATGGTGTCCCAGGTAGATCCGACTGGGGCCGATCGCAGCGATGAGGGTCGTCAGCGCTGCCACGACGACTCGTCGGAGCAGGAGCGGCCTGATCAGCTGGTTGGCCATGATGGCCATCCAGCCGTAGATGCCCACGTACGACAGCACGTGCCCGCTCGGGAAGCTGGAACCCTCGAGCGTAGCGGCGACGACCCGCACGTCCTTGCCGGCGACCGGGCGCGGTCGCCGCATGAACGACTTGACGATCGTCGAGAGGAGCGCCGCGCCCCAGGCGGCGAGCTGGAAGACCGCCTCGAGGCGGAAGCGAGCTATCCACAGAACGGCCGCGTAGGCGGGGGGCAGGATTCGGCTCTGGGGCGGGAACCCGAACCACGAGGTGACGACCATGGCCCGCTCGATCCACGGGTGGTGGATCGCCTGAACACGCACCATGATGGCCTTGTCGATCGCTTCGACCTGCTTCCTGGCGACGAGCACCGTGCGGGCGGCGAAGCACGCGATGCCACCGAAGAGGACGCCGACCGCGCGGCGCGTCCCGGGCATGGTCATGGACTGCGAGCGCCACGCGCGCCGCTGCTTAGCCAAGAGCATCGGGACCTACCTCACCTGACACCAGCGTCGTGGCGGGCGGCTCAGCTACGTCCGTGAATGAACGGCGAGGCCACCGGATGCTCAACGCACCCGGTGGCCCGCGACGCGATGGTCAGACCATGAGCGCCTCGCGCGTGGTCTCGGCGGACGCCTTTGCGAGCCGGCGAGCTTCCTCGAGCTTCGCCTTGCGGATCTCGTGCGACGCCTTCAGGTCGGCCATGCGGGCGTCGATCTTCTGTCGCTGGCTCTCGCGTGCCTTCGCCTGCTGCTCCCGCAGGGTGGCGAGTCGCGCCTCGAACTCGGCCTTCTCCTGGGCAAGCGCCTTGTCGACGCGCTCCACCAGGGCCTCCAGCTTGCGCCGCTGCGCCTCGATGGAGGCCTCCACCTTCGCCTTCGCTTCTCCCGTGGTCTCCTTGACCTCGGCGCGGAGCTGCTCGAGCTCCGCTCGCGCGGCGTCGGTTTCGCGGATCAGCTCGGTATCGATGACTTCACCCGGGAAGCGACGGAACGTCGTCCCGCCAAGCGCTCCGAGGCGGGTGTCGACCGGCGTCACCCACATCTCGTCGATGTCCGCGACGACGGCCGCCGTGCCCGGGGTCAGTGAGGCCGAGACCTCGTCGACGAAGTCCAGGCTCACGCCGGCCTTGAACAGGTCGTACATCAGCCCACCGAAGCCGCCGACGTACGCGCCCACCGCGACGCCGGCCGGGCCTCCGAGCAGACCGACGAGGCCGCCGGTGACGATGCCCGCGAGGGTGCCGATCGGTCCGTCGTCCGCCGTCTGGCGTACCGACACCTTGCCCGCGGCGTCCTTGGCGATCACGGTCGACGCGTACAGGGTGATGTCGCCATCCCAGTGCAGGTCCTTGAGGGCGGTCAGACCCTCGAATGCCGTTCGCTCACTGTCGAACACAGAGACCAGGATCTTGTTGCCCATGTTTCGTGGCTCCCTTTCTATGTCGCGTTGATTCGCGACGATCGGATGGAGCGTCCCGCCGACCCGGATGAGCGCGCGTCATCCGATACGACCAATTCGATCGGGTCGGCTGTCACCCGTCAGCGTCTCGAGCGACGGACCTCGATGAGCTCGAGCCCGAGCGCCTCGATCTGCGTCAAGACCCCGTGCAGCGCCGCCTGGTCTGGCAGCGCGCCTGCGAGAAGGGTGTCGCCACGGTCCGTGCGCGATTTGAGCCCGGGGAAGGCGGTGAGCAGCCTGTCGCTCAGCAGTCCCCGGACCCGGATCACGTACGGTGTCGGTCCATGGTGTTCGTGCACCGGTTCAACGTCGAAGCGCGGGGGATGAGCGCACATCCACCGCATCGTGTGAGAGTTGACCACCGTAGCGGCCCCACGTGCGGTCGGGCTAGCGACCCGATCGCGCCGATGGGCCGAGCAGCCCCAGGTACCGCGCGCGATCCACCGCCTCGGTGCGCCGATGCGCATCCAGCTTTTCGTAGATGTGGCGCATGTGCGTCTTCACGGTGCTCGTCGACACGTACAGCTGGCCGGCGATCTCCGCCGCGGACAAGTTGCTCGGCAGGAAACGGAGCACTCGGAGCTCGCTCTCGCTGAGCCGCTCGGACGGCGTCACTGGCTCGTGGCTGCGGGCTGGGAGCGACGACCCGCCAATGACGCTGAGGAGGTCGGCCAGCAGAGCGGCGTGCGCCGTCCGGTGCGGCGGATGTCGCTCGAGGAGGTCCCGCGCCGGCACGACCATCAACGGGAAGACGAGCGAGTCGGGTTCGGCGATGTCGAGGGCGCGCTCGATGTCACGCTCGGCCGTCACGCGGTCGCCGAGCTGGTCGCGCGCGACCGCATCGAGCATCAGTGCCTCGACCACGGTCCCGGCCCGAACGACTGGCAACGACCCATCGAGCACCGGCGCGAGTGTTTCGACGGCCGCCGCGTGGTCGCCCTCCGCGAGTCGAATGGCGGCGATCCCCACCCGCGCCTCACTGAATTCATGGTCCCGCTCGGTCAGCCTGGCGACCGTGGCCCGTGCGCCGGTCACGTCGCCCATCCGCAGCTGCGTCTGCGCGATCGATACCCTCGCGAGACCGGTCAGCGCGTGCGCGGTCGCCAGGAGGTCCTGCAGCTTCGCTGCCTCACCGAACTCGACGAGAGCCTCCCGGAGCCGGCCCTCGCCAGCATGCAGCTCGCCGAGGACGAAGTGCACGAGCAGGGCCGTTGCGGGGGCGAGCTCCGCCCGCATCGACTGCTCGGCTCGGTCCATCCAGCGGCGGGCCTCGCCGAACCGGCCCTGCGCTGTGTCCGTCGAAGCCATCGTCGCCAGCGCCGTGCAGGCGATCGGGTCGGTCACCCAACCGTGCGCCTCCGCGATCGCGATGGCCTCCCGGCACCGGTCCCGGGCCCGCGCGAGCGAGCTTCGGGCCGCGTGAAGCCCGAGAGCTCCGAGACAGCCGACCTGGACATAGGGTCGGTCGATCAGCCGCCCGAGCGCCAGGCCCTGCTCCAGGTGTCGCTCGGCATCATCGAGCGCGAATGACCACAGCTCCGCGATCCCGAGGTTCATCAACGCGACCGCCTTCGCGTCATTGCTCAGCGTCAGCTCGGTCGCGGAGCTTGGCTCGACGGGTTCCAGCAGCGGAACGACCTCGCTAAGCGCTGACTCGACGTCACCCCGCCGCCGGGCCAGCTCCAACCGGGCGACCGCGAGCATCACCGCGAAATGGTGCTGCCGATCAGCGGGGACCTCCGAAGCGTGCGACTTGGCCAGCGTGATGTATGCGGCTGCCATCTCGAGCGAGTGCTGTCTCAGCTCGACGTAGGCGCGAAGGATCGCCAGCTCGGGATCCGATTGCGAATCAGAGGGGAAGGCCGTGAGCAGCGCGACGACGGAGGCAACCTGACCGTCGAGGCAGAGGCTGAGGCCGTGGTCGGCGAGCAAGCGCCGCGCTCGGCTCCAGTCGCCGCCCGCCTGGGAGTGACGGACCGCGTCGACGATATATCCATGATCGGCGAGCCAGTCGGCGGCGACCCGGTGCAGGCCCGCGATGGCATCAGGTTCGCTGCGCCGAAGCTCGAGGAGCAGAAGATCCGCGAACAGCGGGTGGTAGCGGAACCAAGACCGCGCACGGTCGACCGAGACGACGAATGCGTTCGAGTCCTCCAGCGCGATGAGCGTCCGCTCCGACCCGCTCGCTCCGGTAAGGCGGTCGGCGAGCAGGCCGCAGACCCGCTTCAGGATCGAGGTGCGGAGCAGGAGCTGCCGGACCTCCACGGGCTGGCGTTGGACGACCTCGGCGAGCAAGTAGTCCGCCACCGTCCGCTCACTACCCGCGAACTCGGCGACGAACCGCTCGGGGTCTGGGTGGCCGGCGAGGGACATCGTGGCGAGCCGCAGTCCCGCGGCCCAGCCCTCGGTCCGTGCGAGAAGCAGTGCGGCGGCTTCGGCAGAGAGCTTGACCCCGGATGCGTCAAGTAGTTGCCGCGCCTCGTCCATCGAGAGCCGGAGGTCGGCGGCACGGAGCTCGGTCAGGTCGCCAGCCAGCCGAAGACGATGGAGTCCCAGGGAGGGGTCATGACGGGTAGCCAGGACCACGCACAGCAACCGTGGCCGCTGCGCCAGGAGGACCTCCAGCTGCGCCTGCGCATCCGGCGAGACCAGCTCGTGTAGATCATCGATCACGAGTATGACCGGCGCGTCGAGCGCATCGAGCTCCGAGATCAGGCGCCGCACCAGTCGTTCGCCGTCGAAGTCTGGCGTTGGCTCGAGCTTCTGCACGAGACCATCGCTGCCGACCGCGGAGCGGAACCCCTCGACCACCGACAGCCAGAAGCGCTGGGCGTCGCGTTCGTGGCGCTCGACCAGCACCCAGGCTGTTCGTGCGCGGAGCCCCGCTTCATCGATCCAAGAGCGGATCAGCATGGTCTTCCCGCTGCCGGGCGGTGCCGAGACGAGCGTCACTCCAGCGGAGACTCCGGCAGACAGACGCTCGTACAGCGCTCTTCGTGGCACGACGCCAGGAGGGCGGACGCCGATGGTCTCCTCAGGAGCAGCCATGCCGTCATCGTTGCACGCGGGTGACATGGCAGCAACGTTCGCGAAGGACGCGCCGCAACCTTCCCCGCCCGAGGAATGCGGCTGCGGGACGGAGACCGCGACGTACCGATACGCCCCTGGAGGCCTTCATAGCTGGCGGGGGCCTGCGATGCCGTCCTCTCTACTCGCCCTCGGAGTCGTCTGGCACTTCCAGTTCGCGCGGTCGCCCGAACAGGTGTCCCTGAGCGCACGTCGATCCCGCCTCGACGAGCGCCTCGAGCTGGCTCTCCCGCTCGACGCCCTCGGCGACGACCTCGAGGTCGAGGGCCTCGGCCATCTTGATCACCGCCGCGATGACCGAACGAGCCCGCCGATCGGCGTCGAGGTCGGCGACGAGCGACCGATCGATCTTCAGGAAGTCGAGCGGCAGGCGGCGCAGGTAGCCGAGCGACGAGTAGCCGGTCCCGAAGTCGTCGAGACCCACCCGGAAACCGAGTCCGCGCAGCTCCGCGACGACGCGTGCGGTGTACTCCCACTCCTTGATGAGCAGGGTTTCGGTGATCTCGAACTGCACCGCGTGGCGATCGCAACGCGCGTCGACGAGCCGGGCCAGCACTCGCGGCAGCCCCGACACGGCGAGCTGGCGAGCCGAGAGATTGATGGACACTCGCTGCCCGGGTGCCCGAGAGGCAAGCCGCGCCGCTTCGTCCACGACCCACTCCCCGAGCGGCAGGATGAGGCCAGCCTCCTCCGCAAGCGGGATGAACTCGGCGGGTGGGACGTCTCGCTCTGGGGCGTGCCATCGGAGCAAGGCCTCCGATCCGCAGACGGAGCGGTCGGGCAGTCGAACGATCGGCTGGAAGGCGAGCGCGAGCGATCTTTCGGCGACAGCGCGCCGGAGATCCGCCTCGAGGCGAAGTCGCCCGATCGCCTCCTGGCGCAGCCCGTCAGTGAACGATTCCACGATGCTCCCGCCCTTCGACTGTGCCCGGTGCAGGGCCAGTCCGGCGTCCGCCAGCATGGAGTCCACGGTGGCCTCTGCCTCCCTTCGGGCGATACCGACGCTCACCGATGTCTGCACCTCGTGGCCACCGACGAACATCGGCTCTCGCGCCCGATCCGCCACGCGCCAGCCGACCGCCACCGCGTCTTCTGCCACCCGTCCCGGGAAGACTGCGGCGAAGGTGCCGTTCTCGAGGCGCCCGACGAGCGTTCGCCGCGGCGCCGCCGCCCTGATCCGTCTGCCAACCACCCGCACGACCCCTTCGGCTGCGCCACGCAGCAGGTCGCCGATGAGACCGAGGCGGTCGATGCCGATGACTGCCACCGACAACTGGACGTCGCTCGCCAGGAGCGCGTCCAGCTCACGGA
Organism: Candidatus Limnocylindrales bacterium; assembly: GCA_036257225.1. Classification (GTDB taxonomy): domain Bacteria; phylum Chloroflexota; class Limnocylindria; order Limnocylindrales; family CSP1-4; genus SPCO01. Next base: position 10,607 of record DATAFZ010000145.1, on the reverse strand, counting down.
CGATGCTGGCTCGGTTCGGTAGACCCGTGAGGTCGTCTCGGAACGCTACCTCGGCGAGTGCGCGCGCCCGGGCGTCGCTCTCGGTGTGGTCACGGAGCGAGACCAGGATCCCTCCGATGTCCGGGTGGGCGAGGAGGTTGTCCCCGATCCATTCGACGACTCGCCAATCGACCAACGGTTGGGCGCGCACGCGAAGCATCGGGAGTCGCGACGCGGGTCGGCCGGTCGTGACGTCGCGGATCAGGCCGCGAAGGACGGGTTGATCCTCCGGGTGCGTCAGCTCATCGAACGACCGTCCGGTCAGCGTGTCTGGGTCCTGACGGAAGATGGCGGCGGCGGCCGGATTCAGGTACTCGATCCGACCGGACCTCGAGAGGAGTAGCACCGGTGCGAAGAGGCGATCCGTCACCGACGCGAACCGTTCCCGTTCCGCGCTCGGCGTCTTTATCTGTCGTCTGCCCACACACCACCCATCTGAACTGATGGGGTGGCGGATCACTGGGGGAGGCGATCGGCCACCGCGTGATGGGCAAGCGTGACTCACCCTCGCCGACCATCGTCCGACGGCAGGCCGAGGAACAAGTTCCTCCCGCGCGGCATAGGACGACGAGCCGTGGTCATCCGTCGAGCAGAGGGTCGTCTCCCGCGGGCCCGCGCAGGTCCAGGTAGTGGTCGCGACCGACCTCCTCCCAGCGAGCGATGCCGCGTAGCCGATCCCGGTCGAGGATCGCGATCGCGCGACCGCTTCGGCGGATCAGCCCATCGTGCTCCAGCCCGCGGACGAGCCTCCCGGTCATCTCGCGGCTCACCCCGATAAGGCCGGCGAGGTCTTGGCGCGCGACGATCGGCCTCGTCTCTGCAAGCAGCGGCTCATATGCGAGCAGCACGACGGCGAGGCGCTGCCGGGCGGAACTGAACGTAAGCTCCTGGAGGCGGCCCAGCAACCGCTCGACGACGCTCCGTGAAAGATCGAGCAACCGCAAGGCAAAGTCGGGGTCCTGCTCCGCGAGTCGCCAGACGAGCCCGGCCGGGGCGAGCGCGGCGGTCGCAGTCGTCACCGCGACGATCTCGATCTCTGAGATAAGGGGAGGACGTGCGATCGGCGGCACGAGCGTTTGACCTCGTCGTGCGAGCGCAAGGATGAACTCGTGGCCCTCGGCGTCCATGACGCGAGCGGCGAGATAACCATCCAGCACAAGGATGGCCTGGTCCGTTTCGCCAGGCACGAGCAGTGTCGCGCCGCGCCCCACTCGTAATACGGTCGCGGCTGCCGCAAGCGCGCGGGCGGTCGGCGCGGCCAATCCCGTTCGCGTCCATCGCTCGATCCAGCCCGCCATCTCTGGCGCGGTAGGTGGTCCCGCCGTCGTCATGCGAAATCGATCCGCCTCAGGCTCGATGCTGGTCCCGACGAGAGTGGGCCCTCGCCCTCCGTGTGGCAAGGCAGGGTTTGGTCGTCGGCGGCACCGACCCTGACGAGCGATCCCGAGCCCCGGTTCCAGCCAGCCAACTGCGGACCGCTCAGCTGTCTCGTTCCGCGCGTGTTCAGGGGTCCCTGACGACGCGCTCGTGGACCTCGCGTGTGAGCTCGCGGATCTCGCGAGTCAGCTCGGTATTGAGCTTCAACTCCCGCTCCCCCTCGAGGAACTCGTGATCGGCCTTCGCCTGCTGGAACGCCCCTTGGCGGTTCTGCCCGATCATCACGAAGCACGACAGGAAGATCGCCTCGAGCGAGACCACCAGGGTCAGCCTCGGCCATGGACTCGGCTCGAGCACGACCATCCAGAACCCGAACAGGACCACATGGAGGTACACGAACGGCATCGAACCGGCGAACGCCGTGATGCGGTCAGCCAGCCTGAGCTGGAAGTCGAGGGCCCGCTCGGCGTCGAGCCGTTTGACGACAGGGTGACGCGCTGGTGTCGCCGTCATGGCGTTCCATCCCTTCAGTCGGCGGTGATCACGACCCGAGGGTCCACGACGACCGGATGAGCAGGCGTCGTCCTATCTGGCCGAAATTCGGGCAGATCGCGTGCCGTCCCAGGCCCGCTCCCCTAGCTCGAGGATGGCGTCGAGGCCATCTCAGGGCCGCTGAGGAGCTCGCCCCAGTGGCCCCGCCGCATCGCAAGCAGAAGGACCCACCCGATCGGGATCGGGGCCAACCACTGGGCGATCCGGAACAGCATCACCGCGGCGGTGAGCTGCTCGGTCAGTCCCGACCCGGCCACGCTCGTCAGGAAGCCGATATAGGCGACCTCGGTGACGCCGACGGCCCCCGGCGTGATCGGAACCAGCGAAACGATCCCGACGACCGCCATGGCCGCCAGCACGGCCGACGGCGGGAGGACATCCGGGCCGATCCCGACGCACCAGAGGGCGACCTCGAGCACGACGAACCAGGCGAGCTTGGCGACCACTGCCGCGACGAAACCCAGTAGCCCGTGCTGCGTGAGCATGCCCTTCGAGCGCTCACGCAGGTCCAGCATGCCATCGACGACGCCTGAGGGCGGCGTCTTCCGGAAGAGCTTCCAGATGCGTTGGGCCATGCGGTCGAGCCAACCACCCAGCCTCCGCGCGAGGCTTTCTGAGCGCACGACGGACACGAGCAGGACAGTCGCGGCGACCAGCACGATGAGGCCGATCAGCGCGAGGAGGAGCGCGCGCGACTGGGTCGGGTGACCGCTGACGAGCAGCCCGACGGTGGCGATCAGCGGCAGCACGAGGTAGGAGCACGTCTCGAATAGAGCGGCAAGGGCGATCCCGGCGCTCGCCACCGAGGTGGGGATCGACCACTGGCGGTACAAGACGAGTCGCGTGGCGAAGTCGGTCGGTCCGGGCACGGTACTGACGACCGCGCGTGCGGCCAGGTCCGACCCGACCGCATGTGGCCAGGAGAGACCGGGCACGAGGACGCGGGAGGGGCCGGCGCTGGCAACATAGCCGATCGCGCTCGTCGCGCCGAGCAGCGCGATCTGTCCGAGGGTCAGCCCCGCGAGCGCGCCGCGGACGGCATCGTAATCGACCAGCCGCGGCAGCACGACCCCGAACACGAACAGGAATACACCGACGAGCACGAGCGCGCGACCGATGATCGCTCCACGGCTCAGCGTGGGTTGGGATGGCGTGCCCACCGGCTCGCCTGCGTTGACCCCTGCGGATGGTGCAGTCGGCATGACGCAAGAACGATAGTGCGTCGCAACCCCTTCCCGCTCCGAGACTCACCCGCCAGACAAGACGCGTCGCTGGTTTCCGCGAGGCGGCCACGGTGGTGACGGGAAAGCGGGTTTTGCCCATTGACATCAACTAAAACACAGGGATATAAAACCAACCACAGATGAAACAGGAGCTATCCAACATGTACGCCGAGGAGCGTCAGCGCTTGATCGTCGAGCACGCGCGATCCGGCGGCCGCGTGGAGGTCGGAGCCCTGGCAGAGGAACTCGGGGTCACCACAGAGACGATCCGACGGGATCTGACGACGCTCGAGCGACACGCTCTCCTTCGCCGCGTCCACGGTGGCGCCATCCCCATCGAGCGACTCGGTTTCGAGCCCGCTCTCGCGGCACGGGACAGCGTCCTCACCGTCGAGAAGGAACGGATCGCGCGGCGAGCCCTCGCCGAGCTTCCGGACGAGGGGACGATCCTGCTCGACGCGGGCACGACGACCGCCCGGCTCGCCAACCTACTACCGACCGACCGCGAGCTGGTGGTCCTCACCAACGCGCTGCCCATCGCGATGTCCCTGTCGGTCCGGCCGAACATCACCGTCCTCATGGTCGGAGGCCGGGTTCGTGGCCGGACGCAGGCCGCGGTCGACGCCTGGGCCATCCAGGCCCTGGCCGACAGCTATGTCGACGTAGGGTTCATCGGAACGAACGGCATCAGCCTAGAGCGCGGTCTGACCACCCCCGATACGACCGAATCCGCCGTCAAGCGGGCCATGATCCGGGCCGCTCGGCGCTCTGTCGTTCTCGCGGACCACACCAAAGTCGGCCAGGATCATCTATCGCGGTTCGCCGCCCTCGACGAGATCGACACGCTGATCACCGACTCCGGGCTCGATGCCCAGGTCGCGGACGAGCTTCGGGCGCAGGGTCCCAGGGTCCTTCTGGCATGATCGTGACCCTCACCCTCAACCCGAGCGTCGACCGGACGGTCGAGGTCGAGACCCTTGCCCGCGGCGAGGTCACGCGGGCCATTGGCGGGCGGGTCGATCCCGGCGGCAAGGGGATCAACGTCTCGCGGGCGCTGGCGGCCCACGGCCTCCCGACACGCTCGGTCGTCACGGTGGGCGGCGCCGAGGGCGAGCACCTCGTTACCCTACTGCGCGACACGGCCATTGAGATCGTGCCGGTCAGGATCCGTGGCGCGATCCGCTCCAACATCACGATCGTCGAGCCCGACGGGACGACGACCAAGATCAACGAGCCCGGTGCCGAGCTGAGCACCGAAGAGCTCAACTCCGTGTTCGACGCGGTCCTGGGGGCGGTCGAGTCCGCCGACTGGCTCGTCGCCAGCGGCAGCCTGCCGCCTGGGACGCCGCCCAGCGTGTATGCCGACCTTGTTCGATCGCTGTCCGATTCCGGGACGCGCGTGGCGATCGACACCAGCGGCCCCGCGCTCGAAGCGGTCCTTGCTGCGGGTCCGGCCCTGGTCAAACCGAACCGCGACGAGCTCGCCGAGGCGACCAGCGTGCGCCTTGGGACCATCGCCGACGTCGTCGAAGCGGCGTGCCGGCTGCGCGATCGCGGCGCGCGAGCAGTATTGGCGAGCCTCGGCGCCGATGGTGCCGTGCTGGTCGACGACGACGGCGCCCTTCATGGTCAGACGCCTGTGGTCTCCCCACTCAGCTCCGTCGGCGCCGGAGACGCAATGCTGGCGGGGTTCCTGGCCGGTGGCGGCGCCGGCGCCAAGGCACTGACTCAGGGCCTCGCCTGGGGTGCCGCCGCGGTGCTCCAGCCGGGCTCCGGCATGCCGTCACCAGATGACATCGACCTAGCGTCCGTCCGGCTCGAGCGACACGAAACCACGCGTCGGGACCTGTACGCCATGCCGCCCTGACGTCCGGATCAGTGGTTGGGGGTTTCGTTGGGAGGCGAATCGTCTCGAAGGGAAAGGAGCGGGAACGACATGACAGCGACGACGGCAGACCTCAAACACCGCGAGGGGCCCGGCCTGCAAGCCAGGGTCCAGCGGGTGGGCGGCTTCCTGGCGGGCATGATCATGCCCAACATCTCCGCGTTCATCGCGTGGGGCCTGATCACTGCCCTGTTCATCCCGACGGGCTGGTGGCCGAATGAGCAGCTGGCCGCGCTCGTCGGCCCGATCATCAGCACGCTCCTCCCGGTCCTGATCGGCTACACCGGCGGGCGCCTGGTCCACGGTCAACGTGGTGCGGTGATCGGCGCCGTGGCGACGATGGGCGTCGTGGTCGGAACGGACATCCCGATGTTCCTCGGCGCGATGGTCATCGGCCCGGTGGCCGCCTACCTCCTCAAGCTCATCGATGGAGTCCTCCAGCAGCGGACCCGATCGGGTTTCGAGATGCTCGTCGACAACTTCAGCGCCGGCATCCTCGGTGTGGTCATGGCCATCGCGGGCCTGCTCGCAATCGGCCCGATCGTCGAAGTCCTCACCGAGGCGGCGGGCAGCGGCGTCGACGCTCTCGTTGCGGCCGGCCTGCTGCCGCTCGTGTCGATCATCGTCGAGCCCGCCAAGGTGCTCTTCCTCAACAACGCGATCAATCACGGCGTCCTGGGACCGCTCGGCGTAGCCCAGGCGGTCGAGACTGGCAAGTCGATCCTGTTCATGATCGAGACGAACCCGGGCCCGGGGCTCGGGATCCTGCTTGCCTACTGGTTCTTCGGTCCGCGCGCGCTGCGGGCGACTGCACCGGGGGCGATCATCATCCAGTTCTTCGGCGGCATCCACGAGATCTATTTCCCGTACGTGCTGATGAACCCGCGTTTGATCATCGCGGCCATCGTCGGCGGCATGTCGGGCGTAGCCACGGCGGTCGTCACCGGCGCCGGGCTCGTTGCCACGCCATCGCCGGGCAGCATCTTCGCCTACATGGCGGTGACGCCCAGGGACGGCTACTTCGGCGTGTTGCTCTCTATCGCGGTCGCCTCTGTCGTCTCGTTCGGCGTGGCCTCCGTCCTGTTCGGCTTCGGACGCGCGGAGCAGCCAGTGGCTGAAAGCGCGCCGCCGGACGCCGTTCCCTCCCCGACTGGAGCGTGATCCGCGATGCCTGACGTGAACGGCCGAGACATCCGCACCGTGGTCGTGGCGTGCGATGCGGGGATGGGGAGCAGCGTCATGGTGGCCAGCCAGATGCGTCAGCGGTTAAAGAAGTACGACGTGGCGGTCGACCATCTCCCCGTCAACTCGATCCCCGCCGACACCCAGGTGGTGGTCACCCACGCGAGCCTGGCGCAGCGAGCGCAAGCGATGGCCCCGGGAGCGGTCGTGGTCCCGTTCCAGATCTTCATGGGTGACCCTGCCTTCGAGAAGGTCGAGGCGGCCATCAGGGACGGTGGCGTCCTTGCCGGCTGAGTCCTCCGCGCCACCGCCCGCCACCGATGTCCTCGTCCGAGAGGCCGTTCGACTGGCGCAGCACGCCGACGACAAGTGGGATGCGCTGCGCCAGTCGGGGGCGCTCCTGGAGGAGCTCGGCGCGGTGGACGAGGGCTACGCCGCCGCGATCCTGGAGCGCGAAGGCCAGATCTCGACCTACATGGGCGAGGGCGTGGCGATCCCCCACGGGACCGACGCGGCTCGCGACCTTGTCCGCCGGACGGCTCTCGGGTTTCTCCAGTACCCCGACGGGGTCGACTGGGACGGCGAGACCGTCCATCTCTGCATCCCGATCGCGGCCAGTGGCGACGAACACGTGGGCGTCTTGTCGGCGCTTGCCGAGATCCTCGTCGATGACGACAGTGCGGCTGCGCTGCGCGCAGCCACCGACGTCGAGACGGTCCTGGCACTCCTGAATCCCGGCGGCCGAGCCGCCCAGGAGCATCCATGAAGGTCGCCCGGTTCTACGCCCCGGGCGACATCCGGATCGAGGACGCGCCCGAACCCTCGCCCGGCCCGGCCGAGGTCAAGATCCGGGTTCGCAACTGCTCGACCTGCGGGACCGACGTCAAGATCTTCCGCTCCGGGCACCAGAACATCGATCCGCCACGGATCATGGGCCACGAGATCGCCGGCGAGATCGTCGAGATCGGAACCGATGTCGGCCCACCGTCTGACGGCCGGCCGTGGGCCGTGGGCGATCGAGTCCAGGTCATCGCGGCCGTTCCCGATGGGAAGTGTAAGGATTGCCAACGTGGCTGGATGACCATCTGCCCGAACCAGACATCGGTGGGCTATCAATACGACGGCGGCTTCGCCGAGTACGTCATCGTCCCCCACGAGGTTGTGCGGGTCGACGGCCTCAACCGCATCCCTGACGGCGTGGACTTCGACGAGGCATCGGTCGCGGAGCCGTTCGCGTGCGTGATCAATGCCCAGGAGCTCGCCAGGGTCGGCGCGGGTGACGACGTGGTGGTCATCGGCGCCGGGCCGATCGGCTGCCTGCACGTGCGGCTGGCACGGGCGCGTGGGGCCGCCCGGGTGTTCCTCGTTGAATTGAACCGTCAGCGCCTCGACATGTCGGCGGCGGTAGTCGCGCCCGACGCCGCGATCTGCGGCGCCGAGACGGACGCGATCCAGGCGGTGCTCGAGTTGACCGATGGGCGCGGCGTGGACGTGGCAATCACCGCCGCCGCCTCCGGACAGGCACAGGAGGACGCGCTGCGCATGATCGCGCGGCGTGGCCGGTTGTCATTCTTCGGCGGCCTGCCGAAGGACAAGCCGACGATCACTCTGGACTCGAACCTCGTCCATTACCGCGAATTGACGATTGTGGGGGCCAACGGTTCGAGCCCGGATCACAACAAGCAGGCACTGGCCCTAATCGCCAGCGGTGAAGTGCCGGTCAAGGACCTGATCACCCACCGATTGCCGCTGGAGCGCGTGCTCGACGCGATTGACATCGTATCGCGAGGCGAGGGGATCAAGGTCACGATCGAGCCCTGAGGGGTCGGACCGGCCGGGACCCGGCCGAAGGAGGACAACGCCATGGCGCAGCGAAAGGTCATCGTCGGCTCCCGGATCGGGCTCCATGCCCGACCGGCCGCCCTCTTCGTAAAGGCCGCGACGGAGCAACCGATCCGGATCACAATCCGCAAGGGAGATGGTCCGCCCGTCGACGCCCGAAGCATCCTGCGGGTCCTCGCGCTCGGGGCGAAGAATGGTGACACGGTGACCCTCGAGGCCGAAGGCGACGGTGCGCTCGAGGCGCTGGAGGCCGTCGCCGTCGTGGTCGCCGAGGACCACGACGATCCGGTCTGAGACCGAACCCATTAGAGCGAACCCGGCCGTGGCCGGAGAGTTCGCGTCGTCCTCGGCACTGCAGGGGATCGGCGTGTGTCCGGGCCAGGCGGCGGGGCCCGTTGCGCTCATGGGAGCCCGGCCGCGGCTCCCCGATGATCGCCCCGAGGTCAACGACGCCGAAGCGGAGGCGACGGCCACCGTCGCGGCACTCTCAGCGACGGCCGAGGACCTCGAACGACGGGCCGCAGCCAGTTCGATCACTGGGGCCGCGGAGGTGCTCGAGGCGACCGCGATGATCGCGCGGGACCCGTCGCTCGAGGATTCCATCCGATCCGCGATCGCCAAGGGCGAGCCGGGGGCTTGGGCGGTCGACCGCGCCATCGATGCGTTCCGGGCGTTGCTCCTGGACCTGGGCGGCTACATGGCCGAGCGCGTTGGTGATCTCGACGACGTCCGGGATCGGACGGTCGCCCGGCTGCTCGGACAGGCGATGCCAGGCGTGCCCGAGCGCGACACGCCGTTCGTGCTGGTTGCCGACGACCTGGCACCGGCCGAAACGGTGACGCTGACCCCGGAGCGCGTGCTTGCCCTCGTGACGGTCAGAGGCGGACCCACCAGCCATACGGCGATCCTGGCCCGGAGCCTCGGGATCCCGGCGATCGTGGCTTGCCCTGCGGCCGCTGCCCTGCGCGAGGGCCAGCTCGTCGAGGTTGACGGCAGCACGGGCGAGATACGCCTTGGGATCGCGCCGGACGAGGCCGCGAACACGAACCGTCGCGAACGCGAGCGCCGTGCGGCGCGGGCCGCCAGTCGCGGGCCAGGCCGGACGGCAGATGGCCACCCGGTCGCGCTCCTTCTCAACATCGGCGACGCGGCCGGGGCGGCATCCGTGACCAAGGTCGATGCCGAAGGGGTCGGGCTATTCCGCACCGAGTTCCTTTACCTCGACCGGCAGGACGCCCCCGCGATCGATGAGCAGGTCGCCCTCTACACCGGCGTCCTGGGCGCGATGGGCAGCCGAAAGATCGTCGTGCGTACGCTCGACGCCGGCGCGGACAAGCCGCTGCCGTTCCTCAACCAGGAGCACGAGGAGAATCCGGCCCTCGGTGTCCGAGGCCTTCGTACGTCCCGCCGCTCGCCGGAGCTGCTCGCCAATCAGCTAACCGCCCTGGCGCTCGCGCAACGGGCGACCGGCGCCGATGTCTGGGTGATGGCGCCGATGGTGGCCACCGCGGCCGAGGCCAAGGGATTCGCCGATCTTGCTCACGACCACGGTCTGGCGGTCGCCGGCGTGATGGTCGAGATCCCGGCAGCGGCGCTGCGAGCGGCCGACCTCCTCGAGCATGTCGACTTCCTGAGCATCGGCACCAACGACCTGGCGCAGTACGCGCTCGCCGCGGACCGCATGGCCGGGGAGCTGGCCGACCTTCTCGACCCGTGGCAACCCGCCCTGCTTGACCTCATTCACATGACGGCCGAGGCTGGCCACTCGGCCGGAAAACCCGTGGGCGTGTGCGGCGAGGCCGCGGCGTCGCCGGCCTTGGCTCCGGTCCTAGTCGGGCTCGGCATCACGAGCCTCTCGATGTCTGCCTCTGCGGTCGCCGATGTCCGGGGCGCCCTGGCTTCGGTTACGCTCGCTGAATGCCGCGAGCTGGCTCGCAACGCCTTGGCCGACCAGCGCGTGACGTGAGTCGCCGTGACCTGACCCCGCTCAACAAACGTCCTTCGCGGGTGCGGGGCCCATAGGCGTGTGGGCCGGCGAGTGGTGAGCTGGGGCACCCCTCCTTCGGCCACGGACCGACAACGACGACATGCGTCGCTGGCGCGCCGGCCACAGCAGGTCTTCGCCACCAGACAGTCCGTGAACTCCCCCACGACTGAAGCGTAGGTCGCCGCGTGTCAGGCGCCCTTAGACGTGGGAGTTCGCGAATCCCGGCTCAGCTAGGGGGTCTTCAGCGTGGTGGCAGCCGCTCGCATCGAGATTCGCAGCCTGAATGGGCGGTTCTGAACGGGAAAGAGAGCTGGAGCCGACACGCAGATTCGAACTGCGGACCTGCTGTTTACGAAACAGCTGCTCTACCGCTGAGCTATGTCGGCCCGGCCCGAGAGTATAAGCGAGGCCTCTCCCGGGTCCCTCAGGCGCCCCTGCCCGCGCGCGGATCGCGGATCGACGCCTACCGCGCCGGACGCCACGCGAAGCCGTTGATCGAATCCGCCCAAGCCGTGAGCCC
>DATAFZ010000134.1:0-3126 GCA_036257225.1 Candidatus Limnocylindrales bacterium | reverse complement strand
GGGGTTCAGCGTCTCGTAGGGGTCCTGGAAGATGAGCTGGACGCGCCGGCGGTAGGGACGGAGGCGTCGCGCACCCCACACGTCGGAGACGTCCTCGCCGTCGAAGACGATGCGGCCGCTGGTCGGGCGCGTCAGCTTGGTGATCACCCGGCCGGTCGTGGTCTTGCCTGACCCGGACTCCCCCACCAGCGCAAGGATCTCGCCTCGCCGGATCGACAGATCGATCCCGTCGACCGCGCGGACGACGCCGCGGCTCCGCCCTCGCAAGGAGTCCAGGAGCCCGCCCCGGATCGGGAAGAGGACGTGCAGGTCGTCGATTCGGAGGATCTCCTCGCCGTCCCGTGGGGCCACCTGGACGGCGGGTTTCGGCACGCCGGGTTCCGGCACGCCGGTCTCGGCCGTCACGCCGCGGGCCCCGCGCCCTGCGCGTCGTGACCGACCACGGCCTCGGTCACGTCGATCGTGGGCGCATTCGTGCCCGCAGTCACCGGCGGGTAGAGGTGGCAGGCAACCGTGACGTCGTCGGCGAAGCGCACCTCGGGTGGCGCGATCTCGGTGCACACCGTCATCACGGCCGGACAGCGCGCGGCGAACGCACAGCCCGTCGGCGGGTTGCGCAGGTCGGGCGGAGCGCCGGGGATCACGTCAAGCGTGCGCCGGTCCGCGCGGATGTTCGGGAATGAGCTGAGCAGCTTCTGGGTGTAGGGGTGCCGTGGCGCCGTGAAGACGCGACTGACCGGACCTTCCTCGGCGATCAAGCCCGCGTACATGACCATCACCCGGTCGCACGTCTCGGCCAGGACCGACAGGTCATGCGTGATGAGGATGAGCGACAGCCCCAGCTCGGCGCGGAGCTCCTCGAGGAGCTGCAGGATCTGGGCCTGGACCATGACGTCCAGGGCGGTCGTCGGCTCGTCGCCGATCACGATCGCCGGATCGCACGCCAACGCGGTGGCGATCATTGCCCGCTGGCGCATGCCGCCCGACAACTCGTGCGGATAGGCCGATCCTCGCTTCTTCGGGATGCCGACGAGTTCGAGCAATTCGCCGGCTCGCTTGCGCGCCGTTCCCTCGGATTCATGGAGCCGGACGCGGATCGGTTCGGCGATCTGGTCGCGGACTCGATGCACTGGATTGAGCGCGTTCATTGCGCCCTGGAACACGATGCTGATCTCGCGCCAGCGGTAGCGCGCCAGCGCGTTCTCCGACTTCGGCACCAGGTCGATGCCCATGAGGTTGACGCTTCCCGCGTGGATCTCGGCGTTGCTCGGCAGCAGGCGGACCAGCGAGAGCGCGGTCGTCGTCTTGCCGCACCCGGACTCCCCGGCGATCCCGAGCGCCTGACCATCCTCCAGGCGGAAGCTCACGCCGCGGACCGCGTGCACCGAGCCAGCCGGCATCCGGAAGCGGACCGCAAGATCGCGCACCTCGAGCAGCGGCGCCGCCGGGTCCGCCAGCTTGGGCAGCGGTCGTTGGCGACGGCGCTCTTGCACGACGGCGATCGGGGCCTCGAGCGGCGTGCGAACGGTGGTGGCCGCGTCGGGCGTTGGCTCGGCCTCGTCGCCGACCGGCTCGACACCCGGGGGCATCTCGTGCAGGTCGTCGTGGATCGGTCTCACCGGCGGCCCCTCAGCTTCGGGTTGAGCAGCTCGTCCAGCGCCCCGCCGACCAGGGTGAAGGCCAGCACCACCAGGACGATGCACGCGCCCGGCGGCACGAAATACCACCATGCCCCGAGGCCGGGGGCGCCCACTTGCCGCGCGGCGTCGAGCAGCTGCCCCCACGACGGCTGGAACGGATCGCCGAGGCCGATGAAGGACAGCGTGGTCTCGGTGAGGACCGCGCCGGCGAACACGAGCACCGTGTTCGCAACCACGAGGTTGAGGACGTTCGGCAGGATGTGGCGGCGCATGATGTGGGCGCCACCGCCGCCGATCACTCGCGAGCGGTCGACGAAGGGGCGTTCCTTCAGCGACAGCGTCTGCGACCGGATGATGCGGGCTGTCGAAGACCAACTCGTGATCCCGACGACGATGACGATCGCGAAGAGGGTGTAGCGGATCCCGAAGAGCTCGGTCGAGCCCGTCCCGAGCGCGTCGCGGATGAGCGACGTGAGGATGATCGCCAGCACGAACGTGGGGATGACGAGGAAGAAGTCTGCGATCCGCATGATGACCGAGTCGGTGCGCCCGCCGACGAACCCGCTGAGGATCCCGAGCCCGGCACCCAGCACCACGGTGATCACCGTGGCGAGCAGCCCGATCACCATCGACACCCGCGTCGCATGGACCGTCAGGTTCAGCATCGAACGTCCCAGCTCGTCCGTACCCAGCGGATAGCCGGGCTGCGGCGGAGCGAGCCTGGGGCCGGTCGCCGTCACCGCTGTCTGCAGCGGGCCCACGAACAGATCCGGGGCGATCGCGAGGACCGTGAAGAACGCCATGATCACGACGCCCACCAGGCCGTCGCGGCGTCCGACGAGCTGGCGTGCGGCGCGGAGCGCACCCGCGATCGTGCGCCGCAGGCTGCTGGAGCGTTCGGCCGCGAGGCCGGGCGCCGGTGCGATCGGTGCGGTGTCCGTCGTCATGCGCGGACCCGCGGATCGAGGACGCCGTAGACGAGATCGGCCCCGAAGTTGGCCAGGACGACGGTGACGCTGAGGAGCAGGAAGATCCCCTGCAGCACGGGATAGTCGCGGGCCGCGAGCGCCTCGACGGTGAGCGTGCCGAGGCCCGGCCAGTTGAACACGACCTCGACCGTGATCGCGCCGGCGACGACGTAGCCGAGGTTGATGGCCACGAGGGTCACCGCCGGCAGCATTGCGTTCGGGAGGGCATGGCGGCGCAGGACCCGACGATCCCTGATGCCCATCGCGCGAGCCGTGGTGACGTAGTCCTCATTCAACGTCTCGATCACGGAGGACCGCATCAGGATGGCGTACTGGCCGATCAGGCCGAGGGCGACGGTGGCGAGCGGCAGGGCGAGATGCGACAGGAAGTCGAGGAACCGGTCGATCGGACTCGCGAACTGTTCACCGGCGGTCACCATCCCGAACGTGGGGAACCAGCCGAGGGTGGTCGCGAACAGCAACAGCATGCCCATGCCGAGCAGGAAGTACGGCGTCGA
>DATAFZ010000126.1:0-20173 GCA_036257225.1 Candidatus Limnocylindrales bacterium | reverse complement strand
CTGGTCGAGGCGGGCTACCAGCCCGAGCTCGCCTACTTCGAGACGATGCACGAGCTCAAGCTCATCGTCGACCTGATGTACCGCGGCGGTCTCAACTTCATGCGCTTCAGCGTCAGCGACACCGCCGAGTACGGCGACTATGTCTCCGGCCCCCGACTGATCGACGCCAGCGTCCGCGAGCGGATGCAGGCCGTGCTCAAGGACATCCAGGACGGCTCGTTCGCGAACCGCTGGATCGAGGAGAACGAGACCGGCCGCCACGAGTTCGAGCAACTGCGGGCGGCCGACCACGACCACCTGATCGAGCGCGTCGGTGGCCGGTTGCGTGCCCAGATGCCGTTCCTCAACCCGGTCGAGGTCCAGGCCGGCCAGGCCCAGGCGGCCGCCACGACCCCGGGGGCGGCCCGATGAGCGCGCCCGTACCCCGGCCGGGTGGGCCGTTCGTGGCGCCCGGCAACGTCCGCATCTTCGACACGACCCTGCGCGACGGGGAGCAGGCACCGGGCGCCGGCCTGACGGCGGCCGAGAAGCTCGAGGTCGCCCGCCAGCTGGCACGCCTCAAGGTCGATGTCATCGAGGCCGGCTTTCCGGCGGCCTCACCCGGCGACTTCGAGGCCGTGAAGCGGATCGCCGAGGAGACGCCGCAGGACATCGCCGTCGCCGCGCTCGCGCGATGCCGGGACGGCGATCCGCAACGGGCGATCGAGGCCATCAAGGTCGCGCACCGCCCGCACCTCCACGTGTTCATCGCCACCAGTGACATCCACCTCAAGCACAAGCTCCGGATAGACCGCGAGACCGCACTCGCCGAGGCCGTGCGCTGGGTCCGCTACGGCCGCGAGCAGCTCGGTCGCGACGCCGAGATCGAGTTCAGCGCCGAGGATGCATCGCGCACCGACACCGATTTCCTGCTGCAGGTCTACGAGGCCGTGGTCGAGGCGGGTGCCTCCACCGTGAACATCCCCGACACCGTCGGTTACGCCATCCCGAGCGAATTCGGCAGCCTGACGGCGCGCGTGGTGGACCTCGTCGGTGAGCAGGCGACGGTCAGCATCCACTGCCACAACGACCTGGGGCTCGCAACGGCCAACACGCTTGCGGCGGTCCAGTCGGGCGCGCGCCAGGTGGAGGTCACGATCAACGGGCTCGGCGAGCGGGCCGGCAACGCGTCGCTCGAGGAGGTCGTGATGGCCCTCCGCACCCGGCCGACACAGTTCAAGGCGGTCGGTTCGGGTGTGCAGACCGAGCACATCACGGCGGCGTCCCGGCTAGTCAGCTACCTGACCGGGTTCGCGGTCCAGCCCAACAAGGCGATCGTCGGCGGGAATGCCTTCGCCCACGAGTCGGGCATCCACCAGGACGGCGTGATCAAACATCCGCTGACCTACGAGATCATGACCCCGCAGTCGGTCGGGCTGTCCGGCAGCCAGCTGACGATCGGCAAGCTGTCCGGCCGGCGCGGCCTGCAGGGCAAGCTCCGTGAGCTCGGCCACGACCTCGAAGGCGAAGCGCTCGACACCATCTACCGCCAGGCGATCGAGCTTGCCGACGCCAAGAAGGAGGTCACCGACGCCGACCTGCTGGCGCTCGTCGAACAACGCGCGGCCGAGGTGCCGGCCAGCGTCGCGCTCGTCGGTTGGAGCGTCACCTCGTCACACGGCGGCAACGCGACCGGCACCGTGACGCTGGCGGTCGACGGCCAGGAGCGGAGTTCCGAGGCGACCGGCAACGGCCCGGTCAACGCGCTGTTCCAGGCCGTCGACGACGCGGTGCAGCCGGTCCTCGGCTGGCACCCGACGCTGACCGAGTACGAGATCAAGGCCGTGTCGGCCGGCGAGGATGCCCAAGGCCAGGTGCTGGTCCGCTGCCGACGGTCATCGGACGAAGGTCCGGGCGCGCTGGTCGTGTCCGGCCACGGGTTAAGCACCAACATCATCGAGGCGTCGCTCGACGCGTACCTGGTGGCGACCAACAAGCTGCACGGCGCCGAGATCAACGGCGTGGCGGTCGCGTTCGCGAACCAGCGGACCGAGCGGGGACTCCCCTAAGGACGTGGTGACCTATCGGATCGCCGCCATCCCTGGCGACGGCGTCGGCCCCGAGGTGGTCGATGCCGCCCGGCGGGTCCTCGATGCCGCCGGCGACCGGTTCGACTTCGCCATCGATTGGACCGATGTCATCGCCGGTGGTGCCGCGATCGATGCCTACGGCGTCGCGATCCGCGACGAGGATATCGAGGCGTGCCGTGCTGTCGACGCCATCCTCCTGGGCGCTGTGGGCGGGTCGAAATGGTCCGACCCGTCGGCGGCCGTTCGCCCGGAACAGGCCCTGTTCGCGCTCCGTGGTGGGCTCGGGCTGTTCGCCAACCTGCGCCCGGTCAAGGTGCATCCGGCGCTCGTCGGCGCTTCGCCGCTGCGGCCCGAGCTCCTCGAGGGCGTCGACATGCTGATCGTTCGGGAGCTGACCGGCGGCGTCTACTTCGGGGACCGCCAGGAGGCGGGCGACGAGAAGGGCGATCGACGAGCCGTCGACACGATGCCGTATTCCGAAGACGAGATCCGACGCATCGTCCTCCTTGCCGGTGCGTACGCTCTCATCCGCCGCCGCCGACTGACGAGCGTCGACAAGGCCAACGTCCTGGCTACCTCGCGCCTGTGGCGTCGGATCGTCGACGAGGAGCGCCGGCGCATGCCCGACGTGGAGGTCAGCCATCAGTTGGTCGACTCGTGCGCGATGCTGCTGGTCAAGCGCCCGGCTGACTTCGACGTGATCGTCACCGAGAACCTGTTCGGCGACATCCTGTCCGACGAGGCCGCGGTCCTCGCCGGCAGCCTCGGCATGCTGCCGTCGGCATCGCTCGCGAATCGGGGGACCGAGCACGGGACATTCGGGCTGTACGAGCCGATCCACGGCTCGGCGCCCGACATCGCGGGCCAGGATCGGGCCAACCCGATCGGGACGATCCTCTCGGCGGCGATGATGATGTTCTCTTCGTTCAAGCGCCGCGACGTTTCGGAGGCGATCGAGGCCGCTGTGTCGCAGGCCCTCGACGAGGGCTGGCGAACCCACGACCTCGCGGACCCCCGGGATGCCGGTGACGGCCTGGTGGTGGTCGGCACGACCGGGATGACGACCGCCGTGATCGACGCACTCGAAGCGGCGGTGCCAGCATGACCGCCACGGACCGCCCCGTCACCCTCTATGACACGACGCTCCGCGACGGCACGCAGGGCGAGAACATCACGCTGTCGCTGGCCGACAAGCTGCGGATCGCTCGGATGCTGGACGAATACGGCATGCCCTACATCGAGGGCGGCTGGCCGGGCTCGAACCCCAAGGACATCGAGTTCTTCGCGGCCGCTCGGACGATGCGCTGGGAGACCGCGAAGCTGGCGGCCTTCGGGTCGACGCGCCATCGCTCGAACGCGCCCGGCGACGACCCGAACCTGCGCGAGCTCGTTGCCGCCGAGACCCCGGTCGTGACGATCTTCGGGAAATCGTGGCTGCTCCACGTCATCGAGGTGCTCGGGGCGACGCCGCAGGAGAACCTCGACATGATCTCGGACTCGATCGGGTTCGTCGCCGACCGTGGTCGAGAGGCCGTGTACGACGCCGAGCATTTCTTCGACGGCTACCGGGCCGACCGCGACTATGCGCTCTCGACGCTCCGGGCGGCACGCCAGGCCGGGGCACGCACGCTGGTGCTGTGCGACACGAACGGCGGCACGCTCACCGACGAGCTGATCCGGATCGTGGCCGATGTCCGGTCCGCCCTGGAGGCGGATCCCGATGTCCCGGGTGTGACGTGGGGCATCCACACCCACAACGACGCCGAGCTCGCCGTCGCGAACTCCATGGCGGCGGTCGCCGCCGGCATCCGCCACGTGCAGGGCACGATCAACGGCTACGGCGAGCGAGCCGGGAACGCGAACATGGTGTCGGTCCTGGCCAACCTGGCGCTCAAGACGGAGCATGCCCTGGTGCCCGCCGGCGGCGGCCGGCTCGACGGCCTCACCGAGCTGTCCCGGAGCGTGGCGGAGATCGCGAACGTGACGCCGAACGACTATCAGCCGTACGTCGGCCGGTCGGCGTTCGCCCACAAGGGCGGCGTCCACGGGGCGGCCGTCGCAAAGGTCGAACGGTCGTATCAGCACGTGGAGCCGGGTGCGGTCGGGAACACGGGCCGCCTCGTCGTCTCCGAGCTCGGGGGCAGGGCGAACACGTCGATACGCGCGCGCCAGCTCGGCCACGAGCTGGAGGGGCTGGTCGATGCGCGCGAGCTATCGCAGCTCATCAAGCAGCTCGAGTCGGAGGGGCTTGCGTTCGAGGGCGCCGAGGCGTCGTTCGAGCTGCTCATCCGGCGTCACGCGGCGGACTACGCGGCGCCGTTCAGGATCGTCGACTACACCTGCCTCGTCGAGCAACGCGGCGGGCGCGAACTGCTGGCGGAGGCGACCGTGAAGGTCGAGGTCGCCGGCGAAACGCTCCACACCGCCGCCGATGGCAACGGCCCCGTCAACGCGCTCGACGCCGCCCTGCGCAAGGCGCTGCGCGCCTTCTACCCGGCCATCGACGACGTTCACCTCGTCGACTACAAGGTCCGCATCCTCGACGGCGAGGCCGCGACCGCCGCGCGGACGCGCGTCATCATCGATTCGCAGGATGGCGCCCGGACGTGGTCGACGATGGGCAGCGACACGAACATCATCGCCGCGTCGGCTGCTGCCCTCGCGGACTCGCTCGAGTACGCGATCTGGAAGTCAGGCGCCGAGCTTCGCCGCCGCGACGAGCGGCACTTCACGACCTCGTCGGACGAGCGACCGGCGACCCGCGACCCAGACCACGACACCGTTCCCGAACCCGATCCCGCGACCCCAGGGAGGTAGCCCGATGCCAGGCCCCGATCAGACCACCGCGCCACTCCGACTCGCCCGCTGGACGGTGTCGTCAGGCTCGAATGCCCGCAGTCGCGGAGCCGTGATCATCGAGTCGGGTGACCACCACTGGCAGGCGTCGGCGGAGGGCATCGGCGCCATCGATGCGCTGTACCGAGCGGTCGACAACGCCATCTCCGAGGTCCTCGACGGGCATCCGCGGTTGCTGGCCTTCGACATCCACGCGCTGGGGGAGGGGACCGATACGATCGGCGTCGTCAACGTCCGGATCGCGCCGCCCCTGGCATCCGGTGAGCGCGGCGAGGGCGAGTACGAGGGCGAGGCGCGGGGGCCGAACATCATCGCCGCCTCGATCGAGGCCTATCTCGTGGCGCTCAACCAGCTGCTGGGCGAGGAGCACTGGACGGGCGCGCCGGAGGCGGCCGCGGCGACCGGCACGCGGGCGCGACGTAAGTCAGCCGTCTCGGCGGGCACGGCCCGGGAGCGCCGCGCCGAGCTCGACGAGGAGCAGGGCAAGATCGACACGGTGGACTGGTTCAACCAGTAGCCAACGCCCCGGGTCCCCCGGCGACGGCATCGGCACACCAGCGCCGCTCGAACATTTGTGCTATGCTCCGGCTTCGCTGCGCTTCGTGGCGACGCTCCGCGTGGTCGACCCCCCTTCTCGAACGGACCGTGCGCTCAGCATCCCTGTTCGGGAAGTGTTGGAGGTCCTCATGACCACCGGAACGATCAAGAAGATCGTCGCCGATCGCGGCTTCGGCTTCATCACCGCCGAGGATGCGAAGGAGTATTTCTTCCACCGCGGCGCCCTCGACCAGTCGATCGACTTCGACCGCCTCGTCGGTGGCGAGCGAGTCACGTTCGAGATCGAGACGAGCCCGAAGGGTCCCCGCGCGGCCCAGGTGCGCTCCGCCTAGTCACCGGCAACGGCCCGCCTGTTTCAGGCGGGCCGCTCCGTCCCCTGATCTAGCTGACCCTCGCACAGCCTCCCGCTCTGGGCCCGTGACGCGGATCAGCCGAGAGAGGAGCCCCCTCATCGCACGGACCGCGTTCGTTTCCACGTACCCGCCTCGGCGGTGCGGCATCGCCTCGTTCACGCATGACCTCGCCGCCTCGACCGGCAGTCGTGAGATCGTCGCCCTCCACCCGTACGGGCAGACAACGCCCTATCCCCTCGAGGTCCATCATCGGATCCGTCGGAATGAGCTCGCCGACTACAACCAGGTCGCGCGAGCGTTGGATCGCTGTGCCAGCGTCGTGTCGATCCAGCATGAGTACGGCATTTGGGGCGGCGAGGACGGCGCCCACGTCCTCGACTTCGTCGACGCCCTGCGCGTCCCTGCGGTCGCCACCCTGCACACGGTCCTGAAGGACCCGACTGACGGGCAGCGTGCCGTGCTCTCGAAGCTGGTCGCTCGAACCGAGGCCACGGTCGTCATGTCGCGGTCTGCTGGGACGCTGCTGCGCAACGTCTACGGCGTCGATCCCCAGCGCCTGCACATCATCCCCCACGGGGTGCCGGACCTGCCGCTCGTCGATCCGACGACGGTCAAGACCGATCTGGGGCTGGCAGGGCGTGACGTCATCCTGAGCTTCGGCCTGCTGGGTCCCGGCAAGGGATACGAACTGGCGCTCGAGGCCCTCCCGGCGGTCGTCGCGGCCAACCCCGCAGCCCTCTATGTGGTGGTCGGGGCGACCCATCCAGATCTGCTGCGAACGGAAGGTGAGGCGTACCGGGGGCGACTCGTCGCCCAGGTGCAGCGACTCGGTATGGCCGGCCACGTCCGGTTCGTGGATCGCTTCGTCGGCCGGGTCGAACTGACCCGTTGGCTCGAGGCTGCCGATGTCTTCGTAACCCCATATCCGAAGCTGGACCAGATCGTGTCCGGCACGCTGTCCTACGCGATGGGTGCCGGCCGTGCGATCGTCTCGACGCCGTACGCCTACGCCTCCGAAGTGCTCGCGAACGGACGCGGCATCCTCGTCCCACCCGGCTCCGCCGCTGCCTGGGCAGAGTCGCTGAACGAGGTCCTCGGCGACCACACACTTCGCGCCGCCCTCGGGCGACGCGCCTATGCCTACAGTCGGCGGATGGTCTGGTCGGCCGTCGGAGGTGAGTACGGTCGCCTGCTGGGGCAGGTGGGTGCGGCCGTGCGTCACGCCGAGCCGACCGGAGTCCTGGCCGCGATCAATGCCTGACCTGGCGCCGCTCCACCCCGTCAGCCGGGCGCATCTCGACGCGCTCGCTGGCGACCTGGGGATCATGCAACACGCCGCCGGACCCGACCCTGATCCAGCCCACGGCTACTGCACCGATGATGTCGCTCGCGCCCTACAGGTCGATCTGCTGCACCAGCGAGAGCTCGGTTGGGACGCGGTCGCGGCGAGTGCATGGCGCGGCATGCGCTTCCTCGATGAGGCCTTCGACCACACGACCGGCAGGTTCCGCAACTTCCGAAGCGTTGACGGGTCGTGGGTCGCCGGGAGAGCGTCCGAGGACAGCCAGGGCCGGGCGATGCTCGCGCTCGGCTCGACGATCGCCGAGGCAGCGGATCCCGCCATGGTCGCGTCGGCCGCATCCCTGTTCCTCAAGGCCCTGCCGGCGACGCAGGGCCTGCGTGCCCTTCGCGCGCAGTCGTCGGTATTGCTTGGCTGCGAGGCCGTGATGCGGAGCGCCCCCACCGCACGAACGGCGCTCGCCTACCGCCTCATGGCCAACCGGCTCGGATCGATCTTCCAGGGTCGTACGACGTCGGCCTGGCCGTGGCCCGAATCGCGCCTGACCTATGAGAACGCCCTCCCGGCCCAGGCGCTGATCGTCGGCGGGCGGTTCGTCGACTCGAGCCGGATGCTGGAGGCAGGACTCGACGTCCTCGACTGGCTCATCGACTCGCAGACCGACCCGTCGGGCCATCTCTCGCCGGTCGGCAACGGGTGGTGGCCATGCGGGGGGACGAAGTCGAAATTCGACCAGCAACCGATCGAGGCGACGGCGCTGCTGCTTGCGGCGCATGCCGCCTATGCGGCGACCGGCGCCGACCGATACCGTGTCGCGATGGAGCGCGCGTATGCCTGGTTCCTCGGCGACAACGATCTGCACGTGCCGATCGCCGTCCCGGACCGCGGAGCGTGCTTCGATGGCCTCACGCCGCAGGGCGTCAACACGAACCAGGGCGCCGAGTCGACGTTGATGTGGCTGATCGCCCTGGAGCGGATCCGAGCGACCCGATCCGTCCACCGCGTGGCGCGCGCCGAGACGGAGCGGCTGGCGGTCGCGCTGGCGCCATGACCCGACCGCCCGAGCTGTTCGAGCGATCCGCATCGAACCCGATCATCACCGCGGCCGACGTACCGTACCCCGCCAACTCCGTCTTCAACCCGGGTGCGGCGCGCGTCGGGGACGAGACCGTCCTCCTCACCCGCGTCGAGGACTTGCGCGGGATCTCCCAGCTCCATGTCGCACGCAGCGCCGACGGTGTCTCGGACTGGCGCTTCGATCCGGAGCCACTCCTTCGACCCGATGTGGAGCTCTCCGCCGAAGAGATCTGGGGCTGCGAAGACCCTCGCCTCACCTGGCTTCCGGAGCGCGAGGAGTGGGCGATCGCCTACACCGCCTACAGCCGTCGTGGGCCGCTCGTCTCACTGGCGATGACGCCCGACTTCAAGAGCGTCCGCCGATTGGGGCCGGTCATGCCGCCCGAGGACAAGGACGCGGCGCTCTTCCCTCGCCGCCTCGATGGTCGATGGGCGATGATCCACCGCCCGTCGCCGCTGCGCGGCGGTGCCCACATGTGGATCTCGTTCTCGCCCGACCTCCGGCACTGGGGCGATCACCAGATGCTGCTCGAGGCCCGCGACGGCGCCTGGTGGGACGCCGGCAAGATCGGCCTCGGGCCACCGCCGCTCGAAACGGCCGATGGTTGGCTCATCCTCTATCACGGCGTCCATTCGACCGCCGATGGGCCGATCTACCGAGCCGGCCTTGTGCTGCTGGACCTCGAGGAACCGACGACCGTGCTCCATCAGACCGACGAATGGGTGTTCGGTCCGTCGACTCCGTATGAGATCACCGGCGACGTGGGTCGCGTCGTGTTCCCGTGTGGCTGGACCGTGGACGAGAGCGGGCTCCTGCACCTCTATTACGGGGCCGCCGACAGCGTGATCGGGGTCGCGACGGCGCGACTCAGCGACGTGCTGCAGCGTGTGTGTGCGTCACCGATGCCGACGCCAAGCCGCAGCGCACTGTCCGATCGGGCGGACGCACGCTGACCGAGGCCTGAAAGACCAGGAGACCGGGCTTCGGTCGCGCGCCGTGCGTCAGATGCTGGCCCACACCTGACCAGCGTCCGTAGCAAGTTTGCGGAGCGTTTCCAGGCGACCGCGGGCGTCCTCTGCAGATGCCGTGGCCGACGACGAGACCCCGATGCCACGACCTTCGTCGTCAGCGATCCGACCTTCGAGCGTCCGCGTGGCGGTATCGAGCGCATCCCAGGCCGGCCGAAAGCCTGCGCGATCGATCTGCGCCGGGAACTCCAGGCCTCTTGGGAATGCGGCGTTCGCTGCGTCCACGAACGATCGGCTTTCGGCAAGGCCCGCCGTCAGCGGCGGGTCGAACCCGTCGTCCAAGTGCTCGCCCTCACTCGCCACCAGGGCCAGCAGGAGTAGCGGTCGCGATCGGCGAGGTGCGCGGGCCCTGACGAAGATGGCCGCCATCCACATGACGATCGCGATCGCGCCCAGAAGGCCGACGTACATCGGCACCCAGGCGACCCCGCCAAGCGGGCCAGCGGCCGACTGGGTCAGCGCACCGAGCACGATGGGCGGCGCGAACAGGAACACCACGATGAAGGGGATTCGGACCCAGCCCGCAGGGTGTGGCACTCGGCCGAGATGGACCCTCATCAGCCGCATCGTGGCAAGGCCGACCATGGCTGCGACGGCGATGACGAACAACTGCGGGAGCGGCATCGGGAACGACCTTTCGACCGGCGAGCGCTCCGACGTCGGTCGGGAGAGGCGGGGCCTCTCGGGGAGACGTTGCGGTCGTTGCCGTACTGGGATTGAACCACGGAACGCAGTCGATGTCAACTGTAGTCATCATACTCAACTGTGGTGATGGCATATCCGGCGGCAGTCAGGCTTGGGCTGTGTGTGGCGCGTCCGGACAGGGACTCCGGTTGGTGCGGGCGATCGGTTCGACGGGGCGTATGACGATCGCGGCACCCCATCAGCGCTGGCGCGATCCCGGCGGATGCCCTGGCGCCGATCTCGCGCTTGGGAGTGACCGCCGGACAGGACGGGCCCCGTGATCGGGTCTTGCCCTGCCCGGCGTATATCGAACCTGTGAGGCGACCGCTTGTCGGTGATACGCCGTATCAGGCTGGCTGGCGTCGGAAGATCCCGACGGCCCAGATTGCGATCAGCTCGACGACGGTCCAGCCGACCAAGGCAACGATGGCAGTGATGTCCAGCACCGAACCCGCGGAGCGGAGGGCGTCCGTCCGGAGGATCCCCTCGAACGGCGCGACGAATAGCTGACTGACGTTCAGGATCCCGGACACGAGACCATTGGCCTCCCGGGCGTCGAGCAGGAGTAGGACGATGCGAGCCCCGATGACGAGCTGGATCAGCCCGAACACCAGGACGATGACGCGCCGACTCATCTCGGAGCTGCCCGGACTACCTCCGGTGGTGTGACGGCTGTCCGTGCGCACCACTTCCTGCGCCCGGGCGGGCGAGGATTGCTGGGTGACGACCGACCGGTCGACTTGATCGATGGCCATGACTTCCCCTTTTTGATTCGGGCATCCGGGGAAGCGGAGTTTCAAAGACCTCCGTCGGGAGACACACCGGCCACTGCCGCGGTTGCAGTGAACCATCGGATGATGCTAATGTCAACTGTAGTTTCCAGTATCAACTGTAGGAGTGTGGCGTGATGGCACCATCATTCGGAGCGTTGCTCAAGCAGGCGCGGGAGGTTCGCGCGCTGTCGACCGTCGACGCGGCCAGGGCGGCCGGCATCTCTCCCGCGTACTTGAGCAAACTCGAGAACGACGCGGTCAAGAAGCCCTCGCCGCACGTCCTCCATCAGTTGAGTGAGGCCTTGATGGTGCCCTACGCCGAGCTCATGCGCCTCAACGGCTACCGTGTCCCGGGGAAGTCGAACGGGAATCCCGCCGAAACGGTCGGTGCCGCCCTGTTCGCCGATGTCACCGACGCCGAGCGAGAAGAGCTGCTGGAGTATCTCGCCTGGATGCGCGCGAGGCGGCGATCGGACCGTCGGACCGATGGCAGGAGCTGAGCGTCACAGCTATCCGAGCTCCGGGTCGACGGACCATCTGACGACACGTCATCTGGAAAGGCGTCGGTCGCCTCGATGACTCCTCCGGCTCGCCAGAGCAGCCCCGCACGCACGAAGAAGGCCCCGGTTTGCGCCGGGGCCTTTTCTCGCATCTTCGGTCGACGACTAGACGGTGACGGGTGTCCTACCTGGGGCAGGAACGACGCCGAGCTGGACGAGCATGCCCAGCTGATCGACGAGGCCCCAATGCTCGGTCAGGCGCCCATTGGCGACCTTCCCGATATGGATCTCGGTCCACGTGGCTCGCTTGTCCGTTGCACGGATGCCCATGAAGTCACCCTTCATGGTGCCGCTGGCGGTCAGGCGATGGACGATCCGGTCGCTACTCTCGATCGCGTCGTCGATCGTGTAGTGGAGGTCGGGGAACGCCGTCTTGAGCGCCATGGTGCTCTGCTTGAAGCCCTCGCGGGTCGGGGGCACGCCCGGCTGTGGGTAGTGGTCGACGAAGTCGGTCGACACGATCTCATCGAGAAGGCCGAATTTGCCGTTGTTCAGGACCTCGAGCGGGATCCGCTCGATCATCCTCGTGGTTTCTGTGGTCATGTAACCACCTTTGCTGATTGCCGCCCTGGCGTGACCGGGTCCAGGTTCGAGCATCGCGGGATGCCCACCGGGTTTGGATTTCCCCGGCGACTGGTCCGATGTGGACAGCGCGGAATACTTCATATCGTATGGTACGATACGAAGTATGTCAAGCGCGAACCTGACCGCCACCTCCTACCTCGTCCTGGGGCTGCTTGCGCGTGAAGGGCCGTCGACGCCATACGACCTGGAGCGCCATGTGCGGGCCACGTTGGGCAACTTCTGGTCGTTCCCGCACACCTTGCTGTACAGCGAGCCTGCGCGCCTTGCGGCCATGGGCATGCTGACGGAAACCCGCGAAACCGATGGGCGGCGTCGACGTGTCTTCACGATCACGACTGCCGGCGTCGCGGCCTTGGATGCGTGGCTCGACCAGCCGTCCGACGCGCCCACGGAGCTACGCGATCCCGGACTCCTGCAGCTCTTCTTCGCTGATCTTGCCTCCCGTGAGGCCAGGCTCCGACTTGCCGAGGAACAGCTCGCCATCCATCGCGCAAAGCTGGCGGCCTATGAGGAGGACGAGCGGCTCGAGCACCGCCCGGGCGGCGCGCCCAAGGGCGAACGGACGATCGAGCATTGGCGCGGCGAGACCCTGAGGATGGGGCTGCTGTACGAGGGCGCGGCGGTCGATTTCTGGGAGGGCATCGTGTCGCGCACGCGCGCGACGGCTGAAGGACGCTGAGGCAGACGGTACGGGGGAGGACCAACCGTCGCGTCGGTCGCCGGACAGATTACGGGGGGCGCCGGCGGTGCCGGGCCCCCCGATGAGATCGGTCCGTCGGGGCTCAGCCCCAGCGGTGCCCGGACTCGACGACGACCTCAGGGTGTCCGGAGGTCGTCGACAGGACACGGTCGGTCGAAGCCACGACGGTCGTCATGGCTAGTCCCACCGGATCCCCGCACCCACGCTCAGGGCCATGACGGCCAGCAGCGTGAGCGCCCAGGTGAAGCGCGCCAGGTTCGCCTTCACGGGTTGCTCCTTCTGATCGAAGGGGTCGACACTCGCTGGACCGGCAGCCGGGCGGTCTCGGATGAGAGATCCCTGGCTTTGCGTCCCCGCCTCGCGACGGGTTTGCCCTGGACGATCCTGTGAGCGGGGGGACGAGTGCCCTCCGACGCCATGGTGGCCCGACCGGGCCCCAGGACCAATGAGAAGTCGGTACCGGCGCCATGCGCTGGAAGTGGGAGTTGCACCGGGGCAACCCCACCCGGCGGTCCTAGTTCGCGAGCGATCCGCTGCCGGCCGCGGCGGCCGGTGACGTGTCGCGGTCGCGGCGCATCGCCAGCACGATGGTCGTCGCCACACCGGTGCCGATGAGCACGTCACCAATGCTGAAGACGTTCGCGAACGGCAGCCAGGCAGGCATCGCGAAGATGTCGGTCAGCAGGCACAGCGCCGGGTTCTCGAGGGTCGTGCTGTTCGAGTAGCTCGTGGGATCGGTCTTGCCGAGGGCGACCAGCGCCGAGCGCGCTGCAGGCATGTAGCCGCCATTGGCGACGATCGCGGTCAGGTTGCTGGCGGCACCCAGTGCGACCAACGCCATGCCGGGGATCGAGACGTTGGTCAGGACCGCCGCGAGGACCGCAGCGGTCGAGCCGACGTAGATCGGCGCGCCCCATACGCCGATTCGCGCGGCGACCGGTTCGGAGAACAGCACGACCTGGACCAGGAGGCCGAGCAGCATGAGCCCGGACCACCGGAACCGCAGCGCGGCGAGCCCAGCGGCGCTGCCCCGGAGCGCGATCCCGAGGACGAGACCGACGAGGAGCGAGTAGAGGATGAACACTGCTTGCTAGGTCGGGTCGGCGGCCATCGCGCGCCGACCGCTCGTCGACGGCAGCCGTGCTGCGCCGGCAGCGGCGTCAGTCCCTTCCGTCGCGATCTCGCCGGCGAGCATGGCACCGATCCGGTCGGCACGAGCGGGTCGGGCGAACAGATAGCCTTGCCCCAGCTCGCACCCGAGCTCGCGCAGGCGCTCGAGCTGACCGGGCTCTTCGATGCCCTCCGCCACCATGGTCACGCCCAGCGACCGGCCGATCGCGACGATCGCGCTGGCGAACGCCCATTCCTCCTCTCGGTCGGCCGGCCCGATGAAGTCGCCCGCGATCTTGAGGATGTCGACGCGGAACCGGCGCAGGTACCCCAGCGACGAATATCCGGTCCCGAAGTCATCGATCGCGATGCGCACGCCCAGATCGCGGATGGCCTCCAGCCGCGACAGCGTGGTCAGCGTGTCGTGGAACATGACCGTCTCGGTCATCTCGAGGACCAGCTGCTGCGGTCGGATGCCGCTGTCCTCGAGGATCTCGCGGAGATCGTCCACGAACTCGGCTTCCTGGAGCTGCTGCGCGGACAGGTTGACCGACATCGTCAGCCCGTCGCCGCCCGGGATCGAAGCGTTCCACTCGGCGGCTTGCCGGCATGCCTCCAGCAGCACCCACCGCCCGAGCGCGCCGATCAAGCGAGTCTCCTCCGCGAGGTGCACGAACTCGCTCGGGCCGATCAGGCCGCGGACGGGGTGTTGCCAGCGCAAGAGCGCCTCGACGCCGGTGGTGCGCTCCGTCGCGAGCTCGACGATGGGCTGGTAAAAGAGGTCGAGCTCGCCCCGACCGAGACTGCGCGACAGCTCGGCGCTCAGCTCGTGGCGCGCCACGATCGCGGCGTGGATCGTCGGCTCGAAGACGATGACCCGATTCTTGCCGGTCGCCTTCGCGGTGTACATGGCGACGTCGGCATTCCGCAGCAGTTCGTCGGCACTGATGCCGATCCGCCCGTCGGCGATCCCGATGCTGACCCCGATAGTGATCTCGCGGCCGTCGAGCGCGAAGGGAGCGCGCAGCACATCGATGATCCGATCGGCGACGACCTTGGCGCGACCGAGTCCGAGCGGGTCGTCGAGCAGGATCGCGAACTCGTCGCCACCGAGCCGGGCCGCGATGTCCCCCGCGCGAAGGATGTTGCGCAGCCGGGCCGCCACGTCGCCCAACAGGCGGTCGCCCGCGTCGTGGCCCAAGGTGTCATTGACGACCTTGAAGTCGTCAAGGTCGAGGAACAGCACGACGGGCAGCCGCGGACTCGACCCATCCATCCGCTCCGCCACGGTCTCGAGGAAGAGCGTGCGGTTCGGCAACCCGGTCAGCGGGTCGTGGTACGCCTGGTGCCGGAGCTGCTCCTTGAGTCGCGACAGCTCGGCGAGCGACTGCTCGAGGTGGCCGTTCTCGAGCGCGACCGCGGTCTGGTTCGCCAGCGTCTCGAGCAGCCGCAGGTCGTCGTCGCCGAAGGTCGTCCCCTCGGTCAGCCGGTTGGTGACGATCAGTGCCCCGATGATGTCGGACTCCCCGCGCAGCGCCCCGACCATCTGCCGCGCGAGGCGGCCGCGGTGATCGAGGGACTCGTGCATGAACGGCCGCGTCGAGGTCCTGACCAGGTGGTGCAGCGGCTCCGCCAGCGCGTCCGGGCCGGAGCTTGCGATCTCGGGGTCGCGGTCGTGCCACGATCTTGCCCAGAGGCCCTCCGCCCCCGGCGACCGCGGGTAGAGCACCACCTCCGCCAGTTCCGCGCGGAACATCGTCCGAGCGTGGCTCAGCAGGGCGACCAGCGTCGAATCGATCTCGGGCGAGTGCTGCAGGATCCGCGACGATTCGTACAGCAGCTCGAGGCGTTCGTGCTTCTCGCGCTCGGAGATATACGCCTGGTAGGCGACGAAGATCATCACCAGGGGCAGCACGAGCAGCCACAGCAGGATCGGATCGAGCCACAGGATGGTCACTGCCAGGACGGCGAGGCTCGTGTTGGCGAGCGCGACCATGCTCCCGAACTGGATCATCTCCGGGAGCTTCTGGAACTGAGGAGCGCCACCCGAGAGCGTGATGACCAGGGCGATGCTCACCGAGCTGAGGACCGTGGCGAACATCGTCGCGGCGAACGCGGCGGCCCATTCGCGAAGACCGGGCGGACCCGTCGGCGCCGCGATCGTCAGCACGATGGCGATGGAGACGACGGCGATCAGCCCGTAGTTCGCGAGGTTGAACGCGAACTTCACGAGGCGTGAGCCGGTCAGGACGAATGCCACCGCGGATCCGGCCAGGACCGCCAGGAGGTACTCGCCGGGTGGCAGGAAGAACATGCCGATCACGGCCGGGAACTCGCTCAGCGAGAAGGCATGCGTCTCGCGCCGGAAGTGGACCTGGACGACCTTGAGCTCGGCCACGAGGACGGCGATCGCGATCACCGGCCATGGGATGCCGAAGGGCGCATCGCGACCCGGGTGATCGCCCAGGACCAGGGCGTAGAACACCAGGGCCGCGGTCGCGAGCACGGCTGTCAGCGTCCACACGCGCACCTGCGTGGGGATCCGTCCGAGCACGACGACGAGGGCCCGCCGGGCCGCGGACGTGCGCGTGTCCGGAGCGGGCGCGCCGCGCGCGCGAGCGGTCGGTCGGCGTGGAGCGCCCTGGTCAGAGATCGGCAAGCGGCAGGGTCCTAGGTCTCGAGGTCCTCACCCCGGTTTGTACCGAACGGCGCCGACGCCCGCACCACGCTGGTGGTATCAGTGGTGATGGGACCATCGGCCCGGTGCGGAGTGGTCCGCATGGCTGCTGGGTGCGCCCCGCGCCCTCCGCGGGCGAGGGCCGCCGGGCCGTGCCTACACTCGTGCATGTCGTCGCGCCCGATCGTCTACGCCGGGGAACCCGGTGCGTTCGCCGAGGACGCCGTCCTCGCGGCGTTCGGGGATGCCCCTCGCACCGCCGTCGGCTCGTTCCGCGCGGTGTTCGAGGCGGTGGCGGACGACAGGGCGGCGGCGGGCGTCGTGCCGATCGAGAACGTGATCAACGGCACGGTCCGGGAGAACTACGACCTGCTCGTCGAGTTCGACCTCGTGATCCACGGCGAAGTGATGGTGCCCGTGCGGTTATGTCTCGCCGCGCTGCCGGGTCAGCGGCTCGAGGACATCGAGCGGGTCTACTCCCATATCCAGGCGCTCGGGCAGGCCGAGGCATTCCTGCGCGCACGGCCCTGGCAGATGCTGTCGACCTACAACACGGCTGGCGCGGGAAAGACCATCGCCGACGCGGGCGAACGGGGTGCTGCCGCGGTGCTGTCGCCTCGGGCGGCCGCGTTGTTCGGCCTCGAGATCCTGGCCGACGACATCGGCGACCTGCCCGGCAACCGGACCCGCTTCCTCGTCCTGGCGCGGCCGGACGGCCGGCCACCCGCGCTCGTCGATCCCCCGGACCGACGGCGCACGACGCTGGTCGTGGCCGTCCGCAACCAGCCCGGCACCTTGCTGGCCGTGCTGCGTGTGATCGCGGCGCACGGCCTGAACATGCGCAAGCTCGAATCCCGGCCCAGCCGTGAGCGGGCGTGGGAATACGTGTTCTGGATCGATCTCGACGGTGACCGCGCGGACCCATCGATGGCGGCGGCCCTCGACGAGGTCCGCGGTGTGACGACCATGACGCGGGTGCTCGGGAGCTACCCCAGCCCGGACGCCTGAGCCGCGATGCTGGTCAGGCCGCAGGGTGGGCAGAGCGGCCGGCGTCGGTGATCAGGTCCACGAGCTTGAGGTCCGACATGGCCATCGTCGATCCCGGCCGTCCGAACAGGTATCCCTGCCCGGCGTCGTAGTTGAGCTCGAGCACGGCCTCGAGGAGGTCGGGCGTCTCGATGCCTTCTGCCACGATCATGTGACCGCGTTGACGGGCGAAGCTCCCGAGGGCGCGCAGCACTGCCTCGGACGGCTCGTGGGTGGCCCCTGCGCGAACAAGGGAGAGGTCGATCTTCATGATGTCGAAGTCGACCTCGCTCAGCAGCCGCAGGCCGGCATTCCCCGCGCCGATGTCGTCGAGCGCGATGCGGACGCCCTGACGTCGCAAGGTCGCGACGGCCGCACGAAGGCTCTTCAGGTCCTCCACGGCCTCTCGTTCGGTGAGCTCGATCACGAGCTGTTCCGGCGGTACGCCATGACGGCGTGACAGGGCGAGCACCTCGAGCGGACTGAAGGCATCGGACTCCAGCGTCCGTGGCGACAGGTTGATCGACAGGTATTGGTCTGGTCGAAGGTCACGCGCGTTTGCGAGGACCGTCTCCGCACACACGACGTCGAGCTCGATGGTCCGGCTGGTCGCCTCCGCGGCCACGAACAGGGCCGTCGGGTCATCGAACTCGGCTTCGGGTCCGAGCCGCACGAGCCCTTCGAACCCCGTCACGACCCCGGTCCGAAGGGAGTAGATCGGCTGATAGACGGCGCGCAATCGGCCCTTCGAGGTCACGCGCTCCACCGCGGCGATCAGCTGCGCGAGCGTCCGGGTGTCGTCGGCGATCCCGTGTCGCGACGGATCGAACCGTTCGACCTTCGTCCTCCCGTGCCGCTTTCCGGAGTACATCGCGGCGTCGGCGTGATGCAGCAGCTGCTGTCGATCGGAGCTGGGATTCGGGAACGCAGATAGCCCGATCGTGACCGAGAAGGTGCCGATCCGACCGTGGTGGCCATTGAGGGTCGCGGCGAGTAGATGATTGGCGATGATCTCGGCATCGTCGAGGCCGCAGCCCGGCAGCAGCAACGCGAATTCGTCGCCGCCGATCCGGTATGCCCGATCCGATCGCCGCAGGTTCCCGCGCATCACCTGCGCCACCGCCCGGAGCAACTCGTCCCCTGCGGCGTGACCCTTTCTGTCGTTGATCTTCTTGAGATCGTCGACATCGATGATGAGCAACGCGAGGGGTCCGTCGTCGTCCCGCGCCGTCGCGACCTGAGCGTCGAGCTCTTCCTGGAACGCACGGTGGTTGCCGAGTCCGGTCAACCCGTCGCGAAGCGAGTCGAGCCGCGCCCGGTCGTAGGCCTCACGCAGGTCCGTCCGCTCCGTCTCGAGGGCGGTCGCGTGCCGGCGGATCCGCGCTGTCGCGATGGCCTGCGCGCCGAGAACGAGCACGGCGAGCGTCGCGGTCGCTGCCGCGACGGGCACGACGGGGTCCATCGTCGAGTAGGCAGGATCGAGCGCATTCCCGACCAGCGCGATCAACGCCCCGACGGCGATGACGGCCGCCAAAAGGTGCAGCGCGAACGCGGCAGTCGTGAGGCGACGGATCGCGCGACCCGACGATCGCGAGATCGCCGTCGACTTCGTTGACATGCTCGTTGCGAACGTCCCCCGTCAAGCCACCCCGGCCTACCTATCTGTACTCCTTTGGACCACCGCTTATCACCCGTACGAAGGTCCCGGTGCACATCCAGGATCGAGGCGCCTCGTGGCCCGATGGTACGCTTGCGCCTCCCCCCAGACGACGCACGGGCTGCCTCGGAGGACCCATGGATCAGGCATTCCGCGACGCGATGTCGGCCGGCTACACCTTCGAGGAGCCGAGCCTGATCGTGGGCAGCGCGATGCACGACGGCGAGCTCTTCAACGATGTCCGCGTATGCATCCCGATGTCGATCCTGAACCGCCACGGCCTCGTCGCAGGCGCCACCGGGACCGGCAAGACCAAGACCCTCCAGCTGCTGGCCGGCCAGCTTTCGAAGGCGGGTGTGCCGGTATTCGCCGCCGACGTGAAGGGCGATCTGTCGGGCATCGCATTGCCCGGCGATGCGGCGAACCCGAAGGTCCAGGAGCGGGCGGCCTCGCTCGGCTGGGAGTTCGAAGCGGCCGGCCACCCGGTCGAGTTCCTGTCCCTGTCCGGCAGGCAGGGCGCCCAGGTCCGCGCCACCGTCCATTCGTTCGGCCCGCTGCTGCTCGGCAAGGTCCTCGACCTCAACGAGACGCAGACGAGCGTCCTGTCGCTGGTCTTCAAATACTGCGACGACAACGACCTGCCGCTGCTCGACCTCACGGACCTCGCCACCACGCTCAAGTTCCTCTCGTCCGACGAGGGCAAGGCGATCCTCGAGGACTACGGCGGGATGTCGACGGCGACCGTCGGGGTCCTGCTGCGATCCATCATCGTGCTCGAGCAAGAGGGGGCGGACGTCTTCTTCGGCGAGCCCGAGTTCGAGGTCGAGGACCTCATCCGGACGACGTCCGATGGCCACGGCGTCATCAGCGTCCTGGAGCTGTCCGATGTCATGGACCAGCCCCGGCTGTTCTCGACCTTCATGCTGTGGATGCTCGCCCAGCTCTACGAGACCCTGCCCGAGGCGGGCGACCTGCCGAAACCGAAGCTGTGCTTCTTCTTCGACGAGGCCCACCTGCTCTTCGACGACGCCTCCGAGGCGCTGATGGACCAGATCGAGCGAACCGCCCGGCTCATCCGCTCGAAGGGCGTCGGGGTGTACTTCGTGACGCAGGCCCCGACCGACGTCCCGGCATCGGTGCTCGCGCAACTCGGCAATCG
>DATAFZ010000125.1:0-14416 GCA_036257225.1 Candidatus Limnocylindrales bacterium | reverse complement strand
ATGGTCGAGGCGTCGCTGGCGAAGATGAAGCAGCTGATCGAAGCCGAGACGTAGACGTCCGACGACGGCCGCCAAGGGCGACCGCCGTCGTGGACTGTCCTGATCTACTCGAACTGCATCGAATCAACGATCTGCTGGATCTCCTGGCCGGGCTTCGGTCCGGCGCCCGCGTACGTCTCGGCATCGAACCACACGGATGTCCCATCGACGTCGATGATCCATGTCCGGATGGTCGAAGCCAGCGCCGACGCATACCGGCCGATGTCGTCATCCGGCGACGTCCACAGGTGGAAGTCGGTCGCGGCGCAGCCGATGTCCTCCGGGATCGTGATCACGATCCGCTTCGCGGCGTGTCCCCCGACCGTTGCGTCCGTCGGTCCATCGACGACCTCGACTCCGGGGACCGACGCGACGCCGTCCGCGAGATCGGCGATCGACGTTCCGATCGGCGGACCCATCGCCTGCTTGCACGGGTCGCGGAAGACGCGGTCAGGTGTGTCGACCCAGAAGATGAAGCCCGCGCCGTCCGGTCCGATGCCGGCGGCCTTGTCGATACTGTAGGAACCATTGCTGACCCAATCGGTGGTGGGCACGGTGAACGTGACTCGGCGGCCCTCGAGCGTGATCGAATGGCGCTGACCGATCGCCAGGACGCCTGCCGGCGGAAACGCAGCGGGAGCGGGTGACGGGGATAGTGAGGGCGACGGCGAAGCGGCGGGACCGCCGACATCTGCCTGGTCGCGCGCGGGCAACAGGCTGTAACCGATGACGGCGATGGCCACCACCGCGGCGGTCGCGATCGCCAGCTTGGCGAACGAATTCATGTGGGCGAACCTCCACGCCGGCCACCACGACCGGCGCTGTGGGGTCGTGTCCAGTGCGGCGAGCACCTCGTCGAGGACGCGGGCTGCGGACTCGTGCTCATCCGTGCGAAGCCACGACCGGACGATGCGCGTAGTGTCGAGATCGCTGCTCATCGGGCAACCTCCCGCACCGGCGGTCGCGCGTCGGCATCGAGTGCCGCCCGCAACCCGCGCATCGCGTGATGAAGTCGAGAGTGGGCCGTCCCGACTGGGATGCCGAGGACGTCGGCGACCCGGTCGAGCGGCAGATCGAGGTAGTGGTGCAACACCACCACCGCGCGGTGATCGATGGAGAGCCGGCTGAAACCACGGTCGAGCTGCTCGCGATCCACGACCGAGCTCAGGTCGCGATCCGTCACGGGCTCATCCGCCGGCAACAGCCGAAGGTTGGGCGCCCAGCGCCGCTCCTTCCGACCCTCGGCATAACAGGCGCGCACGAGGATCCGGTACGACCAGGCCTCGAAGCGGGCCGGGTCGTGGAGCTGCGGGAGGTCCTGCCAGATGGCGAGCAGCGCCTGCTGCGTCGCATCCTCGGCGAGGTCGATGTCGCGCAGGATCCTGCGCGCCACGGCAAGGAACCGGTCGGCGATCTCGGTGGCAAGCAGGGCGTACGCCTCCTTGTCACCGCGCTGGGATCGGATCACGAGATCGGTATCCATACCCTTCCGCCTGGCGGCATCGCTCCGGTGCGACGCCGGTCATGGGGTATGGGTCTACCGGTGGCCTTCGTTTGTCAATCCTCGCGTCAGCTCCGGGAATGTAGACCTAGGCAGGTTCTTCCTGGAACACGACGTCGCGTTTGCGGCGGATCGCCGGCAGGAGTGCCAGTGCCAAGGCGACGGCTGCCACGATCAACAGGGCGAGCGAGATGGGCCGGGTCAGGAACGTCGTCGGGTCGCCGTGCGAGATGATCAGCGCCCGGCGCATGTGGTTCTCCAGGAGTGGGCCAAGGACGAACCCGAGCAGGAACGGCGCCGGTTCGGCGCCGAGCTTCACGAGGACGTACCCAAGTAGGCCGAAGAACGCGATCGCGTAGACATCGAAGGGGTTCTGGTTGATCGAATACGTCCCGATGCAGGCGAAGGCCACGATCGCCGGGAACAGCACGCGATACGGCACTTTGAGGAGGCGGACCCATACGCCGATCAACGGCAGGTTGAGCAGGACGAGGAGCAGGTTGCCGATCCACATCGAGACGACGAGGCCCCAGAAGAGTTCCGGCTCGTCCACGATCACGTTGGGGCCTGGCGTGATCCCCTGGATGATGAAGGCGCCGACCATCAGCGCCATCACCGGGTGGGCGGGTAGACCGAGCGTGAGCAGCGGGATGAAGGACGTCTGGGCGGCCGCGTTGTTCGCCGCCTCCGGCCCCGCGACGCCTTCGATGGCGCCATGGCCGAACCGCTTCGGTTCCTTCGAGACGCGCTTCTCGACGCTATACGACGCGAACGAGGCGAGCACGTGGCCGGCTCCGGGCAATACGCCCAGCGCCGACCCGAGTACCGTGCCGCGGAGGACGGGGCCGGCGATCTGCCGGAGGTCCGCGCGTGACGGGAGCAGGTTCGATACGGTCCGCACGAGCACGTCGCGGCCACGTTCCACCTCGAGGTTGCGGAGGATCTCCGCGATCCCGAACATGCCGACGGCTACGGACACGAAGTTGATCCCCGAGTACAGCTCGCGGTTCCCGAACGTGAATCGCGGCGTGGCCGTGTAGAGGTCCTGACCGACGGTCCCGAACAGGAGCCCGAGCAGGATCATCGCCAGTGCCTTGACCGTCGATCCGCGTGCCAGGGCCGTCGATGCGATCAGACCGAGGACGACGAGCGAGAAGAACTCCGCCGAGCCGAAGCCGAGCGCGATGCTGGCAAGCGCGGGAGCGAATAGCACGAGGACCAGCGTCCCGACCGTGCCCGCGAAGAACGAACCGAGCGCCGCGGCGGCGAGGGCGGTCCCAGCGCGACCGGCCCTGGCCATCTCGTGACCGTCGATGGCCGTCACGGCGGATGACGTCTCGCCCGGCAGGTTGATCAGGATCGCCGTCGTCGATCCGCCGTACTGGGCTCCGTAGTAGATGCCGGCCAGCATGATCAGCGCCGTCACCGGCTCGAAGGTGAACGTGATCGGCAGCAGCATCGCGATGGTCGCCGTGGGGCCGATCCCCGGCAGTACGCCGACGAGCGTGCCCAGGAAGACGCCCACGAAGCACCAGAACAGGTTCTCCGGGCTCAGCGCCGTGGTCAGTCCGAGGGCGAGATTCTCGAGGAGCTCCATCGTCGCGCCCTAGATCGGGATCCACGGGCCGACGAGCGGCAGCCGCAGGCTCAGGGCGACCACGAAGATCGCGATGCTGACGACGGTCAAGCCGGCCGCCAGCAGGACAGCCATCGGAAGCCTCGTCTCGCGGCTGGCGAGGGAGGCCAACAGCGCCGTTACGAAGGTGGACGGGACCAATCCGAGCCCGCGAACCGTCAGGCCGAAGACGAGGAGCGCCCCGAGGATCAGGATGGCTGCCCGCCACGGTGGTGCGGAGATCGCCTCGAGATCGGCCTCGGCTGACCGTGTCGCCGCGATGATGACGCCAAGAGTCGCCAGGAGGACGCCGACGACGAGCGGGAAGAAGCCCGGCCCCATCCGTACGGGGTCGCCGATCTCATAGGCCGTGGCCCCGAAGCCGAAGCCAAGCCCGAAGACGACGAAGAGCACGCCGGCCAGGACGTCCTTCGGGGACCGCGCCATCGACACTCTCACGGCGATCTCGCTTGGCGTAGCTGCCGCCGATAGTAGGGCCGGGCGACTCGCGTCGCCCGGCCCGCACGCTTCGGTACCGTGCCGCTTCAGCTACCGGCGGTACTGAGCAATGGCTTCCAGACCTCGATCTGCTCCTGGAGCTTGGCTGTGTGCGCCTCCGGGGTGGCCTGATCGGCAGCGACCGGCGTGGTGCCCAGTTCGGCGAACTTGGCGATCACGTTGTCGTCGGTCAATGCGCCCTGCAGGGCCTGCGAGAGCGTGGCGACGACGTCGTCGGGTGTGTCGGCGGGGACATACAGCCCGTGCCACACCCGGACCTGGACGTCGGGTAGCCCGCCTTCGGTGGTCGTCGGGACATCGGGCAACGCCTCGATCCGCTCGGGGCTGGTGATGGCGTAGGCCTTGATCGTGCCGGCCTTGATCTGGGTCGTGGTGTTGGTCGTCTGGTCGCACATGAAGTGGACCTGGTTGCCGAGCAGGTCGTCCATGGCAGGGCCGGTGCCCTCGTACTCGACCTCGGTGACGTCCACGCCGACCGCCTGCTCGATGAGCAATCCGCAGAGGTGGGACGCCGCCCCGACCCCGGCATTGGCGTAGTTGACCGACGCCGCGTTGGCCTTGAGGTGCTCGACGAGCTCCTGGAGGTTGGTGGGCGCGAACTCGGTTCCGCCGACGATCGTCATCGGGACCTCGGTGACGAGGCCGATGGTCTTGAACGAGGTCAACGGGTCGTACGGCAGATCGGGATACAGCGACGGTGCCGTCGACATGCCGATGTGGTGCATCAGCACCGTGTACCCGTCGGCGTCGGCTTCCGCTACCTGCCCCGCGGCGAGGGTCCCGCCGGCGCCGGCGACGTTGCTCACGACGATCTGCTGGCCGAGCGTGGCGCTCATCGGCTCCGCGACCAGCCGCGTCACCGTATCCGTGGGGCCGCCGGCCGCGAACGGCACGACGAAGGTGATCGGCCCCGTTGGCTCCCAAGCGGCCAGGCTCGGCTCGGCACTGGGCGAGGCCGCGGCGCTGGGCGGGGCGACCGAGGCCGACGCGGGGGCTGCCGGTGAGCTCGCGCCGGTGCTGCAGGCACCGACGATAAGCAGTGCTGCGGCGAGCCCAGGGATGACGCGAGCCCGCGGGATCCGATCTGGCCTGCGACCCGATCGATGGATGTCCGGGAACGACGCGACCGTAGTCATGGGTGCACCTCCACATGGCGGTGTTCGCCACTCCTCCCGACCCGGCGCGAGCCTACCACTCCGACGGCGGCCTCCACCTTTCGGCTTCCTTACGAATCACGCAGGCGCGCACGTGACACGAAGGACGACCGCGCCATCGGCGCGGTCGTCGTCGCTTGTGCGGATGTGGGCGGCCGGCAGGCCGCCGAGGTCAGTCGGAGTCGGACCGGTTCTCCGAGCCGGCGTGGGTCGGAGCCGTCCACGGTGCGACGGACCGCAGGAGGCGGACCGCGGCGCTCGTGTGGTCGACCGACGGAGCGAGCTCGGATCGTTCCGGTTCGGGCGCCGGTGCGGGCGGCCAGGTCTGATCGGCGGTCGCGGCGGGATCCATGACCGGCACCGGCTCGGTGCCCGGGCTCGCTTCGCTTGCGTCCTCGCCGATCGCCGTCGGTTCCGATCCGGCGACCCTGGCCCCCGTATCGATGTCGGCGATGGCTGCGGCGTCACCGGCGCCATCGGATGCTTCGATGGAGGTCGTCGGCGCGACGAACTCCGCCGCCTCCACCGATTTGCTGTCGACGACCGCTTCTGTCGTCGCGGGAGCGTTCTCCGGGGCGGGCACGTCCACGACAGCGGCCTCGGCGATGACGGCGGGCGAAGCCTCTACTTCGGGCGCGGCGTCTGGCTCCGCGAAGATCGAAACCGCCTTCGAACGCGCTTGCGCACGCACCTGGTCGAGGTCGGGCGGTGGCGGCAGCGCCTCGGCTCGCGCCACGATCGCGGCCGGATCGCCCGCCTCGGCGAGCTCCGCGAAGAAGCGGTCGAGGGTCGTGCCGTACTCGGCGACGGCGGCGTCGACGCCCTCGATCTCGCTGTCGATGATCGCGTCGTGTTGCTTGAGGTAGTCGTCGAGGCTCGATCGGCGGTCGGCGATCTTCTGGTCGGCCTCGGCGCGGATGCGATCCATCTCGCTCCTGGACCACTCCTCGATGTGCTCGACGTCCTCCTCGGCAAGCCGGCGGAGCTCCTCAGTCTCGATCGCCGCCCGGGCGCGGACCTTGTCGATGTGGCCGGCCGCGTCCTCGGCGACGCGGGCGGCGATGGTCTCCCGTTCTCGTTCGGCGGTTGCTCGCATCGCGCTGGCGAGCTCCGACAGGAAGCCGGGCCGTAGCCCGCCCTCGTGGCTCCGCGCTGGCTGGTCAGCGGTGGGCGGATCGGCCTCGGTCACCCCGGGCGATTCCGTCGTCCCGACCACCGACGTGCCATTCACATGGCTCGCATCCGGGAAGATGGGATCGTCTGTCTGGTCCATTCGTCCTGCCTCGTAGGGCAGACGAACGTACCGCGTCATCAACGGTTTTGGCAACACCCATGTGGTGTGGTGGCGTCCAGTGCGGTGCGGCGGGGAACCGGCGTCGCGCCCGCCGGCACGTGACATCATGAGATCCATGGTCCTCGACGAACGGGCCGGGCAGCCTGCCGACCCGGCCACGCTGGTCGATACCGATGCCCTCCTGGCCGCCTACTACGACCGGCGACCCGACCCCTCCGACCCGGCACAGCGCGTCGCCTTCGGTACATCCGGGCATCGTGGCTCGTCGCTGCGGAGCGCCTTCAACGAGGCCCACATCCGGGCCACGACCGAGGCGATCTGTCGCTACCGCAGGCAGCGTGGCTACGGCGGCCCGCTGTTCATCGGGCGCGATACCCACGCCTTGTCGGCACCG
Organism: Candidatus Limnocylindrales bacterium; assembly: GCA_036257225.1. GTDB lineage: Bacteria > Chloroflexota > Limnocylindria > Limnocylindrales > CSP1-4 > SPCO01. The sequence goes on along the minus strand of DATAFZ010000125.1, from coordinate 7,900 downwards.
GCGACACGGACAGCCCTGTCTGTCCTCGTCGCCCGTGGGGTCGATGTCCGGGTCGACGCGGCAGACGGCTTCACGCCGACGCCGGCTGTATCGCACGCCATCCTCGTCGCGAACCGTCCGAAGGACAGCTGGCGGCGCCTCGCCGACGGGATCGTCGTGACGCCATCGCACAACCCACCCGACGACGGTGGGTTCAAGTACAACCCGCCGAATGGCGGGCCGGCCGATACCGACGTCACGCGCTGGATCCAGGACGAGGCCAACCGGCTGCTCGAGGCCACTGGTTCCGACGGCGTCGACGGCGTCCCGCGAGCGACCGATGCCGAGGTCGATGCGGGGATAACCCGATACGACTTCCTCGGCCGCTACGTCGATGACCTGCGCGGTGTCGTCGACATGGACGCGATCCATGACTCGGGCCTCCGCGTCGGCGTGGACCCGATGGGCGGCGCCTCGGTCGCGTACTGGGGCGCCATCGGGGAGCGGTACGCGCTCGACCTGACGGTGACCAACGAGACCGTCGACCCGAGGTTCGGATTCATGACCGTCGACTGGGACGGCAAGATCCGGATGGATCCCTCGTCGCCCTATGCGATGGCGCGGCTGGTCGCGCTGCGCGACCGCTTCGACATCGCGCTCGGCAACGATGCCGACGCCGATCGCCACGGTATCGTCACGCCCGGGCGAGGCCTCCTCGCCCCGAACCACTTCCTGTCCGCGGCGATCGCGTACCTGTTCGGCGGCGCGCGCTCATGGGGCGCCGAGGTCGGGGTAGGGAAGACGCTGGTCTCGTCATCGATGATCGATCGCGTGGTCGCGGATTCCCATCGGCGGCTGTTCGAGGTCCCGGTCGGGTTCAAGTGGTTCGTCGACGGCCTCGTCGACGGCTCGCTGGGATTCGGTGGCGAGGAGAGCGCGGGCGCGTCCTTCCTCCGACGTGACGGGACGGTCTGGACCACCGACAAGGACGGCATCATCGCGGACCTGCTCGCGTGCGAGCTGACCGCGAAGCTCGGCCACGACCCGGGCGAGGCATATGCGAGTCTCACGGAGCGGTTCGGCGATCCGGTCTACCGGCGCATCGACCAACCCGCGACGCCCGCCCAGAAGGCCGCGCTCGGCCGGCTCGCACCGACCGACGTGACCGCGACCGAGCTGGCGGGCGATCCGATCACCGCGATCCTCACCCACGCGCCCGGCAACGGCGCCCCGATCGGCGGTCTCAAGGTGACGACCGAGTCCGGTTGGTTCGCAGCTCGTCCGTCCGGCACCGAGGATGTCGCCAAGGTCTACGCCGAGAGCTTCCGGGGCGAGGATCATCTGGCACGGCTCATCGACGAGGCGCAGGGGCTGGTCTCGTCGGTCACCTAGTCAGGATCGTCGGACGGACGGTCAGCGACCGAACAGCGGGATCCGCGCGCCGCTGACCGCGGCCGCGTCATCCGAAGCGAGGAAACGGAAGACCGCGGCGATCTCTTCGGGGGTCGTCCACGACGTCTTCTTTGGGTCGGTCGTGCGCTCGCGTTTCTCGTCGATCGCCTTGACGATCACAAGGTTGACGGTCACGCCGGTGTTCGCGGTCTCGCGGGCGAGCGTTCGGAGCAGCGCCTCCTCGGCGGCCTTGCCGATGGCGTAGGGAGCGGTCTTTGCGGTCGGTTCCGTGGCGGCGGGCGCGGAGACCGCCATGACGCGACCCCAGCCACGCTGGACCATGCCGGGCACGACGCTCTGCGTGACGTTGAGCGTCGTCCACAGGTGCTGGTCGAGCATCGACGTCACCTCGGCCGGGTCCAGCTCGGCGATCAGCGTGCCACCCGACCAGCCGCCGACGAGGTGGGCCAGGACGTCGAACCGGCCCAGCGCAGCTTCTGTCGCCGCCAGCGCATCGCGCGTCGCGTCACGATCACGGAGGTCGACCACGACCGGCATCCACCGATCGCCGTCCAGCCCGAGGTCCGTGACGATCTCGCGCAGGCCAGCCTCGTCTGTACCGGAGAGGGCCAGGCGTGCGCCCGCCTCGGCGAACGTCCGTGCCGTGACCCGGCCGAGCTCACCCGTCGCGCCCGTGATGAGGACGACCCGATCGGTCATCGAGCTCACGGATCGAAGTCTGCCAGCCGACTCCTGGGGCGGCGCGCTCAGCTGACGACCGACGGTTCGGCGCTATCGGCTCCGCGGCCCGTGCGCCGGTCGATACCGACCGGAACGCGCTCGGATCGGTCGACAGCGATCGGAACGGCCACCGGCTCCTCCGGCTCGACGGTGCGCCCGAGGCGCCCAGAGCGCTCGTCGATGAGGGCTCGGTAAACCCACTCGTAGGCGTCCAGCATCCGCTCGACGTCGAAACGCTCGCGAGCGATCGCGCGCACCCGGGCACGGTCCAGCTGCGGCGTTCGGTTGACCGCGAGGACCGCTTCATCAAGGTCGTCGACGAGATAGCCCGTCACGCCGTGGTCGATCGTCTCTGTATAGCCCCCGGCGCGGCGCGCGATCACCGGTGTTCCCGTCGCCATCGACTCGACCGCGACGAGGCCGAACGGCTCGGGCCAGGCTCCGAGCATCAGTGTCGCAAGTGCCCCGACCATCAGCCGGTCACGGGTCGACGGGTCGACCTCCCCTCGCCAGTCGACCACCCCCGCATCGATCGCGGGTCGGACGATCTCCTCGAAGAGGGCCTGCTCCGACGGCTCGTGCGCCTTTGCGGCGATGACGAGCCGCCGCCTGGTCCGGCGTGCGACCTCGATGGCTTCGACGATCCCTTTCTCCGGCGTCAGCCGGCCGACGAGCAACAAGTACTCGCCCTGGCGATCGCTCGATGGAGTAGCCGCGAAGTCGAGGCCGTGATGGATCGTCGCGACCCAATTCGCGCCCGGGTTCCAGCGACGCTGGCTCTCGCTGATCGCGACGAGCGGGATCATCGAGAACTCGTCGACGAGGTCGGCGACCCCGCCGACGTCGAGACGCCGGTGAAGGGTCGTGACGACCGGGACCTCAGCATGTCGCGCCAGGAAGAACCCTGCCGTGTCGACATGCGAGTGCATGACGTCGAAGCGGTCCAGCTCGTCCCACGCGCGGGCGGCCGCCAGCTGGAGGTACGTGGACATGTCGCCGGACAGCCCCTCATGCCAGAGGGCGCGCGGCACCACCGGCACGACCTCGCAGGGGAGCTCGGAATCGCCGGAGGCGAACACCGTCACCCGATGGCCGCGGGCGTGAAGCCCGAGCGCCAGGGACGTCACGATCCGCTCCGTCCCTGCGTAGGCCGGTGGCGGCAGCGGCAGGACCGGCGGCGCGATCAGACCGATCCGGAGTGGCCGTGACCCACGCGTATCGATGCTTCTCATCCCCGTCCCCCCGCTTGTCAGGTGTGGCCTACGCGGCTTGCCGGCGCCTGGCGGCGCTGGTCTCGATCACCGCACGCTCTGCACCATGCTCGGCGACGATGCGTGCCGGTCGGCGCCGGATCCACGCCCGCTCGACCTCGATCGACTTCCAGCCAGCGGGCAGGACGACGGGACGGCACGGCCAGTCTGCCGGCTCGCCGGCTCCGAGCCGGATCCCGGGGAAGCCGTACAGCACGCTCATCAGGTACCCGCCCAGATTAGCGAAGAACGGGCCTGAGGGCGGTTTGTCCGGATACTTCGTCGGATGCTGCTCCAGCGTCTGCAGGAAGCGAGGGCCGATCAGCTCGGCGTAGCCCTCGTGGAGCAATCGCAACGACAGGCGGCGGTCGCCCGCCCACGCCGCCCACACGCCATAGAACGACGATAGCATCGGGCTGCCGATGTATCCCGGCGCGAGGTCGAGGTAATACTCCAGCGTCCTCCGAGCGACCTCGGGATCGAGGTCGAACCAGACGGGGAAGATGCCGGCCAGCGGGCCCGGCGTGGCCCCCTTTTCCTCGTTCGGGTTGTACCGGTCGTGACTCATGATCGCGCCGTTCTCCGCGCTCGGCCGGACGCTCAGCCCGGCGGCCACCTCACGCCATGCCGGCACGATCTCGTGGCCCAGTCGCTCGGCGCTCTCGATCGCCTGGTGCAGCACCGTGATCGCCGACATCAACGTGAACGCGTCGTTGTCCGTGGCCTTCTTCCGCTCGGCGATGCCCATCGTCTCCCGGAACGCATAGCCGTCCCCATCGCCGCTTACGCGGCTCGTGATCCAGTCCGCGACCCCGTACAGGATCGGCGCGGCGTCGTGCTCCAGGAACCGCAGATCACCGGTCGCGTGGCCGTAGTCGGCGAAGGCGCGGGCGACGTCGAGCGACACGTGGTCCTCGTGCCATGACGCCCGGCCCGCGCCGGGAGCCGCCTCTTCGCCGTATAGCGGTCCGCTCTCCCACGGGAACTGCAGCCCCCGCCGGCCCAGCAACTTCGCGGTGCTCCTGGCCGCCGGCGCCGTCTGCTTCCGGAACTCGAGGAGGGCGTAAGCCGCATCCGGCTGCGAGAACAACAGGGACGGGACGCTGAATGTCTCGATGTCCCACATGACGTGGCCGTAGTAGTAGTGGTAGTCGTTCCACCGGGCGAGCCCGTAGATCGAAGTGCTCGATGGCGCCGACGGGTGGACCGACGTGTTGAGGTAGAAGAACGCCGCGTCGGTGAGCTGCTGCCAGCGGTCATCGTCAGCATCGACAAGGATTCGCCCTTTCCACAGCTCCTCCCACTCGCGGTGGTTCTCGTCCCGGAGCCGATCGAACCCGTCTCCGCCTGCACGGCTCGCCAGGCGGACCGCAGCGCGTGCGGGGTCGTGATGGAGGACGTCGGGGATCATCGAGACGATCTGGCGGAGCCGGTACGAGCGACCCGGCCTGGCGCGGAGCGTGTAGTCCGTGGCGAGGGAGCTCTCTCGACCCCAATCCGGTCGGGTCTTGGTCGCATCGGCGTCCCCGAGGAACTCGGTGACGTGGGCGATGCCGCAGCGAGCCTTGCCGCCGAGCGACTCCCAGGCCATCGAACCGTCGATGGCCTCCTCGTCACGACCTGGCGGATCCATGTGGCGATCGACCGCCCGGCCGTGCAGCTTGCTCACATCCACCATCGCCCGAAGCACCAGGTCGCATGGCGAGTCGACTTCGACCCTGACCTCCTGCAGGATGATCGTCGGTTGCTTCCGGGAACAGAGGGTCAGCACCCCGACCGTGGCGGTCGTGCCCTCCGCGGCGAACGTGAACCGTGTCGTCAGCTCGCCGGTCGCGAAGTCGTAGCGCTGGTCGACGAAGTCTGCCTGCTGCGTCGACGTGGAAAGCCAGACCCCGCCCAGGCTGATGTCCCCAGCGATCGGGTAGGGCGCCTGCGCCGCCTCCTCGACCAGCAGCGTCGGATGCAAGCCCGCGAAGCCGTTGACGAGTGCGATCCCTGGGAGCAGGGGGATATCCAGCACGCGCAGACCGATAAGGCCGTTGGACACGTACGGGGGCAGCTCACGGGAGCCTGACGTCGTGACGGGGGGTGGGCTGACGGGAATCGACATCTCGGCCGCGAGGATGCCGGAGCACGCGCATCGAGGCGCTTGCTGGCCACCGGTGGCGTCTTGCAGCTATGCGAACGACGGGTTACCGGTCGCCGTCATCCCCGCGGCGTGGCGACCCGAACCGCACCGCCCGGTCGTGGCGGCGCCAACGACGCAGTCACCCGCGCCCGATCATCGGCGAACACGACTACATTCCAGCGCTCGGGCTGGTCGAGCGCGCCGGCGCTCGGGACTACCATCCCGTCGGCTCCACCGGAGCTTCGGATCGACTGGGCGACGGCCCGCGTCCGGTCTCTGTCGAGGATCCAGTCCAAGCCATCGGGGAGGCCGAGCGCCTCGCGGACCGAGCCGTCACGCAGGTCCACGGCGCGCGACAGATCGAGGTCCACCGAGACAAGCTGCGAGTGCCCCTCGAGATCGTCCGGGTGGCGTCCCGACTCGACCAGCGCCAGGCCGGGATCGCCGCTGAGGTAGATGGTCGGCACGCCTTCGGTGTTCCAGCGATTGGGTCGGTCCGAGATCAGGTCGGCCGCGCTCGACGATGGCAGCGCATCGCCACGACAGGACCAGGTCGTGGCTCGGACTGGTTTGGTGAGGCTCGTCAGATCGGCCGCCATTGCCATCGCTGAACAGTGGCGCCCGCCGGATATCGCTCGCCAGATGCGCGCCGCCAGGCGCGCTATCGCGATGCTTGCAGGGCCCCCTCGGCGGCGGTCAGGCTTGACGCGCCTCGCTGTCGTTCGCGGGTGGCGTGCCCGAGGCCGCCGGCCACGGGACCAGCGCCCGGAAGAAGCGCAGCGCTCCGGTCGGCTGGTCGCTCGGACTCGTGGCCCCCTCGGAGGCGCCAGCCTCCTCGGCGACGTTCGGCTCGTCCTCGGGCACCTGTAGTGGATCGACCGCGAGCGGCAGTTCGCCCGGGCGACCGTCGGCCTCGGGATCCATCACGCCGACACCCGGGTCGGGGACCGCCTCCGGCGTACCGCCGCCCATCGCCATCCCGGCCGCGGCAACGTCGTCGTCGTCGTCGCGGTCGAACACCGCAACGGCAGCGGCCCGCGCATGCGCGCGGACGTCGTCCAGGTCGGGCGGCATCGGGACCGAGTCGGCACGGCGCGCGATCTCGCCCGGGTCGGCGGTCGCGATCAGACCCTCCACGAAGTGGGCCAGGGTGGCCGCATAGTCAGCGATCGCGGTCTCTACGCCGGCGATCTCGGTCGCGATGATCGCGTCGTGGCGCTGGAGGAACGACGCCAGGTCGGCGTGGCGCTCCTTGGTCCGGCGGCCGGCCTCGCGGCGGACGTACCTGATCTCGCGCGCGGCCCACGCCTCGATCTCGCGAATGTCGTCGTCGGCCAGGCGGCGCAGTTCCGCGGCCTCGATCGCACCGCGCGAGCGGGCCTTCTCGATGTGATCCGTCGCGTCGTCCGCGACCATCGCACCGATGCGTTCGCGTTCGCTCGCCGCGGCCGTGTGCATCGCGTGTGCGAGTCCTGTGAGGAAGGACGGGACGGGTCCCGCGGGCGCATTTCCTGCGGCAGTCCCAGCCTCCCTGGAAGCGATCTGGTCCATTCGGGCTACCCCCAAGATGGCCGAACGTACTGCCCGCTCCGCCCGATAGCAACAGGGTGAGCACGAATGCGGTGCGCCTCGGAACCGGCCGCACACCGCCCTTTGCGGTACCTCGGTGGGCACCGGATGGGACCTTCGCGCGACAGACCCGACCGTACCCGCTGCCTACGGTGAGGACCACACCACAACCCTCGCCGCCGCCCCAGCGACGGCCGCACGAGACCTCGCCGAGCGCATGTCCGATCGATCGACCCGCCACCACGTCCGTCCGATCTCACTCGCCCTCGTCGTCGCGCTCATCTCGCTCGCCGGCCTGGCGTCGGCCGGGCCGGCCATGGCCTGGGACGGTGGGTCGTTCAGTTCGGCTTCTGAGCGTGCGCTCGTGACACTGACCAACCGGAGCCGCGCGGCCGCGGGGTTGCGCGCGCTCAAGATCGATAGCGTGCTGACGTCGGTCGCTCGCTGGCGCAGCAAGGACATGATCCAGCGCGACTACTTCAGCCACGACATCCCTGGCTACGGCAACGTGTTCAAGAAGCTCGATTCGAAGGGCTACTGCTACCGGCTCGCGGGCGAGAACATCGGCTGGAACACCTATCCCGACTCTGAGGCGACCGCAGCCATCCACCGGATGTTCATGGACTCGTCGGGGCACCGAAAGAACGTCCTGGGCCGGTCCTGGGAGGCGATCGGGGTCGGGGCCTACAAGGGCTCGGACGGTAAGAAGATGTGGACCGTCCTGTTCGCCGACAAGTGCGGCGGCACCGCGGCGCCCAAGGCCACCCCCAAGCCGACGCCCAAGCCGACCGCCAAGCCCAAGCCCAAGCCCGTCGTCATGGCGACCCCGAAACCAACTCCA
>DATAFZ010000110.1:0-14652 GCA_036257225.1 Candidatus Limnocylindrales bacterium | reverse complement strand
TTCGACGTCCTTATCGATCGTGGGTATCGCCACGCCCAGTTTCGTGCTGGCCATCCTGCTGATCGTCGTGTTCGCCGTCACCCTCGGGTGGTTCCCGACCGGCGGTTGGAAGACCCCGGCGCACTGGGTGCTTCCGACGATCGCCCTGGCCGGTTTCCCGATCGCGGTCATCGCCCGCTACACCCGAGCGTCGATGCTCGAGGTCACGCGCAAGGACTACATCCGCACCGCCCATAGCAAGGGCCTGCGCGGGGATGCGGTGGTCTCGCGGCACATGATCCGCAATGCGCTCATCCCGGTGGTCACCATCCTCGGGCCCACCCTCGCCTTCCTGGTGACCGGCTCGTTCATCATCGAGCGCATCTTCAGCGTGCCTGGCGTGGGCCAGTTCTATCTCAACGCGATCCAGACCCGCGACTACAGCCTGCTGATGGCGATGACCATGCTCTATGCGTTCGCCGTCGCATTCCTCAACGTGGTCGTCGACATCCTCTACGCGTACATCGATCCGCGGATCCGTTACGGCTAGCAGGAGGGACCGGTGACCACGCAGGGCGTCCTCGTCCGATCGGCGCGACCGCGAGCGAGCGCCGGCCTCTGGAGCGATGCGTTCGGGCGGCTCCGAAAGAACCGCCTGGCGATCCTCGGCCTGATCCTGGTCCTGCTCCTGCTGTTCGTCGGGATCTTCGGGCCGATGATCGCGCCGTGGCCGTATCAGGCCCAGGACCTCAAGGCCGTCTTTGCCGGCGGCGGGGGGCCGTTGCCGCCGGGCACCCCCGGGCACCCGCTCGGGACCGATCAACTGGGGCGTGACCTCCTCAGCCGGCTCCTGGACGGTGCCCGCATCAGTGTTTCGGTTGCGTTCGTCGTCCAGCTCGTCATCCTCACGATCGGCGTCCCGATCGGCGCGCTGGCAGGCTGGTTCGGTGGGCGGTTGGACAACCTCCTGATGCGCTTCACGGATGTGATCTACGCATTCCCGGACCTGCTCTTCATCATCCTGCTGTCGGTCGCGTTCCGCGAGACCTTCTTCGGGCAGGCCCTGGACGGGCTGTTCCTCGTGTTCGTCGCGATCGGCATCACATCGTGGGTCACCGTCGCCCGGCTGGTCCGCGGTCAGCTGATGGCGCTCAAGGAGACGGAGTTCGTCGAGGCTGCCCGGGCCATCGGGGTGCCGGATCGGAAGATCGTCACCCGCCACCTGCTGCCCAACGGGATCGGGCCGATCCTCGTCGCGGTGACGCTCGGTATCCCGAGCGCGATCCTGGCCGAGGCGACCCTCGCGTACATCGGCGTCGGGGTCCAGCCACCTCGCGCGTCGTGGGGCAGCCTCATCGCCGAGGGCCAGAAGTACATCCGGTCCGAAGAGCATCTCGTGCTGTTCCCGGCCATCGCGATCGCACTTGCGCTGATCGGATTCACGTTCCTGGGCGACGGTCTGCGCGACGCGCTCGACCCCAAGCTCAAGGGCAAGCAGTAGGTGACGGCGGCGGATAAGGCCGTGACGGACGCGGCCCCGACGATCATCGAGGTCTCCGCGGACGACGCTCGGCGCGCGACAGCGCCACCCGACTCGGCGAAGCAGGACCGCAAGGCCGACAAGCTCCTCACCGTCAAGAACCTGTCGACCCACTTCTTCACGCCCGATGGCGTCGTCCAGGCGGTCGACGATGTGTCGTTCGATCTGGGGTATGGCGAGACCCTGGGACTGGTGGGCGAGTCCGGATGCGGCAAGAGTGTGACCGCCCTCTCGATCGCCCGACTCGTCCCGAACCCGCCCGGCCGGATCGTCAGCGGCGAGATCGTCTTCGACGGCATCGACGTCCTCAAGATCGATCCCGACGAGATGCGGCACCTGCGCGGCAAGGAGATCGGGTTCATCTTCCAGGACCCGCTCACCAGCCTCAATCCCACGCTCACCATCGGTTATCAGATCGCGGAGTCGATCCGGCAGCACATGGGGCTGTCACAAAAGGCAGCGCTCGAGCGGGTCGCGGAACTGCTCGGCAAAGTCGGCATCCCGCGCGCCAAGGATCGCCTCAACGACTACCCACATCAGTTCTCGGGCGGGATGCGCCAGCGCGTCATGATCGCGATCGCCCTATCGTGCGACCCCAAGCTCATCCTCGCGGACGAACCGACGACCGCCCTGGACGTGACGATCCAGGCCCAGATCCTCGAGCTGATCTCGCGGCTGTCGGACGAGTTCCACACCGCCGTGCTGATGATCACCCATGACCTCGGCATCGCCGCGGGCATGTGCGACCGGGTCAACGTGATGTACGCCGGCCGGATCGTCGAGACCGGCACGGTCGACGAGCTGTTCGAGAAGCCACGGATGCCGTACTCGTGGGGCCTGCTCGACTCGCTACCGCGGATCGACGACATCCGCGGTGAGCGGCTCCGGACGATCGAGGGCCTCCCGCCATTCCTGGTCAACCCGCCCGATGCATGTCGGTTCGAGCCGCGCTGCCGGTTCGCCCGCGATATCTGCCGCCAGGACGAACCAGAGCTGACCAGGCGCGGTGAGACCAACCACCACGCCCGTTGTTGGGCGACCCAGCCCGACGGGTGGATCGCATGACGACCACGATGGAGCTGCCGCACACCGCCCCATCCGCCGGCCAGCCGAACCTCGTCGAGGTCGAGGACCTCAAGGTCCATTTCCCGATCCGGTCGGGCATCTTCCAGACCGAGGTCGGCACCGTCAAGGCCGTCGATGGGATCACATTCCAGGTTCGCAAGGGCGAGACGCTCGGTCTGGTCGGCGAGTCCGGCTGCGGCAAGAGCACGACCGGTCGGGCGATGATCCGGCTCCGCGAGCCGACGTCCGGCAAGGTCACCTTCGATGGGATCGACCTCGCCACGCTCAAGAGCGAGGCGCTGCGCAAGATGCGCCGGCGGATGCAGATCATCTTCCAGGACCCGTACGGGTCACTCGATCCGCGGATGACGGTCGGCTCGATCATCAGTGAGCCGATCGACACCCACAGACTGGCCAAGGGCGAGGCGCGCAGGGAGCGCGTCGCCGACCTGCTGCGCATCGTCGGTCTCGATCCCAAGTACGTCAGCCGCTACCCGCATGAGTTCAGCGGTGGCCAGCGACAACGCATCGGTGTCGCTCGCGCGCTGGCGGTCGAGCCCGAGTTCATCGTGTGCGACGAGCCGATCTCCGCGCTCGACGTGTCGATCCAGGCCCAGGTCCTCAATCTGCTGACCGACCTGCGCGAGCAGCTCGGCCTGACCTACCTGTTCATCGCCCACGACCTGTCGGTCGTGAAGCACATCAGTGACCGGGTTGCCGTGATGTACCTCGGCAAGATCGTCGAGATCGGGCCGCCGGAGATCATGTACGCGGCCCCTGGCCACCCCTACACCCGAGCGCTGCTGTCCGCAGTGCCGGTGCCCGACCCAGAGATGGAGCGCAAGCGCAAGCGAGTGATCCTCACCGGCGACGTCCCGAGCCCCGTGAATCCGCCCGAGGGCTGCCGCTTCCACACCCGTTGCTGGCTCTACGAGCGCCTCGGCAAGCCCGAGGAGTGCCGGACGGTCGATCCGCCGATCCGCATCCTGCAGGGCGACCACGGCGCGGCCTGCCACTTCGCGGAGCAGGCCCTGGCGTCGGACGTGGGCGTCAGCCACATCGACATGAGCCCGGTCCGCCGCGGGACACCGGAGGCGGCACTGGCCTCGATCCGACCACAGGACGGTGGAGCGCAAGCCGAGGCACAGACCGTGGCCATCGCCGAGACGGTGATCGGTGGGCCCCCTGTCCACGCCGCCGACGACGCGGACGGCACGAACGGGGCGACCCCGCCGGCCCCGACCTCCTAGCCAGACACCCCCGCCGGCGTCGTCGCCACGCCGGTCTCGGTCGGCACCGCGGGGACGTCCGGCGCACCCGGACCGCGGAAGTGGCACGCGGCGAGATGACCGGCGCCCACATCCTTGAGCTCCGGCACGTCCGTCACGCAGATGGTCGGATTCCCGAGCGACGCCCGTAGCGGGCAGCGCGGGTGGAACCGGCACCCGGACGGCGGGTTCACCGGGCTCGGGACGTCGCCCCGCAGGATCACCCGCTTGCGCCGGACCTCCGGATCGGGCACCGGGATCGCCGACATCAGCGCGACCGTGTACGGGTGCTCCTGGTGGCGGAACAGGTCGATCCGCTCGGCGACCTCGGCGATGCGCCCGAGGTACATCACGGCGACGCGGTCGCTGATGTGCTCGACGACGCCCATGTTGTGCGCCACGAAGACGTAGGTCAGGCCGAGCTCGCGCTGGAGCGCCTTCAGCAGATTGAGCACCTGGGCCTGGATCGATACGTCGAGCGCCGACACCGGTTCGTCGCAGACCACCAGATCGGGCTCCAGGACGAGTGCCCGGGCGATCCCGATGCGCTGTCGCTGGCCACCGCTGAACTCGTGTGGGTACCGCCGCGCGTGGTACGCCTGCAGCCCGACCATGTCCATCATCCGCGCGACCTTGGCGCGTCGCTCGCTCGGCGTCCCGATGCCGTGGATACGCAGGCCCTCGCCGATGCTGTCGCCGATCGGCGTGCGCGGGTCGAGGCTGGCATACGGGTCCTGGAAGATGATCTGGACGCGGCGCCGGTAGGACTTGAGCGCCGAGCCCTGCAAGGCCGTGACGTCCTTGCCTTCGAACCTGATCGTGCCCGCCGTCGGCTCGATCAGCCGTAGCAGCAAGCGGCCGACCGTCGTCTTGCCGCAGCCGGATTCACCGACCAAACCGAGCGTCTCGCCGCGGGCGATGTCGAAGCTGACACCGTCGACGGCCTGGACGACCGCTACCGTCCGCTGCAGCACGCCGCCACGGACCGGGAAGTGCTTGACGAGATCGCGGACCTCGACCAGCGGTGCGTTGCCCGTCATGCGCTCGCTCCGACCGCCTCGTCGCGCGGCATGCGGTTGCCGGCGGCGTCGTGATAGACCCAGCAGCGGACCTCGTGACCCTCGCTGACTGGCAGCAGCTGCGGGTGGACCTCGGTCGCGAGCGTCACGTCCTCCTCGATGCGGGTCAGACAGCGCGGCGCGAAGCGGCAGCCCTTCGGCAGGTCGATGAGGTTCGGGACGTTGCCGGGGATGACCGCCAGTTCCTCCTGGACCGACCCGACCACCGGGATCGACCCGATCAGGCCGCGGGTGTACGGGTGGAGGGGACGGCGGAACAACGTGGTCACATCGGTGTGCTCGACGATCTCGCCGGCGTACATCACCGCGACGCGATCGCACATCTCGGCGACCACGCCCAGGTCGTGGGTGATGAGGATGATCGCCGTGCCCGTCTCGTCCCGCAGGTTGCGCATCAGATCCAGGATCTGGGCCTGGATCGTCACGTCCAACGCGGTGGTCGGCTCATCCGCGATGAGCAGCTCCGGCTCGCAGGCGAGGGCCATCGCGATCATGACGCGTTGTGCCATGCCACCGGACATCTCGTGCGGGTAGGCGTCGAGCCGGCGCGCCGGATCCGGGATGCCGACCATCCGCAGCAGCTCCAACGCGCGCTGGCGGGCGGGCCCGCGGCGCATCCCCCGGTGGATCTCGAGGACCTCGGCGATCTGCCTGCCGACATCCCAGACCGGGTTCAGTGACGACTGCGGCTGCTGGAAGATCATGCTGATCCGTTCGCCGCGGATGCGCCGCATCTGGTCGCCGGAGAGGGTGAGCAGGTCCTGGCCATCGAACAGCACCTGGCCGGCCTCGACGCGCCCGGGTTTGGCGACGAGCCGCATGATCGACAGGCTCGTCACGCTCTTGCCGCAGCCCGATTCGCCGACCAGCCCCATGATCTCGCCGCGATCGACGTGAAAATCGATGCCGTCGACCGCGCGGACGACCCCGTCACGCGTGTAGAACGACGTTCGTAGCCCCTTGACCTCGAGTAGTGGCCGCTCGCCGCGTTCGCGCTTCGGCCTGCGCTTGGAGGCCGGGACGAGCTCTTCGATGACGTTGCCCCGGACCGACGGGTCGAGCAGGGCGTCGGTCGAGGGGGCGGGCAGGTCGACGACCAACTCTTCCTCGGTCACCTATTGAGCCTCGGATCGAGCGCGTCGCGCAACCCGTCGCCGAGCAGGTTGAAGCCGAGGACCGTGAGCGTGATCGCCAGGCCGGGCGCCAGGATGATGTGCGGGGCGCTGAACAGCTGGTTGCGCTCCAGGCCGATCATCGAACCCCACTCGGCGTTCGAGAGGTCCCCGGTCACGCCGACGAAGGCGAGTGCCGCGATCTCGAGCACCGCGGCGCCGATGCCGAGCGTGCCCTGGACGACCAGCGGCGTGAGCGAGTTCGGCAGGATGCGCCGCCAGAGGATGCCGAGCGACGATTCCCCGAGCGCGCGCGATGCCGTGACGAAGTCGGCCTCACGGGTGGCCAGGACGGCGGACCGCGCCACGCGGGCATAGATCGGCACCGAGACGATGCCGATCGCGAGGAGGGCGTTCACGAGACTGCGGCCCGCGGCGGTCACGATCGCGATCGCCAGCAACAGGGACGGGAACGCGAGGATCACGTCCATCAAGCGCATGGCAACGGTGTCGACCCCGCCGGCGAGGAACCCCGAGACCGCCCCGATGATGGTCCCCAGGATGATCGCGAACGCGATCGCCGCGAACCCGATCGTCAGCGAGGTGCGTGCGCCGAACACGACGCGGCTGAACACATCCCGGAAGTTGCCATCGGTGCCGAAGATGTGCTCTGGCTGGTCGGCCGGGCAGCCGAGTGCGTGGATGCACGACCCCTCGCGCTTCAGCACGCCCTGCTCGACGCCGAGGAGGCTCTGGTTGGGGTCGTGGGTGGCGATGAGCGGCGCGAAGACCGCGACGACGACGAGGAAGATCAGGATCGCCAGCCCGACGACGGCGGAACGCTGGCGCAGGATGCTCGCGAGTGTGTCGCGCCACAGGCTAGCCGGGCGCTCGCGTGCCAGGGTGTCGCCAGCGGCCGGTGTCAGGGGGGAAACGGGGCTCAGGGGCGTATCGGGCGCGGTCATCGGTAGCGGATCCGCGGATCGAGGTAGCCGTACGACACGTCCACGACGAGGTTGACAAGCACGTACACGACGGCGATCAGCAGCGTGAACCCCTGGATCACGACGTAGTCACGGCCGGTGATCGCCTCGAACATCGTCCGCCCGACGCCGGCGAGGTTGAACACCGTCTCGGTGAGCACTGCCCCCGACAGCAGCGCCCCGAGTTGGAGCCCGATGATCGTCACGACCGGCAGGAGCGCGTTGCGAGCGCCGTGGCGTAACACGACCGACCGTTCCTTGAGGCCCTTGGCTCGGGCCGTCCGGACGAAGTCATGGCCGAGCACCTCGAGCAGGCTCGAGCGGGTGATGCGGGCGATGATCGCCAGCGGGATCGTCCCGAGCGCGATGGCCGGCAGGATGAGGTGGCGGACGGCATCGAGCCACGCGCCCCACTGGCCGGTGATGAGCGCGCTGATCGTATAGATGCCGGACAGGAAGTCGAGCAAGCCGCGGGGCAGGCCCTCCATGCCCTGCAGACCCCACACCTCGACCAACGGCTTGACGGTCACCCCGGAGCTGAGGCGGCCCGACGGGGGCAGGGCGAACGGTGTGTCCTTGAGGACGATGGCGAAGATGAACGCGAGCACGAGGCCGAGGACGAACACCGGCATCGACACGCCGAGGTTCGCGAACACCATCGAGCCGACGTCGACGGTCGAGTTGTGGCGGTATGCCGAGAGCAGGCCGACCGGGATACCCACGACGACCGCGAACAACATCGCGACCAGGGTGAGCTCGATCGTCGTCGGCAGGCGCTCGACGAGCAACCGGGTCACTGGCCGCGAGTGTTTGATCGATGTGCCGAGGTCGCCCTGGGCGAGCTGGCCCAGGTAGGACGTGAACTGGTTATCGACGAGGGTCGCCGGGACGTCGGTCGGACGGAACTCCCACGTGCTGCCCACCTTGTACAGGCCCGGCGCGATCGCCTTGTCGAGCCCGTAGCGCTGGATGAACGCGTCACACACGGCGTCCGTCGCCCGCTCACCGAGGACCGCCCGGCAGGGGTCGCCGGGCACGACGCGGGCCAGGATGAACACGACGAACACGATCCCGAACAGGACGGGGATCGTGACGAGCAACCGCCGAACGATGAAGCGAGCCACGGGGGCGGGGCGCTCCTCCACCTGCTGACCGCTGACGCTGCGGCCTCAGGATATGCGAACGGGGGCGCCGAGGGCGCCCCCGTTCGGGTGGTGCGAGGGTCGGTGACCCTAGGTCATGCGGCCGGCGGTGGCGGGTTCAGGAACCCTCCGAACAGGCCTGGGAAATACTCGAACGCACCCGAGCGTCCGATGTGCAGCGGATGCTGCGCGTCCCACTGGGCCGCGTAGCTCACCACCACGTCGTTCGCGTCGAGGTCGGCACCGTCATGGAATTTCACGCCGTCGCGCAGCGTGCAGGTCCACGTGGTGAGGTCGTCGTTCGGCGCGCACGCCGTCGCGAGCGACGGCTCGACGGCCGTCCCAGCGACCTCGTACGCGTAGAGCGACTCGTTGACCTGCTCGCAGGCACGAAGCGTCTCGCCGTCGGTCTCATCGCCGCAGTACAGGCTGAGCGGTTCGGCGTTCTGCATCCAGACGAGCGTGTCGCGATCGGCCGCCTTCATGACCGAGAAGATCTCGGTGCTGAGCGGCGATGAGTGGGAGTTCTCGACGTCGGCCTTGAAGACCGTGGCCGAGCCGCCGTGCGCGACGATGACCGCCGGCACGTGCTCCTTGATGAGGTTGTTGGCCTCGGTGTAGGCCGCCTTGCGCTCCGCCTCGTCAGCGGTCTGGGCGCCCTTGTTCAGGGCCTCCACGACGTCCGGGAACGGCTCACCGAACTTCTTGCCCGACCCTGATCCGAAATGGTAGTCGAGGAAGTTCGTGGCGTCCGGGTAGTCGGCGCCCCAACCGAGCATGATCATGCCGTCGAGCGTCCCCGCCGCGTGCGCGTCGAGGAAGGCGCCGGACTCCTGCAGGTCGAGGGTGGCATCGATGCCGAGGTTCGTCTTGAGCTGCCCCTGGATCTCGGTCGCGATCTGGGGCGGATCGGGCAGATAGCCGCGGACGGCCGCCCGGAACTGCAATTTGTACGTCTTGCTGAAGTCGAAGCCGGCGTCGGTCAGCATCTGCTTCGCGGCCGCGGCGTCGAAGCCCCATGTCTCCTCACCCTCGCAACCGAAGGGGATGGCGCACGGGGTGAAATGGGTGGCGACCTCCGAGCCCTCGGGGTAGAAGTTCGTGACGAGGCGCTCGCGGTCGATGCCCATGGCGATGGCCTGGCGGACCTTGACATCATCCCACGGCTCGACCGTGTTGTTGAAGCCGAGGTAGAAGGTGTTCAGACCCTCACGCGGGTTGAACTTGACATTGCTATCGGCCTTGATCGCTGCGATGTCGTCGGTGCCCGGGTTGTCGATCCCGTCGACCGAGCCGGCCTGCAGCTCGAGCCAGCGCTGCGCGGCCTCGTCGCTCCAGCGGAACTCGACATTCGGGGTCAGCGCCGCGGTGCCCCAGTAGCCGTCGAAGGCGTTGAGGACCAGGCGGTTGCCCTTCTCCCACGAGCCGAGCTTGTAGGGGCCGGTCCCGTTGGGATTGTCGAGGTAGGACTTGTCGGCCGCGTGCGCCTCGAGGTACGCCGAATCCTGGATCCCGAAAGCGCTGAACGCGATCTTCGAGAGGAACGCGACGTCCGGGTTGCACAGCTGGAACTCGACCGTCACGCGGTCGACAGCGGTGATCTTCTTGAACAGGCCGGTGTACGGATCGGTGCCGCAGGGGGCCTCACCGTCGGCCGGGTAGGCCATCCCGTCGTACGGTGCTTCGGACACCGCCGCACTGGCGCTCGGTGCCTCGCTGGCCGGCGCGGCGCTCGGTGACGCCGTCGTGCCGGTACATGCCGCGATGATCGCGGCGCTGCCGAGCAGCGCGGCGAGCCGGAGCGGCAAACTCGCTGAACGAGTCATGCGCAGGTACTCCTCCTCTGATGGTCCCGCTCGGCGGCTCGTTGACCTCCCTGCCGGCCGCAGCGGGTATGGCTCATCGTCCGGACGTATCCGGCGATGGTGCGCGGGAACCTTAGCACCGGTTCGCGCTGGTTGCTAGGGTGCTGCGACGGGCGCCGGCGGGTGCAGGAATCCGCCGAATCGGTCGATGAATGCCTGGAACATACCCTCCCGTCCGTGGTGGAGCGGGTGGGCCGCGTCCCAGCGGATCGCGTACGACAGGACGACGTCGTTGGCATCGAGCGTGGCGCCGTCGTGGAAGCGCACGCCCGCACGGAGCGTGCACGTCCAGAGGATCAGGTCCTCATCGGGGACGCAGGCCTCAGCGAGGGAGGGCGTGATGGCCGGTTCGGGCTGATCGTGGCGGTACAGCGACTCCGAGACCTGGGCGCAGACGCGTAGCGCGACATCGGCCGTCTCGTCGGCGCAGAACAATCCACCAGGGTGCTCGTGCTGCATGTACACGAACTGGGTGCGGTCGCCGGGCACGACCATCGCCAGCTTGTCCGTCGCGGTCGCGCTGGCCTGCTCGCCGACGACATCGGTCCGGAAGACCGCCGCCGATCCGACGTGCGCCAGCGGGATCATCGGCACGTGCTTGCGCAGCAGGTTGTTGACCCCGCCGTAGCCCTTGGCCCGGGCGGCCGGGTCGGCGGTGACCCGTCCACGCGCGAGCCAATTCGCGATGTCGCTGAAGCGCTTGCCGAACTGAAGGCTGGCGGTAGGTCCGAAATGGCTATCGAGGAGAAGGCTGGCGTCCGGATAGCGCGCTCGGGCACCGAGCAGGTAGAAACCGCTCAGCTGCCCGGCATCGACCGCCGCGGTCAGCTCCTCGAACGGCATGACCTTGAGTTCTGCCGTGATCCCAAGCTGGTCGCGCAGCTGTGCCTGGAGCGCCGTCGCGACCGCAGTCGGGTCGGGGAGGTAGTCGCGCGGCTCGTCGCTGTAGCTGATGGTCGAGGCGAAGCCTTCGGCGAAGCCGACGTCGGCAAGCATGTCGCGAGCGAGCTCTGGATCCATGTCCGGCCACGCGCCACCTTCGCAGCCGTACGGGATCGCACACGGCAGGAAGTGGCTGGCGACCTCGGTCCCCGGCGGGAAGGCAGCCTCCACGATGGCCGCACGGTCGATGCCGATCGAGATCGCCTGGCGGACCACCTCGCTGTCGAACGGTGCAAACCGGTTGTCGAACCCGACATAGGCGACATTGAGGCCCTGCCGGCGGGCCAGCGTCAGCTCGGGATTGACGTCGACCGCCTCGAGATCACCCGGGGCGACGAGGTCGATCGCGTCGACGGAACCCTCGCGCAGCTTCTCGAGGCGACGCCTGGCGTCGGATTCGGCCACGAAGATCACGGCGTCCGTCCGAGCTCGATCGCCCCAGTAGTCGGTCGATCGTCCGAGGACGATGTCGCCATCACCGTCCCAGGCCTCCAGCCGGAAGGGGCCGGTGCCATTCACCTCGGTCAGGATCCGCTGGCGCTCGGCGGTGGGATCGATGCGGCTCTGGAGCCACGCAGTGTCGTCGATCGCCAGGGCCGGCGAGGCGATCTTGGCAAGGAATGCCGGATCGACGTCGCACAGCTCGAACCGCACCGTCACTTCGTCGAGCGCGATGATCCGGCGGATCGAGCCCTCGTATGGACCGTATGCCGGATCCGTGCTCTCGGGCTCCTCGCACGGCGCGGGGTCGCCGACGGGATAGGCCATCGGCTCGAACGGCCCGCGACTGGGCGGTGCGGTCGGGAAGGCGGATGTGCTGGTCGGGCCGGCGAGCTGGCTCGCAGGGGGCGAACCGGACGGGCTGGCATCCCCGCACGCCGCGATGACGACGATCGCCGCCGCCCCGGCCGCCAGCAGCCGGCGCCGCCGGTAGCTCGATCGTGACATCCGTTCTAGCCTAGCATCGGGTTCGCGTATGCTCGCAGCATGGACACGGTCCGCGTGGCACTCGCCCAGATCGCGCCGGCCCTGGGCCGATTTGACGCCAACCTTGCGCGCCACCACGAGCTACTTGCGGACGCCCGGGCCGCGGGCGCAGATCTCGTGGTCTTCCCCGAGCTGGGGCTGACCGGCTACCAGCTCCAGGACCTCGCGTCGGAGGTCGCGATCCGGCTCGACGATCCGCGGCTGGCCGACCTCGCCGAGGCCAGCCATGACCTATCGGTCGTCGTGTCGTTCGTCGAGGAGTCGGCCGACCACCGGCTCTTCATCGCCGCCGCGCTGCTCGAGGACGGCCGGATCAGCCACGTCCACCGCAAGGTGTACCTGCCGACCTACGGGCTGTTCGACGAACGTCGTTTCTTCGCCCACGGCGACATGCTGCGTGCCGTGCCGTCGCGCCTCGGCGTGGGCGTCGGGATCGCGATCTGCGAGGACTTCTGGCACCTCACCGTGCCGCAGATCCTCGCTCTCGACGGCGCCCAGATCCTCATCAACGTGTCCTCGTCACCGGGTCGCGACCTGGCCGCGACCAACGAGGTCGGACTGGGCACTGCGACCTCCTGGCGGAGCCTGATGCGGACCTATGCGCAGCTCACGACGACGTTCGTGCTGTTCTGCAATCGGGTCGGCGTCGACGAATCGATCTCGTTCTGGGGCGGTTCCGAGGTCATCGCTCCGAACGGGGCGGCACTGCTGTCGGCGCCGCTTTACGACGAGGGGCTGTTCACGGTCGACATCTCGATGGCCGACATCCGACGCGAGCGTATCGGGCTCCCGTTGCTGCGCGACGAACGGCCCGAGTTCCAGATCCGGGAGCTGTCGCGGATCGTCGCTGAGCGAGCCGGTCTGGCGCGTGATTCCACGAGCGATCCGGAGGCCGAGGCGGGACTCGACGTCGCGCCCGGCGACGGGACGCCGCGACCGATCGGGTTCCGGAAGCGGGCCCGAGGATGACCGCGCCACCGCCGGCCTTCGAGCTGCCCACGGAGCTCGCGATCGACACGGCCGTCGCTCGGCGGATCATCGGCGAGTTCATCCGCGGCCAGCTCCGCCAGGCTGGTTTCGAGCGGGCGGTCCTGGGCCTGTCGGGCGGGATCGATTCGGCCCTCGTGGCGTACCTGACCGCCGAGGCCGTCGGCGCCGACCGGCTGTTGTGCGTGCTCATGCCGTATCGGACGTCGTCGCCTGCGTCACGCGCCGACGCCGAGGAGGTCGTCCGCCGTCTCGGGTGCGCCTCGGAGGTGGTCGACATCAGTCCGATGGTCGATGGGTTCTACGGCTCGGACAGCGATGCGTCGGCCATACGTCGAGGCAACTTCATGGCCCGGATGCGCATGGCTGTGCTGTACGACCGCTCGGTGACGTGGGAGGGCCTGGTCGTCGGGACCGGCAACAAGACCGAATCCCTCATCGGCTATACGACGGTGTTCGGTGACAGCGCGTGCGCGTTCAACCCGATCGGCGACCTGTACAAGAGCCAGGTGCGTCAGGTCGCGGCGGCCATGGGCGTGCCCGACCAGATCATCCGCAAGGCGCCGTCGGCCGACCTGTGGCCGGATCAGACCGATGAGATCGAGGGCGGCTTCAGCTACCCGGAGCTCGACCGGCTCTTGTTCTGGCGGATCGACAAGCGGCGGTCGATCGACGAGGTCGCGGCGCTCGGCTTCCCGCGCGAGATGATCGAGCGGGTCGACCGTATGGTCGCCGGCGCGGAGTTCAAGCGGCAGGTCCCGCCGATCGCCAAGCTGGGACCGCGCACCGCCGGCATCGACTACCTGTACCCGCGTCGACGGCCCGGGTCGGCGCGGCGCTGAGGCGCCGACGTGACCGAGGGCGGCGGCGGCACGCTCTACGTCGTGGCCACGCCCATCGGCAACCTGGCGGACATCACGCTACGGGCCATCGAGGTGCTGGCCTCGGTCCCGTTGATCGCCGCCGAGGACACGCGGCTGACGAAGCGGTTGCTTGCCCGTCACGGGATCGCCGGCGCGATGACGAGCTTCCACGCCCAGAGTGGGGGCAGGCGGTTGATGGCCCTACTGGAGCATCTCCGCGGAGGCCAGGACCTTGCGCTCGTCACGGACGCCGGCACACCCGGTGTGAGCGACCCCGGGGCCGAGCTCGCCGCCGCCTGGGCCGGCGAGGGCGGTCGGGTCGTGCCCATCCCGGGCGCGTCCGCGGTGCTCGCCGCCGTGGCCGCGACCGGCGTGGCCGGACCGCGCTGGGCGTTCGAGGGGTTCCTGCCACGGTCCGGTCGCGATCGTCGTGAGCGGCTGACGGCCATCGCCGCCGACGCGCGTGGGACCGTGCTGTTCGAGGCGCCGGGGCGGGTGGCCGGCACGCTCCGCGACCTCGCGGGCGCCTGCGGCGAGGATCGAGCCGCCGCCGTCGCTCGGGAGCTCACGAAGCTGCACGAGCAGGTCGTCCGCGGCACACTCGGGGAGCTGGTCGCCGCCGTCGCCGACGGGACCATCCCGGCCCGCGGGGAGTTCGTGATCGTCGTCGGGATGGGGGAGGGGCGCGCGCCGGCGGGGCATGACCCGGACGCCGTGGCGAGCGCGCTCGCTGCCGTGGACCGACTGGTCGCCGATGGCGTGGCCAGGGGCGAGGCTGCGCGACGCGTGGCCTCCCAGACCGGTCTGCCCCGACGCCGCCTGTACCGCGCGCCGGACGTG
>DATAFZ010000101.1:0-11625 GCA_036257225.1 Candidatus Limnocylindrales bacterium | reverse complement strand
GGTCGAGATGGCCGACTGGCCGGATCGGCGGTATGAGCGTGACGATTGACCACATCCATCTGTCCCCCGACGACCGGATCGACAGCTAAGCGGCCGCCGCACGTGGTCCGTTCGCCAGATCGGTCGCCCCATGACCAGGTCGGCGGCTTGAAGATGTCGGCCTAGCGTTCGTTCGTTGATCCGGTCACCCGGTGACCGGCCCGCGCCGTGAGGGCGGGAGCGGCGGCTAGCCGGTGCTAGCCGCGACGGCGGTCCGGCGCGCGATGACGAGCAGGATCGGCACGACGACAAGCCCGGCACCCATCAGGCCGAGGATCGCGTAGCCGGCGTACGCCAGCACGATCCCGGAACCGAGGCTCGCCACCGCGGCCGAGCTCCAGATCAGACCGTCGGTCAGGCCCTGTACGCGGGTCCGCTCGGCGAGCGATAGGCCGTGTGTCAGGAGCGCCGACCCGGCGACGTAGCCGAGATTCCAGCCGTAGCCCAGCAGGAACAGCGCGAGGAACAAGATCGCGCCGCCGTCCGGTGGCGCGATTGCGGCCAGTACCGACGCCAACGCGACCACCGCGAGGCCGGCAAGGATGACCGGAACGCTGCCGAAGCGATCGGTCAGCCGCCCCGAGATCGGCGACAGTCCGAACATGCCGAACGTATGGCCGCTGAGCACCAGGCCGACCGCGGCGAGGTCGTGGCCATGGTCGGTCATGTGCAGCGGCGTCATCGTCATGATCAGGACCATCACGAACTGGCCCGCGACCAGGGCCACCATCGCCACCGGGACCGACGGGCGGGCCAGGATGCTGGCCACCGACACTGCGACCGATCGATCACCGCCGGCGCGGTCGTGACGCGACGATTCATCGGCGAGCTGGTAGGGATCGGGTCGCAGCAGGGCGAACGAGAGGATGGCCGCCGCGCCGACGAAGATGACCGGGACGAGATACGGGCCGCTCAACTCCGGGAGGCCGAGCGCCAGCGCGATCTTGCCGGCAGGCGCCGCCAGGTTGGGTCCCGCCACCGCGCCGATGGTCGCACCCCACACCACGACTCCGATCGCTGACGCCCGGCGGGTCGTCGGCGCCATATCGGCCGCCGTGTACCGCGACAGCTGGTTGGAAGAATTCCCGAACCCGATCAGGACCGTCCCGACGAGCAGCATCGGGAGCGACAGCAGGATGACCGACGCGGCCGCGACGAGCGCCCCGAACACGCTGACCACGTAGCCGAACGCGAGACCGAACCGTCGGCCGCGACGGACCATCAGCCACGACAGCCCGATGGCGCCGGCGGCGGAGCCGAGCACGACCGTCGCGCTCGGTGCGCCGCTCCATGCCGTGGTGCCGCCGACGATATGGGTGGCTACGATCGTTGCGACCGTCACCGCCGCGATGTGCCCGGTACTGCCGAGGGCCACGCCGGCGACGAGCGTCGCGACGGTCCGCCGCCGGAGTCGTTCGAGCTCCGACGGGTTGGTCGGTCGGGCATCGGTCATGACGGCCGATGGTACGTGACGCGGTTCAGACGAGGTCGAGTGTCAGGATCTCGTACTCCGGGCGCGTGACCGGAGAGACATCCGCCCGTAGATCGCTATCGTCTTCCGATGCCAGCTCGATGAACCTGCAGAACGCGTTCGCAAGGCGCATCTGGGCCGGAGTCCTGGCTCGCACCCGCCACAGGTCCGGCGAGCCGACGACGATGGCCACGCCACGGGCGCGTGACGTCGCGACGTTCAGGCGGTGACGACTGTAGAGGAAGTCCATCCCGCGGGGAGCGAGCTCTGGCGACGACGTCGTCAGCGAATAGATGCTGATCGGCGCCTCCTGGCCCTGGAACTTGTCGACCGTGCCGACACGCGCCTCCGGCGGGAGGATGCGCTTGATGGCCGCAACCTGGGCGTTGTAGGGCGCGACGACGAGGACGTCATCGATCGTCATCGGGCGGCTGACACCGTGTTCGTCGGTCCACGTCGTGCCGCCTTCGATGAGGCCCAGCACGAGCGACGCGACGGCGGCCGCCTCCTCGACGTTCTCGTTGTCCGCCCCGGTGGTCGGCAGGGTCACCATCCGCGGTCCGGCACCGCCCACGATCAGGGCATCGGTCCCCCGGACGGCCTGGGCGACGAGATGTGCCTCCGGCTTGAGACGGTCGTCGTAGAACACCTCGGACGTGTAGCCGCACAGGTCGGGGTGGAGGCGCCACGTCGTTCCGAGGAACAGCCCGCGGTCGGCCGGCATCGTTGCGAGGTCGCCGAGGACGTGGGCGAGCGCCGAACGTTCCGCACCCGGCGGATGGGTGCCCTGGAGCGGCTGGTCGAGCTGCTGCGGATCGCCGAGCAGGACGATGCTCGACGTCGATGGCGACATCGCGACGACGTTCGCCAGCGAGATCTGGCCCGCCTCGTCAACGAACAGGACGTCGACCGCATCCCGCTGTCGGTCGCCGGCGAACACCCAACCGGTGCCGGCCACGAGGTTGGCACCGTCGGCCAGGCCGGCCGGGACCTCGCTGGTCTCGACCTGGCGGACCCGTGGGTCGTGGATGAGGGTCTCGGGATCCGTCCGCTGCAGGGCGACGACCGTGGTGCCGTCAACATCCGCCGCCTTGAGGACTGCTCGCAGAAGGTTGGCGATGACCTTGTGGCTGGTGCTCGTGATGCCGACCCGTTTGCCGGCGGCGATCAGCGTGCAGATCATCCGGGCGCCGGTGTAGGTCTTGCCCGATCCCGGTGGCCCCTGGATGGCGAGCACCGTCCGGTCCAGGGTGAGGGCCATGCGGCGCGCCGCATCGAGCGTTGGCTCTCCATCTCGAACCAGCGACCCTCCGTCGGTCTGCCCGACGCGCGGTCGCCGCCCGAGCAGCAGATCGCGCGCTGCCCGATGTGGCCCCGGGGCGTCGATCCCGTGCTCCGCGACCCATTCGCCGATCTCGGACAGGCGCGCACGATGGTCGTCGGTCCGGTACGGGTCGAGCGGCACGACCGACCGCGGGTGACCAGCCCCGAGCCGCAGCTTGATGTCCACGGTCTGTGCGACCGGGTCGAGCGCGACGCGCTCTCCGACCGTCCACGTACCTGGTTTGGCGTCGGGATCGGCGGCCTTGAGGTCGGGGTCGCACAGCGCGCCACCCTTGATGTCGATCTCCTGGTCGGGGTATCGATAGCGCCAGGTCTGCCCGCCACGCTTGGTCACGACGAGCATCTCGACCGGCTCGAGCAAACCGATGGCGCCGTCCTCGTCGACCAGCTGGTCCGGCGTGAGGTCCATGAGCCGGTGGAACTCCCACCACATGGCTTTCTCCTCGCGCCGGTGCCAGCCCAGCAGCTGGGCCAGGAGCCAGGTCGCGTGCTGCTCGGCGGTGCGCTCCGCCGGATCGACCGGGATCGTCGACGGGTCGGCCAGCCGATCGACCAGGGCTTGGACACGCTGCTGGGCTTCGCCGAGCTCGGCGATCGCCTCGACATCTCGCGGACCGGGGCGCGGGACGTCCCGGCCGACCGCCGCCCGCAACTCGATCCGAAGGGTCTCGAGCCAGTCGCGCAGCCGCAGGTTCGAGACGACGTCGTCGCGGTTGTAGCGCTCGATGCGCTCCAGGTGGGATGCCTCGGGGCGTTCCCCCTCGGCCAGCTCGAGCCACTGCTCGAAGGCGACGATGCTGCTACCCGCGTCGCGCAGGTCGATCTCGCGCGTGAAGCCGTAGAACGGTTCCAGCTTCTTGATCGAGTAGCTCTCGACCGATGCGCGGAGACCCTGTCGCACGGCCCGCAGGAGGTCGACAAGGATGCCCCTGCGCAGCATGTCGTCGACCTCGTCCTCGCGCGTCCCGTAACGACCCATCAGCCGCTTGAGGGCCGTCGGCTCGTATGGCGCGTAGTGATAGATATGCAGCTCGGGGTCGGCGGCCCGACGCTCCGCGAAAAAATCCATGAGCCGCTCGAACGCGCGGTGTTCGGCGTCGAGCGTGAACTCGCCGTCGTCGTCGCGCGACCAGAACGCGTGGAAGGTGCCGTCCGTCTCGAGTACACCGAAGAGGTAGTCGAGCCCGTCCTCGAGGGCGTAGGGGTCACCCTCGATGTCGAAGAACAGGTCGCCGGGCGATGGCGGCGGGAGCGAGGCAAGACCACGTTCCGGCTCCAGCTCCGCGCCGGGCCCGGGGAGCAGCAGCTCGTACCGGTGGGTGTTCGCCCGACGGCCCTCGAGCTGGAGTCGTGCCTGTTCGCGCACCCGTTCCAGGGCGTGTGCGCTCGTTCCGTCCAACGGTGGCTGCATCGGTAGCGGCAGCTCACCGAGCGCTTCGAGCGTCTCGATCCCACGAACCCGGAGCGCCCGACGCTGGCGCGCCGAGATGCCGGCCACGAGGCTGAGGTGGTCGTCGGCCCGGCGGCGCGCGACGCACTCGGCGGCCCATCTGCAGACGTCACAGTGCTCGACCGGATCCGGATAGGTCGCAGCGGGCGGGTACGCCGCCGGCTCCGGATCGGCCATCGTGGCCATGAACCGGTCGCGCACGCTGCGGTAGTAGGCCATGTAGTCGTCGACGCGCAGCCGTTCTACGGTCCGGGCGCTGCCACCGAGGGCGACGTACAGCCATTCCGGGCGCACGCCCTGGATCGCCGCCAGCTGGTCGACGTACGAGCAGATCTGGAGGACTGCGCTGGCCTTGACGTGGCGCGCCAGCTTGGTGTCGGCGACCTCGTAGTGGTACGAGCCCCAGACGGATGGCCGGGCGGCGCTCTCGACGCGCAGCAGGAAGTCGGCGTGACCACGCCAGGTCCCGTCGAAGAACGTGGCCTGGTAGATCACGTCGGCGCCCGATCGCATGGCCTCGATCGTCGCGGCAGCGGCTGCGCGGACCCGGTCGCCGTAGTCGTCGATGGAGCCGTCCGGCTCGATGGTCAAGACCGTCCGTCCCTCCGCGGTCAGGTCGGTCAGGTAGCGCTTCTCGTGCTCGAAGCCGCGCTTCCGGATGACGTCAAGCTCGGGATCGTCGCGCATCGGGCGTTGCACGAGACCCGCGAGCGAGGCCCGCTCGAGTTGCGTCAGGTGCTCGCAGGCCAGAAAGGCGACCAGATCCGTGGCGGCGTAGACGGGTCGGCCGTCGATCGACTGCACGTCTTCACCTTAGCGGCGAGTCGCGTCAGCTTGCCTGTCGCAAGGTTGGCGCTACCCTCGGGCGATGCGGTTCGAACGCGATCCCGAGCGCCCCGATCCCGCCGAACCATCGCGCCAGCGCGTGCGCGAGACCCTGATCGAGCGCCAGATCCGGGAGGCGATGGACGACGGTCGATTCGACGACCTCCCGCACAAGGGCGTCCGGCTGCCGCTCGACGACGACTCCGCATCGGGCGATCGGGCGATGGCCCATCGCATGCTCAGGAATGCCGGCGTCGCACCGCCCTGGATCGAATCCGACAAGACCGCACGCGCATTGCTGGACGAACGGGATCGACTTCTCGCACGCGCCCACGACCTGTCGCCGTTCGCCCGGGCGCGCGTCCGCGTCGACCTGCGGCGCCTGGTGGACGCAGCCAACCGGGCGATCCTCCGCGTGAATATCGAGGCGCCGACCGAGCGCCAGCATCGTCGACTGCTCGACGCGGAGGTCGAGCTCGCGCGCTACGACGCGGCGGCCCGCGGGGAGACGCCGACGACCGACTAGGTCCTGACGGTCAGCGGCCGAAGAGGCCCTTCAGCCAGCCCATGAACCCACCGGCTGCATCCTGGGCAGAGCCGGCGGCATCCTGGGCCATGCCGCCTGCCTTGGAGGCAGCATCCTCGGCCATGCCGCCCGCCGTCGAGGCCGCATCCTGGGCAGAGTCCCTGGCGGTGTCTGCTGCGCGGTCGATCGCGCCGCCGGCATCGGCCGCGGCGTCGCTCGCCGCGTCACCGACCGTGTCGGCGGCGCTTGCAGCTGCGTCGGCAGCCGCGTCCGCGGCGTCTTCCGCGGCGCGGGTTGCGTCACGCATGGGATCGGTCATGGGGGCACCTCTCCTCTCGGCACGCGGCGTCGCGCATGCCCTCGATGGACGGGATGCTGGCGGGCGGGACCGCCCGCGTCAAGGAATGAGCGTCAGTGGGCGGCGCGGCGGCTGCGTGGACGCTGTGTGGCGGCGCAGACCGGACAGGTTGCGATGCCGGTCGACCGGTCGACCTCGAGGAAGCTCGGGCAGCCGTTGGTGCGGCAGAAGGGCCGGCCGTCGGCATTGGCGGCAGTCGCGCGACGGCGCAACCGACGCATGGAACTTGCGCGACCCGCGTACGTCGCGGTCGCAGTTCGGGACATCATGGTGTGTTCGTTCTTGGTTCTTTCTGGCGCGCCGCAGGCGATCTGAGCCTGGGCCGCGACCCTTGTGTTGCTCCGCATCGCACGCCCGGTTGTCATGGGCGGGAGCGGTGTGGTGGTCCGGGCGGCGTGCCGGGAGCTCCGATTGTCGAGAGCTCGACCGGGGCCGTCGCTACGGACCTGTGACCTGTCGACTATAGCCGAGAACAGGGTTTCCCGCTGCCGGACCTTCGGGTGGGAGGGTCCTGTACTGACAGTCCGTGTTCCTGTGAGGCGCGGATCCTGGATGAACGAGCGTGGCCGACTCGCAAAACAGCCGTTCGTGTCGGATCTTCGCCATGGCCACGCTCATTCATCACTGCTCGGTCACTGTGAGGAACGTCGCCTCATCCGGGTCGCCCTTGCGCTGACACGGTACCCTGCCTCGCCATGAGCATCGCTGCACCCCCCATCACCATCCGCCCCGTGCTGCCCGAGGACGCCCCAGCCCTGACCGCGATCCTCGCCCAGCCATCAGTCGCCCACTGGTGGGGCGAATTCGACGAGGACCGCGTCGAGCGTGAGCTGATCGTCGGCGAGCCCGATCTCCGCGTGTTCGCGATCGAGATCGACGGTCGCCTGGTCGGTGCGATCCAGAGCGCGGAGGAGACCGACCCCGAGTTCCGCCACGCCGGGATCGACCTCTTCCTCGACGACGGCGTCCAGGGCCATGGCGTGGGGCCGACCGCGATCCGCATGCTCGCCCGGCGCCTCATCGATGAGGATGGCCATCATCGACTCACGATCGACCCGGCCGCCGACAACCAGCGGGCGATCCGTGCCTACGAGAAGGTCGGATTCCGCACGGTCGGCCGGCTCCGGAGCTATCAGCGCACACCCGAGCGGGGCTGGATCGACGGCCTCCTGATGGAGCTCCTGGCGGAGGACCTCATCGACTGACGGCCCCTGTATAGCCAAAGTCGGCCCTTGTCAGGCGCCGACTTGGGTCTACCATGCCCGGAGGCCGCGCTCCAGCGGCCGGCATCATCGAGGGAGGCACAGCACAGCATGGGAGCACCTACACCCGCCGCTGCACGCCCGATGGGGATCACCATCCTGGCAGTGCTGTCAGCGATCGGCGGCGTTCTCGGCATCCTTGGCGGCATCGCGCTCGTCGGCCTCGGCGGCTTCGCCGCGGCGTCGACCGGCACGGCCGCGTACTTCGGTCTCGGCGCAGTCTGGGGCGTGATCCTCCTGGCGACGGCCATCGCGAGCCTCGTGTTCGCGTACGGCGCTTGGACGCTCAAGCCGTGGGCGTGGCCACTCGGCGTCGCGCTGCAGGTCCTCAGCCTCGCGCTCGCGGCGCTGACCGTCGTCAGTGGCGGCGACATCAGTAGCCAGATCATCGGCGTGGCGATCAGCGCGGTCATCCTGTACTACCTGTTCCAGCCCAACATCAAGGCCGTCTTCGGTCGCGCCTGATCCCGTTCGCAGTCGGCCCGGCGGACGCCCAAGTCCGCCGGGCTTTCTTGATGCCCTCAGATCGGCGGCCAGGGGATGGCAGGCCAGGTCGGGGAGGGCAGCGGGAACATGCCTCGCTCGAGCAGGTCGTCGACCCGCCGCACCGTGGCGCGCACCTCGGCTCGACTGAGCAGCCCTCGCAGTTCGGCGCCCAGGTCACCGCCGAGGGCCTCGCGGATCCGCCCCAGCCCGGCCAGCTCGTCGGGCAGGAGCCGTTGCCCTCGCCACGCCCACAACACCGTCCGGAGTTTCGGCGTCACCGAGAAGCACACTCCGTGGTCGACGCCGTACACGTGCCGTCCACCCTCGACGGGGAGGATGTGTCCGCCCTTGCGGTCGGTGTTGTTGACGGCGGCGTCGAACGCCGCCATCCGCCGGAGGCGAGCATCGTCCTCGTTGATCCAGGCGATCACGTCGACGGTCGGGTCCGGTTCGATGAAGGCCTGCAGCATGCCCTCACCGAACGGCCCGTCGCGCAGGACGGTCGGGGGCACCACATGCCAGCCGCTGGCCTCCGACACCAGGTAGGCCGCGACCTCGCGGCGGCTCAGCGTTCCGTCGGGGAAGTCGTCGAGCGGCCGTTCGCCGATCCGCGGCTTGTGGATCGCCTCGAGGACGCGGGGCGGCTCGCCCGGATCCGGGCAGGGCAGCGTGACCGTGACGAACATGGCGTTGTTGCTCGACCCGAGGATCCGGCCGACGACCTCGATCTCACCGTCGCGGAGGAGCTCCAGCGTCGATGCGCGGTCGAGCAACGTCGGGCCGGCTAGTTGACGTAGTGGCCGTTGCGCCGCGGGCAGATGTGGCCCAGCGGATCGAGCGGTGCGCCGCACAGCGGGCAAGGTGGGCGACCAGCCGCCACGACCTGGGTCGCACCGGCGACGAATGACCGCGCCGCCGAGGCGGTCATCCGCACGCGGAGGAGGTCCGGGCCGTCGTCATCCTCGTCGTCATCCTCGTCCGGGTCGATGGCCTCGCCGTCCTCGTCCTGGGCGCGCGCCTCGACGAGCACCCGTTCGGCACCGCCATCCCAGCCCAACGTGAGCGAGCCTGCCCGAAAGGCTTCGTTCAGCGGCTCAGCGAGTGATCCGCTCTCGGCGTCGGGGAGCGGCTCGGGCTCCGTCGCTTCGGGCTCGGCGATGCCCCGCAGATCGAGCTCGTCGAGGAGGGCGCCGAGCCGTTCGGCCAGCACTGCGACCTGCACCTTCTCGAGCGCGACCGACACGATCCGACCGCCCTCGCGGGCCTGGAGGAAGAACGTCCGATCGCCCGGCTCACCGACGGTGCCGGCGACGAACCGGTCCGGCGGATCGAAGATATAGCGGCGTCGGGGCATGCATCGACTCTATACCGAATCCGTCCGTTGGTCGGTCGAGCCACCGGGCCAGGGAGGTGGCGGTTAGTCGACGAAGACCGTGATGCTGTGCCAGCCACGGGCGCCGTCCGGAGCAGGGCGCGATCGGAGCTCCTCCTGGAGCGCTCCATTGCCGTCGGTCGCCCGGACCGAGATCTCATGACGCCCCTTCGCGGCATCCCACGGGTACACCCACTGGACCCATGTCGCGTCCGAGATAGGGGTCGAGAGCTCGGCGTCCCGCCACTCCCCGTCGATACCGACCTCGACCCTGGCGATGCCCCGGTCGGGTGCCCAGGCCACGCCGGCGATCGGGATCCGGCCGGCGACCTGGTTGCCGCGTGGCGTGTCGATCCGCGACTGCGTGAGGATCGGACCCTCCTTGGCCCATCCGAGCGGCACCCAGTAGGCGTCGTACGACTCCCACGTCGTGAGCTCCAGCTCCCACAGCCACTTGGTCGCCGACACATAGCCGAACAGCCCGGGCACGATCAGCCGCGCGGGATAGCCGTGCGCCCGCGGCAGCGGCTCGTCGTTCATCTGGACGGCGATCATCGGCTCGCGGTCAGGGTCCATGACCCACTCCATCGGCATGCCGGCGGTCCAACCATCGACCGACCGGCCGACCAGCTGCGTCGCCTGTGCGGTCGGGACGGCGATGTCGAGCACGTCGCGGAGCCGGACGCCGGTCCACTTGGCGTTGCCGACGAGATGGCCGCCGACCTCGTTGCTGACACACGCGATCGTGCAGTACTGTTCGAACTGGGGCAGCGCGAGCAGCTGGTCCCAGCGCAAGGTGGTCTCGCGCTCGACCAGGCCGTGGATGCGCAGCTGCCAGCCCGCCGTGTCCAGCGAGGGCACGAGCAACGCCGTATCGATCCGGTAGAACTCGGCGTTGGGCACCACGATCGGGGTGAGGCCTGGCATCGCTGGCGCCAGGTCGGCACCGGCCGCGAGCGGGGGCACGATCTCCTGTGGTCGCGGCAGCGGAGCCAGCGGCGTGGGTGCGGTCCGACCGGCCTCCAATGCGGCTCGGCCGTACGCGCCGACGGCCAACGCCCCGAGCCCGACGGCACCGGTGCGTAGCAGGAAGGACCGCCGGGCGGGGTCCGGGACGGCGACCTCCGCGCTCGTGCTTTTCAGCCGACCCAGCAGCCACGACAGCACCTGGATCGCGATGCCGCTGGCGGCGGCCGTCTGGACGGCGACGATCGCCGGGTTGGCGAGCGCCTGACCCATTCCCGCAGCGAAGCCGAGGATGCCGAACGCCGCGAAGCCGGCAGCGCCGAGCAGGAATCGGCGAGCTGCCAACACGCCGAATGCCGCCCCGAGCGCGAGGGCAGCCGTGACGACGACGATCTCCAGCGCGAGCTTGTCGTTCGTCCCGAACAGCTCGACGACGAAGTCCTTGGCGCCTGGTGGCTGGAGGTCGATGACGACCTGGCCGATCGCGTCGACCAGCGAGGTGGCGCCGGCCAGCAGCCCACCGATGAGCTCGGACACGGCGATCCCCATGGCAGCGGCAGCCGCCCCGGCAAGGGCAGCCAGGCCCAACGTCGCCCGCGAAGAAGCCCCGTCGTTCACGCGTTCATCGTCTCCTCACCGGATGACGGCCGCGTGACGCGATCAGGTCGGGGCCGGCGGCGCGAGGGTCGGCGCTGCGGTCGGCTCGGGCGTCGGTTCCGGCGTTGGTTCGGGGGTCGGCTCCGGCGTCGGTTCAGGCGTGGGTTCGGGTGGGGGCGTAGCCGTCGGCTCCACGGTCGGCGTGGGCTCAGCCGACGCCGGTGGACACGGCACAGCTGCGATCTCCGAGCCCGATGGCGACGGGATCTCGAACGATGGGATGACGCCGTTCGCATCCGGCGTCGGCAACGGGATGCAGGAAGGTGACGGGCTGGGTGAGGCGCCGCATCCGTCGCGGGCCACGAATGGACCCCATGTCCGGCCGTACGGGTTGAACCTGTTGTTGTAGAAGTACGCGGTCCTCGTTCGGTCCGGACCACCGACCGTGCCGGGACCACGGGCTGCGCGGCGGAGCCAGTCGCGGTCGGCGTCGAGCCAGTTCCGGAACTTGCGCTCGTGGCCCACGATCAGCAGGGCGGCCTCGCCGCAGACGTCTTTCGGCAGGCTCGACCTTGGCGCCGTATCGCCGATGAACCACTCATCGACCCCTTCCGTGCCGGCGGCCGGGAGCAGGCCCGTGAATGGGTCGATCGCGACTCGCGTCAGCCCCTCCGAGGGACGCTGGAAGCGCGTGACCTCCCATTTCGCGCTGGCCTCCTGGAGGAAGCCTTCCCAGACGAACGTCGAGACGTCGATCGAGAAGACCGGGCGAGCAGGCGTCGACACAGGCGTGTTGTCGCTGTTGCCGTTCCAAACGCCGACCGCCAAGGCATACGCGCCGGCCGCCCGGCCATCTTCAGTCGGTGGGGCGATGTAGCCGTACGCATTGAGGTCCTTGGCGTCGTTGTTCGTTCCGGTCTTCAGCGCGG
>DATAFZ010000082.1:0-8741 GCA_036257225.1 Candidatus Limnocylindrales bacterium | reverse complement strand
CCGACGCCCCGGTCCCTGCGGTCCGGGCTGGGCCGGCTCGCGACCGGGCTCATCGCGTACGGCGTGATCGGGATCGCGCTGGCTATCGTCGCGGCCATCGCCCTCGGCTGGGCCGGCGGCCGCCTGGCGGCGGTCGGCGATCGCGTCGATACCCAGATCGCATCGGTGGTCGAGACGCTCGATCGGACCTCGACCGCGCTCGGCGATGCCGGAACGTCGGCGAGCTCGTTCTCGGTCACGATGGAGCGCACGCCGCCGGTCGTTCGCCAGACCGCCCAGGCGATCGCCGACGTACGGGCGGATCTCCGGGCCGCTGAGGACCAGTTCTCGCAGATCGAGATCCTCGGCCGGCGGCCGCTCGGCGGCGTGGCCGAGGCGTTCGGCCGGATGGCCACCAACCTCGACGGTTTGGACACCCAGCTCGACGTGATCGCTACGGACCTGGAGAGCAATCGCGCCGCGTTGCTGGACAACGCTTCGTCCCTGTCCGCGCTCGGCGAGCGACTCGGGCTCGTCGCCGAGGATCTGCGCGGTGGCGTCGTCGAGGACGGCTTCGCCGATCTGCGGACGAGCGCCACGATCCTCGCGATCGTCCTGCTCGTGTGGATGACCATCCCTGCCCTCGGTGCCCTGTGGTTCGGCTGGTGGCTGCGCCGCGAGGTCGGTGGACGCTGAACACAGACCTCAGCTCAAGCCCGCCGCTCCGAGGATGTGTGGTAGGCCCGTCATGAACCCGAACACCACCGCGATCAGTAGCGACCCCGCCGCGGCCAGGCGCAACGACGTGGGCGGTGTCGATCGACCCCGCACGCGAAGGACCCACCAGGTGAACGTGCACGCGCCCACGACCGCGAGTGCCCAGCCGGCCCGGATCGGCGCGGCGTAGTCGGGCTGGTCCAGCAGGATGGCGACGACGAGTGGGACGATCAGGACGAGGCCAAGCAGGGTGACGATCAGGTAGACGGTCGTCGAGATCCCGATCGCTCGAGGCGAGCGAGGCAGCCGGGCATCCAGGGCGCCATCCACGAGCGCGATCGAGAAACCGACGAGGCCCACGAGCCCGATGAGCAGCACGACCACGATCGGGTCGTAGCCAAGGAGGAAGAAGTCAGGGTTCGTCCGCTGGATCAGGGACGGTGTCCCGAGCGCTATCGCGGCGGTCGCCGTTGCGAATGCACGGGCCAGGCCCCGGTCCGGGATCCACGGGCTGACGATGACCCAGATCGTCCCGGCCATGAGGCCCATGCCAAGGCCGCCGAAGGTCATCAGTGCCAAGGTCCCGTTCAGGGTGATGTTCCCGATCACCTCGCCGTTCTCGGTACGGAGGCCGACCGTGTCCTCGTGGAGGATCGTCGCCAAGCGCATGATCAGCCGACCGCCGAGGCCTGCGACAAGGAGGCCCACGATGATGCCGGCGATCCCGCCCCGGGCGATGTCGCGAAGGACCTCGCCAAGCGGCCACACCGCTGGAGCACTACGGTCAGACGAATTCAGGCTCATCTTGGCGTCAGCACCGGTGCGTGCCTGTTGGACTGCCAGAGCGGGTCGAAGGCGCCCCGCGAGGGTTCCTCGCCGCCGGGTCGTACCTGCCATGCACGGTCCCAAGCCAAGACGGGCCCGAGGCGCGAGTCCAGCCAGGATCTGCAGTCTGAGAAGCACACTCGGCACCGCCCTGGGTCTGACGCCCGGGGCGTCTGACGCCCCGGTCCGTCCTTCCTGCTCGAGTGCTCATCGGAGATCGTGTCGGAGCGCCGATCGTGCGGCGAGGTGGCCGCTCATGCCGTGGACACCGCCCCCTGGCGGCGTCGACGACGAGCACAAGTACAGGCCCGGACCGGCGTGGTATGGATCGAGGGCAACGGTCGGCCGGAACAGGATCTGGCGGATGTCGGAGATCCCGGCGTTGATGTCCCCGCCGATGTGGTTCGGGTCGTACGCCTCCAGTCGCGCCGGGGAACGGGTCGCGCGCGCGAGCACGCGGTCGCGGAATCCGGGTGCGAACCGCTCGACCTGGGACTCGATGCGGTCGGTCATGTCGATGTCGGACCCTCCTGGTAGATGGCAGTACGCCCAGGCGGTCGTCTGCCCCGACGGTGCCCGCGTGGTGTCCCATGGGTGGTACTGGGCGAGGAGCGTGAACGGCCGGTCCGGTGGCCGGCCGGTGGCGACCTGGCGTTCCGAACGCACCACCTCGGCGAGCGCTCCACCGAGGTGTACGGTGGCGGCGCGGCGGAGACCGTCGGCGGTCCACGGGATCGGACCGTCGAGCGCCCAGTCGACCTTGAAGACGCCCGCGCCGTACCGGAATCGGGTATAGCGGTGCCTCGTGCGCTCGGGCAGTCGATCGCCGGCGATGTCGATCGCGGCGCGCGGGGTCGTGTCGAGGAGGACCACCCGCGACTCCGGCAGGTCGCCGAGCCGCGAGATCGGCTGGCCGAGGACGATCTCGCCGCCGAGCCGCCGGATCTCGCTCGCCAGCGCGACGCCGATCGCCCCCGTACCGCCGCGCACCATCGGCCAGCCGACGGCGTGGGCGTACGTTCCGAGCACCAGCCCGAACGACGCGGAGAGTGGCCGGTCGAGGGCGACCATGCCATGTGCCGCCAACCCTCCGAACAGCGCCCGGGCGGCTTCGCCCCGGAACTGCCCCTGGGCGAAGCCGCTGGCCGACCTGACCGCCAGCCTGCCGAACCTCGCCAGCGCGAGTGGATGCCGCGGGGGGTGGATCACCGGGCCGAGCAACTCCCGTCCGAGCTTCTCGGCGTCCCGGGCAAGTGGCCCGAAGATCCGGCGCCAGGCCGAGCCGTCGTCTGTACGCCGGTCGCGGTCAAGACCGGCCGCGGTTGCTGTGAACGAGCGCTCCAGGACGACCGCGCGTCCATCGTCGAGGGCATGGGCCAGCGGGGCGTCCGGATGGACGAACTCCACGCCGAGCGCAGCCCAGTCGACGCTGCGGAAGAACGGCGAGGCCACTGCGAGCGGCACGATCGTGGAACACACGTCGTGACGGAACCCGGGCAGCGTCAGCTCCTCGGTCCGGGTTCCCCCGCCGATGGTGGGCGCGCCTTCATACAGCCGGACCGATCGGCCGGCTCGGGCAAGGGTGAGGGCGGCCGCGAGACCGTTGGGACCGGCGCCGACCACGATCGCATCGAGCGCTGGACCACCGGGCGCGGTCACTGGGCGGGGCCGAGGGCTCCGGCACCGGCTTGGAACGGGACCCCCGGGGTGAACACCAAGTCTGGCCACGTGCCGCGGAAGCAGACCGGCCCGTACACGCCCTCGTCGAGGTCACCGGCGGCCGTGGCTGGTTCGCCCGTCCCTTCCGGATCCTGGGCGATGGGACCCTCGATGACCCAGTCGGGTGGCGCGGCCTCGACATCGAGCGACGGCAGCAATGCAAGGAGCTCCTCCCACCGGTGCGGCGCTCGCACGCCTGCGATCGTCACGCCCGACGGTCCGCCGGTCGGTCCGCGGTACTCGACGATGTGCAGCCCCGTCTCGTTGGATTCGCCCCCCAGCGCACAGGTCGACCCGTCGAAGGACACCGCCAGCTCCCCCGCCAGCCGCACGGGCGTGGCGCGTGGCGGGCCCTGCCGCAGCGCGGCGAGCAGCGCGTCCTCGACCGCCGCGCGGTCCGCCGCGGTCGCGAACCGGACACCACGTCCGGCCTCGTCACGGGTCAGGCGTCCGTCGATCCCTGCCAGGAGCGAGCCCTCCTCCCAGGAGACGAGGTCCGGCGCGGTCAGCGTGAGTGCGGCCAGCTCGTCCCACAGTTGCTGTCCCTGCTCGGGACGCATCCGATCCGGGTTCCGCAACAGCGACTCGTACATCAGGTCGGCCCCGCCGGCCTGGTGATCACTCGCGAGCCGGTCGGCGAGATCTACCGGGAAGGGGACGTCATCGGTCGCATCGAGCGGCACGATCGAGATCGGAACCTCCGTCCCGAAGACGGCTTCGACCGCGGACGGGTCGGCGTACGCGTTCCACTCCAGCCGATCGGACTCATCGAATCCGCCGAGGATGACGTTCCCCGGTGCGTCGACCACTCCCAGCATCGCGTGGATCCCAGCCAGCCGATCAGCCACTGTCGGATCGGCGGCGAAGGCGTCCTCGAGGTTGGTCAGCGGCCCGAGCGTCACGAACGTCGGAGCGCTCGGACTGGCGTCGATGGTCGCCGCGATGAGCTCGACGGCGTCGCGCGGCACGCCAGCCTCGGCGGCGGGGGGGATGTCGAGCCCGTACGCAGCGTCGGCACGCTCGCGCCACGCATCGGGGAATGGGTGGGCGTCCGGTCCGCCGTTCTCGCGTCCGCAGCCGAACGGGATGTCCGAAGCCCCCAGCTCATCGATCAGGTAGCGGGTGACCAGCCGGCCGGTCTGGCAATGCACGAGGCCCGTCCCCGCGATCGTGATCGCACGCACCTCGATGGCTGGATCGCGCAGCAGCACGAGCAAGGCGCCGATGTCGCTGTGGTCGAAGTCGGCGTCGACGATGACGGGGATGCGGGTCGTCGGTGGCTCACCGGACCGCAGCGGCGGCGGGCTCCCGCTGCTCGGCCCGCACGCCATGACCGCCCCGCACAAGAGTCCGACCGAGACCACGCGAGCCGACCCTGGGATCCGGCGCATGTGCGCATCCTAGGCCTGCCGCAGCCGGGCTCGTCAGGTCACGCTCCCGCGGTCGAACCAGATCCGCTCCCCGTGGAGCGCTCCGTAGCTTGATCCGGCGGAGCTCGGCGCTGTCGAAGCCGCGCGCGAGTCGTGTGCGGATCGACCCTCGGTCACTCACACCGCCGTGCCGGTGGCGATCGACTCGAGGGCCTCGAGCGCGCGATCCACCTCCGCGGCGGTGTTGTAGTGGACCAGCCCGAGCCGGAGGACGCCACCGCTGTGGGCCTTGCCGAGTCGCTCGATGAGACCGGTGGCGTAGAAATCGCCGTCCCAGACATAGATCCCGCGACGCCCGAGCTCGACGGCGGCGTCACGCGGGTGGACCCGTCCGATCGAGATGGCGACGGTCGGCACCCGCTCGCTGAACCGTTCGCGATCGGTGATGCCGTGGATCGTCACGTCCTGGATCGACTCGAGCCCCTCGATGAGCCGGTTCACGAGCACCCGTTCATGGTCGACGATGGCCTTCATGCCGGCTACGAGCTCGGACCGTCGGTCTGTCGAGGCCGGCGATCCGAAGCGTCGCCCGACATCGCGCAGGTAGTCGGTCGCCGCCAGCGTGCCGGCGATCGACTCGAAGGCGGCCGTGCCGGTCTCGAAGCGGTCGTGCGCCGGGCGCACCTTGAAGGCCGGCAGCGCATCGAGTACCGCGGCCTTGCCATAGAGCGCCCCGAGGTGCGGCCCGAACCACTTGTACGCGCTGCATACGAGGAAGTCGGCATCGAGCGCCTGGACATCGATCGGCCCATGTGGCGCGTAGGCGACGGCGTCGACGTAGGCGAGGGCGCCGACCTCGTGGGCGCGGGCGACGATCTCGCGAACGGGGTTGATCGTGCCGACCGCGTTGCTCGCATAGCCGATCGCGACAAGCTTCGTCCGGCTGTTCAGCTTGGATTCAAGATCCTCGAGGTCGAGTGTGACGTCGTCCTCGCGGATGTTGACCTTGCGGACCGTCAGGCCGCGGTCGGCCGCCATCGCTTCCCAGGTGCTGACGTTGGCCTCGTGATCGAGCGTGGTGACGACGACCTCATCGCCGGGCGCCAGGGTCGCGCCGATGCTCCGCCCGATATGGAGCGTCAGGGTCGACATGTTGTAGCCGAACTTGATCTCGTCCGGCCGCGCGGCACCGAGGAAGGCCGCGACCGCGGCGTGTGCCTCCTCGACGAGCGCGTCCGACGCCTCGCTCGTCGCGAACGCCCCACCGGCGTTGGCGTTCGTATCGGTCAGATACGCCGAGACCGCGTCGACGACCCGCTGTGGCACCTGGGTCCCCCCAGGCCCGTCGAAATAGGCGACCGGCCGGCCGTCCTGTTCGCGCCGTAACGCCGGGAACTCGGCGCGAAGCCCCTGGACATCGAAGGGCATCGGGTCAGTCGACCGTCACCTTGACGTCGGCGTCCTCGAGGATGCGCTGGGCACGGCGCGCGATGAGATCCGCCATGGGATCCCCGGTCGCCACGTGGATCCCGGCTGTGCCGCCGACCTTGGCCAGGGCGGAGGCGTACGAGGACAGGTCGTCGAGGATGATGTGCTCGGTCTCGCCGTCGACCTCCGCGGTGATCATGCCCCTCGCGCCGACCCGGATGGTGAGGTGCGGCGGGCCGCTCGCTGCGCTGACTTCTGGCTCCGGGGATGCCGGGGCCGCGACCTCGATGGGCTCGGTGGCCTCGGTGGGCTCGATCTTGTCCGGCGGCTCTGGGGGCGGTGGCGGCGACGCAGAGAGGGCCGGCCCTTCCTCGGCGAGCACTTCCTCTTCTGGCGCCGCGGCTGGCACATCGCCTTGGTGGGACCAAGGCGCCGTCGCCGGCAGGGTCGGCGCTTCCTGGGGATCGTCTGGGGCGATCGGCACGGACGGCGGCGACCAGCCGGCTGCCGCTGCCGCGAAGGCCGAACGGGTCGCGAGCGTCTCGGTCAGGTCGCGCATCGGCGCTTCGGTGGGTTCCGGTTCCGCGACGGGCTGAGCTTCCGAGGCCGCCGCCGGCTGGGCCGCATGGCGCCTTTCGATCCGACCTTCGACCCACCAGATGAGCGCGATGAGGCCGGCGGCGCCGAGCGCGACGAGGACCGACGCGATGATCGCGACCACCATCGAGGTGCGGAGCGCATCGGGTCCGGACTGCAACGTCGTGCCGGTGATGGCCGCGCCGATTCTCGGGACCAGCACGCCGCCAAGCAACGCGACCCACGCGCCGAAGATCATGGCCTCACCGCGGACCGTGCCGTGCTCGAGTCGATGTACGACGTCGCGGACGATGGCCGGGACCCGGTAGAGGTTCAGGCCCGGAAGGAAGTTCTCGACGAAGGCCATGAACCCGTCGGCAGCCGGGTAGCCCAGCCCGAGGGCCGGCATGGCCGTCACCACGCGGCTCAACCAGAGCGCCCAGCCGATGAGGGCGAGCGCCGCGATCCCGAGAGTCAGGATCCCGACCGCATTTGCGAACTCGAGCTGGTTCGGCGCGATCTCCGCGCCATCGATCTGGAGCTGGATCACGCTCACCACGATGAACGTGTTGTAGGCCTGCATGATCGCGATGGCGATGATGCCGATCGTCGCAAGCATCGCGACACCGCGCGAGGGGCGGAATGGCGGCAGCTCGATCTCACGCAGCTGGCCCTTGCTGGTGGGGTCGATCGTCGCCGGATCGACCGCCGCCCGATCCCTCGGTGTCCGGCAGTTGTAGCACTGCTTCGCGCCGGCGTTGTTGATCGACCGGCACTGACCGCAGACCCAGAACTCGCCCGCCAACGTGCTCATCAGTGTTCCGTCGTGCCCGTGAACGTCCAGCCGTCGAGCCGGATCGCCGGGACCACGACACCTCCGAGGAAGCCCTTGAGCGTCTTGCGATCTCGAGCGACGCCGACCGTACAGGCCAGGGCCTCGAGGTAGCTTTGCGTGAAGCGCAGGTTGCGAACCGGTCCGACGATCCGGCCGTCCTCCACGAGGAAGGTGCCGTCGCGGGTCATCCCGGTGATGATCGCGAGCTTCGGGTGGACCGGGTTCGTGTAGTGGAACCGCGTCACGAGCAGCCCACGCTCCAGCCCGGCGACCAGATCTTCGCGCGAGTCGGTGCCCGGGGCCATGACCATGTTCAGCGGGAACGGGCCCCATGGGTTCGGCGCCGGCAGGCCGTGCCCGGTCGAGGTCACGCCGTCGCGCGAAGCCGTTTGGGCGTCGTGCACGACGCCGCGACACACGCCCTTGTCGAGGAGCGTGACCCGCTGCTTGGCCACGCCCTCGTAGTCGAACGCCATCGGCAGGCCGGCCGGATCGTGGCCGTCGTCGACGATCGACACGAGGTCGCTGCCGATCGTCCGCCCGATCTCGACGAAGCTCCGCTCCTCCTGGACGGCCAGCGCGGAGAAGCCGAGGTAGCCGAGCATGTCGAGCAGGTCGACCACGGCGTATTCCTCGAGGACAACGTGGTAATCGCCGGCGTCGATCGCGACCGCGTTCGCCGTCGCCCTTGCCTTCTCCGCCGATTCCCGGCCGATCGTGGCGGCGTCGATGGTGGTCGCGTCGACGGCTGCTTGCTCGGCGTAGCCGGTCCCGCCATCGGGGCCCATCGACACCGTCAGCAGCTGGGCGACCGTCCGCGTCCCGCCGACGCGGATCCCGTTGCTGTTCGCGACGGCCGTCGTCTCGGTCCCGGTCGAGAACGACCCATAGGCATTGACGCCGGCGGCATCCGCGCCCGCGATCACGGCACGGACACCGTCCGCGCGCAGCTCGGGCGAGGCCTCGGCGGTGGCGGGTGCGTAGGCAGCCTCCACCGCCTCGACCGGTGTCGGCGATGGCAGGCCGGCCCAGTCGGCCAACTCCTCCACGACGCGAGCGATCGCACCGGCGTTGGCCGCAAGCCGTTTCAGCCCCTCATCGTCGGTGCGGCCGGATGACGCCACGCCCACGCGTTTGCCGACGACGAACCGCAGGTTGACCGCGACCTCGCGCTGGGCGACGTTCTGGTGGATCTCGCTGTTGGCGAATCGGGTCAGCGCGCCGTCCTCGCGCATGACCACGGCTTCGGCTTCGGAGGCTCCTGCAGCGAGCGCGAACCCGAGCGCGCGGTC
>DATAFZ010000065.1:0-6470 GCA_036257225.1 Candidatus Limnocylindrales bacterium | reverse complement strand
GGCGGCATCTTCGGGACCGCCGTCGCGACGATGGGCATGCTCATGACCACCGCCTACATCCTCGCCATGGACACGTTCGGCCCGATCACCGACAACGCCGGCGGCGTCGCCGAGTTCAGCCGTTCTGAGGCACACACGCGCGAGATCACCGACCGGCTCGACGCGGTCGGCAACACGACGAAGGCCTTGACCAAGGGCTACGCGATCGCGTCGGCATCGCTGGCCGCGTTCCTGCTCTTCAGCGCCTACATCGACAAGGTCAACCTGATCCAGACCAACCGAGGTGGCCCCCTCCTTGAGGCGGTGAACCTGGCCGACGTCAGCGTGT
Organism: Candidatus Limnocylindrales bacterium; assembly: GCA_036257225.1. Lineage (GTDB taxonomy): Bacteria > Chloroflexota > Limnocylindria > Limnocylindrales > CSP1-4 > SPCO01. Next base: position 6,142 of record DATAFZ010000065.1, on the reverse strand, counting down.
TCGTCGCGGCCTTGATCGGCGCGATGCTCGCCTATTTCTTCAGCTCGCTCGCCATCCGCGCCGTGGGCACGACCGCGCAGGCGATCATCATCGAGGTCCGTCGCCAGTTCCGCGAGATGCCCGGGATCATGGATTACACCCAGCGCCCGGACTACGCGCGGGTCGTCGACATCACGACGCGGGCCGCGCTGCGTCAGATGGTCGCGCCGGGTCTGGTCGCGGTCGCCACGCCGATCATCGTCGGCGTGCTGCTCGGCTACCAGGCCGTGGCCGGCCTGCTGATGGTCGGCACGATCGCCGGTGTCCTGCTCGCCACGACGCTGAACAACGGCGGTGGCGCATGGGACAACGCCAAGAAGTACATCGAATCGGGCCAGCTCAAGGACGCCGACGGCAACGTCATGGGCAAGGGGACGCCGGCCCACGCGGCGGCGGTCGTCGGCGATACCGTCGGTGACCCCTTCAAGGACACCGCCGGGCCGTCACTGCACGTCCTCGTGAAGCTGCTGGCGACGATCACGCTCGTCCTGGCACCACTGTTCATCCGGTAGCAGCGTCGTCCGAACTGAGAATCGGCGCGCCAGCCGATGGATCTAGTCGTCCAGGCCCTGATCATGGGGATCGTGCAGGGACTCACCGAGTTCCTGCCCGTGTCCTCGTCGGGGCATCTGATCGTCGTCCCGTTCCTCGCAGGATGGGACGACGCCTTCATCACGTCGCTGGCGTTCAGCGTGATGCTCCACCTGGGCACGCTGGTCGCGTTGCTGATCTATTTCAGAGCGGATTGGGTGCGACTCATCCCGGCCGGGCTCGCCGCAGCTCGTGAGCGGTCGTTCGCCGGCGACCCCGATCGCAAACTTGCCTGGCTACTCGTCGCGTCGACGATCCCGGCCGCGCTCGTCGGACTGCTGCTCAACGATCTGATCGAGGGATCGTTCCGGCAGGTCGGTCTCGTCGCGTTCACGCTGGTCCTCGGCGGGGTGCTGCTCTTTGTCGCCGACCGATTCGGCGCGAAGTCGCGAGGGGTCGAGGACGTCACGCTCCCTATCGCGATCGGCATCGGGGTCGCCCAGGCGCTGGCCCTCCTGCCGGGCATCAGCCGGTCGGGGATCTCCATCGCGGCGGGTCGGATGGTCGGGATGGATCGCGAGAGCGCCGCTCGGTTCGCGTTCCTGATGGCCACGCCGATCACGGCCGGCGCCGGTCTGTTCGAGGCGCGCAAGCTCCTGGCCGGCGAAGGCGGGATCGACGTGTCGATCGTGCCGCTCGTGGTCGGCATGGTCGCCTCGCTCATCTCAGGGCTCCTCGCGATCCACTTCATGCTCGGGTTCCTGCGGCGCCAGTCGCTCGATGCCTTCGTGTTCTACCGCTTCGCGCTCGCCGGGATCGTCCTGATCGTCTGGCTGGCGCGCTGAGGTCCCGCCGTGGAGGTCATGAAACAGCTCCGCCAGCGCGCGATCCGCGATCTCGTCGGCCAGCGGCCGATCCGGACCCAGCAGGAGCTGGCGGCCGCCCTGCGTGACCGCGGCTTCCGCACCACCCAGGCGACGATAAGCCGCGACGTCGCCGAGCTCGGGCTGATCAAGACCTCGCGCGAGGGCGCGACCGTCTACGCGTTGCCGCCTCGACTCATCGAGGCCGAGACGTCGGGCGAGGAACGACTTCGAAAGCTGTTGTCGGACCTGCCGCTTGAGATCCACGAGGCCGGCCTGCTGTTGGTCCTCCGCACGCTCCCTGGATCGGCGCACGCGATCGCGGCGGCGCTCGATCGGGCGCGCTGGCCGGAGGTCGCAGGCTCGATCGCCGGTGACGACACGCTGTTCGTCGCGATGCCCGATCGGGGCTCGCTGCAGCGCGTGAAGCGCCGCCTCTACCGGCTGGCCGAGGGGCCCTAACGGCGGTCGACAACCTTTTGACACCCACCCGGGACGCGGATACCATTCGCCTCCGGCTGGGACCTTCAGGCGCGCGGGGAGACCGCGAGCGGCCTGGAGTCCTTTTTCTTATCAGCTGACGACCACCGGTCGTGCACGTGAGCGCGACCTCGCCACGCGGGGACCGATCGTGAACAACAACAAGCCCACCTACCTGTCGAAGGACGGCCTCCAGAAGCTTCGCGCGGAGCTCGAGGAGATGACGAGCGTCAAGCGGCCCGAGATCGCGAACCGGATCCACGACGCCAAGGAACACGGCGATCTGTCGGAGAACGCCGAGTACGAGGATGCCAAGAACGAGCAGGCATTCGTCGAGGGTCGCATCCAGACGCTCGAGGCGCTGATCAAGAACGCCACCCTCATCGACGAGAACCACTCGACCGACCACGTCCAGATCGGGTCGACGGTGAGCGTCGAGAGCGATGATGGCAAGGAGACCTTCACGATCGTTGGCTCGGCCGAGGCCAAGCCGAACGAAGGCCGCATCTCGAACGAGAGCCCCGTCGGTCGATCGCTGCTCGGTCGCAAGAAGGGGGAGAAGGTCGTCGTCAAGGTGCCGGCCGGCGACTTCACCTACAAGATCACCAGCATCTCGTAGTCACGGCGGCGCCGGTGGACTGGGCGGACGAGCTGGCACAGCGGGTCCGTGACGCGGGCCCGCAGGTCGTCAACGACTCGAAGACGCCGTCGGGGACCGTCCACGTCGGCAGCCTGCGCGGCCCGGTCATCCTCGACGCGATCACGCGCGCGCTGCGCGCGAACGGGATCCGGACGACGCTGCTCTACGGCGTCGACGACCTCGACCCCATGGACGCCCAGGCGCTCCTGACGCCCGACGCTGTCGATCATGAGATGGGGCGGCCGCTCGCCCACGTCCCCGACCAGGTCGACGACGGCCACCCGTCGTACGCGCGGCATCACGCGCAGACCTTCATCGACACGTTCGCTGGCCTCGGGATCCATCCGGACCGCTATTACTGGATGAGCGAGATCTACCCGACCGGCGAGTTGGATCGGTACATCCGGTTGGCGCTCGACAAGGCGGCGCTGGTCCGTGACATCTACACGCGGGTCGCAAACGTCCGCCACCCGGACACGTGGCACCCGATCAGCGTGATCTGCCCGAACTGCGGCAAGGTCGGCACGACGATCGTCACGCAATGGGACGGCGAGCGCGTGTTCTACGAATGCCGCACATCGCTCGTCGCCTGGGCACGCGGCTGTGGCGAGAGCGGCTGGATCTCGCCGTTCGGTGGCAACGCGAAACTGCCCTGGAACCTCGAATGGGCCGCGCAGTGGTCGCACTTCGGGGTGACGATCGAGCCGAACGGCAAGGACCTGGCGACGGCCGGTGGCTCGCGCGACCGGTCTGACGCGATCGCCCGCGAGGTCTTCGAGCGTGAGCCGCCGCTCAATATCCCGTACGAGTTCCTGAACATCGGCGGCAAGAAGATGTCGACGTCGAAGGGGCGCGGCGCCGCTGCGCACACCATCGCCGAGGTGGTCCCGCCGGAGCAGCTCCGCTTCCTGTTCCTTCGGCACCGGCCCAACCACGCCATCGACTTCGACCCCGACGGCACCGACCAGATCCCGCGTCTGTTCGACGAGTTCGACAAGTTCGCGGCCGCGACCGCCGGGCGCGACGTCCGCGGCGAGCTGCCGCCCGGCTACCAGGCGACGTTCCGCTACTCCCTGCTGGATCCGTCCGCGGACGTGGCCGCCGAGTCGGCCGCCTATCGACCGCCGTTCGGTCATCTCGCGCTGCTCATCCAGATCCCCGGTGTCGACGTCGTCGAGCGGGTCGAGGCGGAAAAGGGGAGCCCGCTGACCGACCACGAGCGGGCTCTGCTGGATCAGCGGGCCGGCGCGGCGCGCGCCTGGCTCGACGAGTACGCGCCGGACTCCGCGCGACTGACGATCCATCGCGAGGGCCTGCCCGACGGGGTCGCCGAGCTGGATCCGGCCCAGCGCCGGTTCCTCGCACGACTCGCCGAACGAGCCTCCCGCGAAGAACCCGCGAGCGGCGACGCGTGGCAGACCTTGATCTTCACGGTCGCCACGGACGAGGGCGTGCCCGGTCGGCGTGCATTCGAGGCGATCTATCGCGCCTTCCTCGACCGGCCGAACGGGCCGCGCGCGGGCTGGCTGCTGGCGAGTCTCGACCGGGCGTTCGTGATCGGGCGTGCCACCGAAGCGGGCGGGTCGGCGGGCGGAGCGGCGGCGTGAGCATCGGGCTGCAGCGACTCCGCGACGAACCGGACGCCATCCGCAAAGGTGCCGTCGACAAGGGCGAGGACCCGGCTGTCGTCGACCGGGCGCTCGAGCTCGATGCCCGGCGCCGGCAGCTGCTCGGAGAGAGCGAAGCGCTCAAGGCGGAACGGAATGCTGCCTCGAAGCGGATCGGCGAGGCGATCAAGGGCGGCGCATCGCCGGACGGCCCTGAGGTCGCCGACCTGAAAGCTGCGTCGGTCGCGGCCGGCGAGCGGATCGCCGGTCTGGATGCGGAACTCGCCGAAGTCGAGGCGGCTGTCGAGGACGCGCTGTTGCGGATCCCCAACCCGGCCGATCCGGAGGTGCCGATCGGCGGCGAGGAGGCCAACGTCACGGTCCGGACGTGGGGCGAGATGCTGCCTCGCGAATCGCCGGTCGAGGGCGAGGTCGGCGCCGACGCTCCTCCGGACGGCGCGTCCTGGACGCGGAAGCCCCACTGGGAGATCGGCGAGGCGCTCGACATCATCGACAACACGCGCGGCGCGAAGATCACCGGGTCGGGGTTCCCGGTGTACAAGGGCGCCGGATCGACACTGCAGCGCGCGCTGATCTCCTGGTTCCTCGACGTCCACACCCGGGAGAACGGCTTCACCGAGGTCTGGCCGCCGGCTTTGGTCAATACGGCCTCGGCGACGGGGACGGGACAGATCCCCGACAAGGAAGACCAGATGTACGTCGTGACCCGCGACGAGCTGTACCTGGTCCCGACGGCCGAGGTTCCGGTCACCAACCTGCATCGCGACGAGATCCTCGAACCGTCTGCCCTGCCGATCCGTTATGCCGCCTATACCCCATGTTTCCGCCGCGAGGCAGGAGCTGCCGGCAAGGACACCCGCGGGATCCTGCGGGTCCATCAGTTCGACAAAGTCGAGATGGTGCTGTTCGAGCGGCCGGACGACTCGCCGGCTGCGTTGGAATGGATGACCGAGCGGGCGGAGCTGCTGCTCCAGCGGCTCGGACTCGCATACCGGGTGCTGTTGATGAGCACCCGCGAGATGGGTTTCGTGCAGGCGAAGAAGTACGACCTGGAGGTCTGGTCCCCCGGTGTCGAGCGCTGGCTCGAGGTCAGCTCGTGCTCGAATTTCCGCGACTACCAGGCACGCCGGATGGCGATCCGCTATCGACCAGAGGCTGGCGCCAAGCCGGAGCTGGTCCACACGCTGAACGGCTCGGGGCTCGCGCTCGCACGCACGGTCGCGGCGATCATCGAAACGTACCAGCGGCCTGATGGATCGGTGGTCGTGCCCGACGTGCTGCGGCCGTCCATGGGCCGCGACGTGATCGAGGCGCCCGATTCCGCGGCCTGACTTCCCACTCCCGGTATCCTCTCCGGCGGAGAGGTGGCCGAGCGGTTGAAGGCGGCGCTCTTGAAAAGCGCAAAGTTGAAAGACTTCGTGGGTTCGAATCCCACCCTCTCCGCCATGCGATGACCGGCCCGCCGCCAGGGCTGTGTGGCACGTGCCGCCACTCGCGCATCGTCGAGACCCGTCGCGGTTCCACGTTCCGCCTCTGCGAGCGATCGGCCACGGATCCCCGGTTCCCGCGCTACCCAGCCCTCCCGGTCGTGCGCTGCGCCGGGTACGAACCGGCCACTGATGCACCGGAATGGCAGAAGTTGCGTGGCTAGAACGTTATGGCGACTCGCGCGGTAGGAATGGCCCCTTTTGAGCCGTAACGCGTCCCCGGGTGCAACTTGTGCCACGTTCCCATGGTCTGGCGCGACATTACGTTCCTCGGGTGCAACTTGTGCCAGATTCGCCGGACCCCCGGGCCAGTGCCGCCCCCACGCTTGACGCTCCAGGCTGCTCGACACATACTCCGCCGACATCACGAAGAGCGGGCTATGAACGGGACGAGTACCCGTCGAGCGTCGGCAGAGAGACCCGGTGGCTGGTGGAAACCGGGGCGACGGCGGCGGCGAATGGACCCGGGAGCCT
>DATAFZ010000029.1:0-4112 GCA_036257225.1 Candidatus Limnocylindrales bacterium | reverse complement strand
ACACCGCGCTCGTCCCGCCGTAGGTCGGGAGCAGCAGCCGCGCGACCAGCGGCTCGACGAGGAAGGCAAGCGCAGCCGCGAGGAAGGCGACGAGGATGAAGAGCGCGGCCTCAGGTCGAGAGACCGCCGGGGCTATTCCCCGATCACGGCCCAGAGCAGGCCCATCATGATGAAGAAGCCGCTGAACAGCGCGATCAGTCCGAGACCGCCGTACGGTGTGCTCGCGCCCACGTGAGGCACGAGCTGCAGGCCGATGCCGAACCCGACGGCCCACACGATGAAGAGCAGCGTGAACAGGAACTTCGCGTTCGGGTTCGTGACGCGTCGGACCCAGCGCGCCCCGCCCTCGCTCGACAATGCGGCCTTCAACATGATCACGATCATCAGCGTCACGACGGCGACGCTGATACCGAACGGGATCGGCTGCTGGAAGGCCACGAGGAACAGCTGCATCTCGGTCGCGATGCTAGCAGACGCTCGCTCGGTCTGAGGCCCGCGCCGCGCGCTGCCTGCTCGTCCAGCCGCTCCCGCCTACGATGCCCTATATGACTCCCTTCGGTCGGCTCGGCAGGTTCGTCGCGCGCCGCGCGGGCTTCGTGGTCCTCGCCTGGGCGGTCGTGATCGCAGTCGCCCTGCCGCTGGCGCCGCGGGTCCCGGAGGCGCTCCGGGCGGGCGGCTTCATCCGGGACGACCTCGAGTCCGCCAGAGCCAAGGCCCTCCTCGAGCAGGAGCTCGGCCTACCGCCCTCCGCGCTCGTCGTCGCCTTCCACAGCGACACACTTACCGCCGGCACGCCAGCGTTCGAGACGGCGGCCGCAGGGGCGATGCGCGACATCCCGAGCGCACCACACGTCGTCCGCGTCATCTCCCATCTGCTCCAGCCACGACAGATCTCGGTCGACGGCCACACCGCGTACGACATCATCCAGCTCGACCTGCCGGCCGACGACTCCCCCGATGCGCTGCCGATCCTGCGCGAGCGCCTGCACGAGGCACCAGGCCTGACCGTCGAGCTCGCCGGCGGGCCGGCGTTCTACGGGGACGTCCAAACCGTCAGCGAACGCGACCTTCAACGCAGCGAGATCATCTCGCTGCCGCTCGCCGCGCTCGCATTGCTCGTCGTCTTCGGCTCGGCGGTCGCCGCCGGTGTCCCGCTCGTGGTCGGCGGCTCGAGCGTCCTCGTCGCGCTCGGTGCCATCTACGTCGTCGCGTCGGTCACACCGATGAGCATCTTCGTCCTCAATCTGGCGACGCTGCTGGGACTCGGCCTCGGCGTCGACTACTCGCTGCTCCTCACGAGCCGCTTCCGCGAGGAGCTGGCGAAGCGTCCGAGAGATGAGGCCGAGCGCGTCCGGGAGGCAGTCCGACTCACGGTCGCGACCGCCGGCCGCGCGGTGTTCTTCAGCGGGCTCACGGTGCTCCTCGGGCTTCTCGGCCTGGTCCTCTTCGACTTCATGATCCTGCGCTCCGTCGGGATCGCTGGCGGGATCGTGGTCGCCCTCGCGGTGCTTGCCGCGCTGACCCTGTTGCCGGCCCTCCTTGCGCTCTTCGGGCAGCATCTCGACCGGCTCGCCATCAGGCGGGTCAGCCCTCGTCCAGCGGCCGAAGGACCGTGGGCGCGCCTCGCGCGGCGCGTCATGCAGCGCCCGTTGGCCGTCCTCATCCCGACGCTCGCGCTCCTGCTCCTACTCGGTTCGCCGTTCCTCCACGTCCGCTTCAATGCGCCGGACGCCAGCATCCTGCCGCCGGACGTGCCGTCGCGAGCCGCGTTCGATCGCCTGCGCGAGGCATTCGGCGAAGGCGAGTTCGCGCCGATCGTCATCGCCGTCCGGACCGACGGACCGGTGACCTCAGCCGATAACCTGGCGACCCTGTTCGACTACTCGCGGAGGATCGGCGCCGACCCACGCGTCAGCCGCCTCGAAAGCCTCGTCGACGTCGATCCGCGGATGACGCTCCCGCAGTACCAGCTCCTGTACGGGGACCCGAATGGGCCACGCGACCGGTTCCTGGCAACCGTCCTGTCGATGACGACGAAGGACGACCTGGCCGCGTTCACGATCACCACACCGTTCGGCCCGAACCGTGATCAAGGCCGCGAGCTCGTGCGCGAGCTGCGGGCGGCAGAAGGGCCCTTGGCTGCGCCGGCCGGAACGCCGATCCTCGTCGGCGGCGGCGCGGCGGATGTCACGGACGTGGTCGACGGCGTCGCGGCCGACTTCCCGCGGACAGCCGTCTTCATCATCATCACGACCTATCTGGTGCTGTTCGCGCTGCTCCGGTCGGTGATCCTGCCGGCCAAGGCGCTGCTGATGAACGCGCTCTCGATCACCGCGAGCTTCGGGGCGCTCGTCTGGATCTTCCAGGACGGCAACCTGTCGGCGATCCTCGGGTTCCAGCCGGTCGGGTTCGTGGAGACGACGCAGCCCGTGATCCTCTTCTGCGTGCTGTTCGGGCTGTCGATGGACTACGAGGTCTTCCTGCTGTCGCGGATGAAGGAGGTCTGGGACACGACCGGCGACAATGTCGAGGCCGTCGCACGCGGCCTGGAGCGGAGTGGTCGCATCGTGACCTCGGCTGCGCTGGTCGTGGTGGTCGTCGCGGGCTCATTCGCATTTGCCGACATCGTCCTCATCAAGGCGCTCGGTCTGGGCGTGGCCATCGCGGTCGCGCTCGACGCGACCGTCGTTCGTGCCCTGCTCGTGCCCTCGACGATGCGGTTGCTCGGTCGCTGGAACTGGTGGATGCCGGCTTCGCTCGAGCGGTTCGTCGCGAACCGCCTGCCCGCCTCCGAAGCGGAGACCGAAGCCGCGATGGCCCGATGAGAGGGTCCCTCCGCGTCACGATGCTCGCGGGCCTGGTCGCCGCCTGTGCCGGCAGTCCGATCGCTGCCAATCCGCCCGCAGCGCAACCATCGCCCCCGCCACCGCTCGCCGTGCCCTCCCGGCCGGTCGATCCGCTCCCCGTCGAGCTACCACGCGACGACGGTCCCCACGACCGCCTGACCGAGTGGTGGTACTACACCGGGCACCTGCGCGGGCACGCCGATGGTGCCTACGGGCCGGCCCAGCGATACGGCTTCGAGTTCGTGATCTTCCGGGCGGAGCGTGGCACCTTCCCGACGACATGGGCCTCGCACTTTGCGCTCACTGACGAGACCGGAAAGCGGTTCCACTACGCGCAGCGTGTGCAGGTCGGCGACAGCGTGGATCGGTCGGCGCTACTGACCGACGGCACGAGGCTGGGTTTCGACTTCGAGTTGGCGGGTGGGGACCCGACCCAGCCTGGACCCCTCGAGCGCCCACCGTGGCAGATGACCGGCGCCAACGGCGCTGATCGACTCCGGGTATCGCTGGCCCCCGATGAAGCGGCCGCAGCTGGGCTGCCATCCCTGGACATGAGCCTCGCCCTCGAGAGTCGGAAGGCACCGGCGCTCCATGATCGCGACGGCTGGATCGACTTCGGCCCGGCGGGCGGCTCGTACTACTACTCGCGGACCGACATGCGGGCACAAGGCACGCTGCGGATCGGTGATGCGACATACGAGGCGGATGGCACGGCCTGGTTCGACCACCAGTGGGGCGACTTCATCACCGTCGGCGGTGGTGGTTGGGACTGGTTCGCGATCAACCTCGAGGACGGCACGGACGTGACGTTGTCCCAGGTGCGCGATGCCGACGGCTCGTATCCGCTCGTTTACGGCACGATCGTGGGTCCGGGCGGGACGACACGCCATCTCGAGCGCGACGACTTCACGATCGAAGTGACGCAGCGGTGGACCAGCCCGAAGACGGGCGCGACCTACCCGGCCGCCTGGCACATCACGCTGCCCGGCCAAGGCCTGACCATCGACCTGGTGCCCGCCGTCGCCGACCAGGAGCTCGACACGCGGCCATCCACCGGGGTCGTGTACTGGGAGGGGTCCCAACTCGTGAGCGCAAGGCGGACGTCCCGCCGGATCGAAAGCCGACTGCGTGGCGAGGCGTACGTGGAGCTCACCGGCTACGGGCCGGCGGGGGTCGCCCCCTGAGGCCTACTGCGCGGGGATGAGGGGCGGCAGCTCGGTGTCGGCGCCGGCGGCCAGCCCACGGGAGGCAGCGTCCAGGTCGGTC
>DATAFZ010000024.1:0-10114 GCA_036257225.1 Candidatus Limnocylindrales bacterium | reverse complement strand
GAGCTGGCCGCCATCGATCCGGCTCGACCATGCGATCGATCCGCCGAAGCGGCCGGGTTGGGCAGCGATGTCGGAGCTCGCGAGCCAGCGGTCACGCGACTGGTCCATCGATTGCGGCGCGCGGCTGAGCACGACACGGCCGCACCATTCGACTGGGCGTTCGCAGCCGACCATTGCCGCACGGCGTGGTTGCGCGGTCGGTTCCTGGCCCGCGGCTCGCTCAGCCTGGCGGGAGGTCGCACCCATCTCGAGTTCGTGGTGCCAGCCGAGGATGCCGCGCTGCTCGCAGGCCGGCTGGGCGAGGTAGGGCTGCCTGCCGCCTGGCGGGTCCGCCGCGGCAAGGGCGTCGTTACGTGGAAGAGCGCCGAGGCGGTCGGCACCTTCCTGCGGCGGATCGGGGCCGCGGGCGCGCTGCTCGAGCTCGAGGCGCGCCAGGTGTCGCGTGCCCTCCGCGGCGAGCTCAATCGCGTGCTGAATGCCGAATCCGCCAACCTGCAGCGGGCGGTGGCGGCGGCGGGACGCCAGCTCGACGCGATCGCGCAGCTGGACGCCGATGGGCGCCTCCAGGAACAGTCGTACGTGGTCCGGCTGGTCGCCGAGGCCCGCCGCGAGACGCCCGAGGCCACGCTGACGGAGCTCGCGGAGCGCCTGGAGCTCCATCGCTCGGCGGTGCAGCGCGCCCTGGAGCGGATGGAACGACTGGCCGCGGACGACCACGCGCCACGCATGGTCCGGTCGAATGCGTGAGGTCGTCATCGCGGCCAACTGGAAGATGCACACGACGCCCAGCGATGCCGGTGAGCTGGCGAAGACGATCGCCTCGCGCACGACGGAACCCGGCGTCACGCGCGTCATCTGTCCCCCGTACGTGTGTCTCGCGACCGTCCGCGACGCGCTGGCACAGGACGGGCACGACGTCGCGGTCGGAGCCCAGAACGTGCACCACGAGCTGGCGGGCGCCTACACCGGTGAGATCGCGGCGCCTATGCTGGCCGGCCTCGCGACGTGGGTGATCGTCGGCCACTCCGAGCGGCGCCGCGACGCTGGCGAGACGGACGTGCTCGTCGCTCGCAAGGTGGCTCGAGCCTTGGAGGCCGGTTTGCGCCCGATCCTGTGCGTCGGCGAGCAGCTGGACGACCGCGAGGCAGACCGGGCGACCGAGATCGTCGATGCGCAGATCCGCGGGTCGCTCGAGGGGATCGATCATCCTCGGGCGTCCGAGGGTGGGCTCGTGATCGCCTACGAGCCGGTGTGGGCGATCGGGACGGGTCGGAATGCCATGGGGCTCGACGCCGCGGCGATGGTCGACGCGATCCGTGCGACCCTCGACGCGTCGGGCTGGGGGGACACGGCGGACTCGGTGCCGGTCCTGTACGGCGGCAGCGTGACGTCGGCCAACATCGGCGAATTCCTGGCGGAGCCCAGCATCGATGGGGCGCTCGTCGGCGGGGCGTCGCTCAAGCCCGATGAGATGGCCGGCATCGTCGGTCGTGCCGGGATGACGGCCCGGGCGCGCGGGCTGGCGGGGTGACCGCCGGCAGACCTCGACCCATCGTGCTGGTCGTGCTCGATGGCTTCGGCATCGGGCGCGATCCCGCGGGCGATGCCATCGCCGCCGCTCGGATGCCCACCTGGCGAGCGCTGCTCGACCGTTGGCCGCACAGCACGCTCCAGGCGTCGGAGGAGGCAGTCGGCCTGCCGCCGGGCCAGATGGGCAATTCCGAGGTCGGCCACCTCAACCTGGGGGCCGGTCGGCCGGTGCTCCAGGACCTCCCTCGGATCGACGCCGCGATCGACGATGGGTCGTTCGGCACGCGGCCGGCGTTCCTCGCCGCGACCGAGCGTGCTCGGACCGGCAGCGGCGTGCTCCACGTCGTGAGCCTCATCGGTCCGGGCGGTGTCCACGCGAACGACCGGCATCTCGTCGCGCTCGCGGCCCTCGCGGCCCGGGAGGGTGTCTCACGTCTCGCGATCCACGCGCTTCTCGATGGCCGCGATACCCCCCCGTCGTCGGCACTTGATTTCGTGCGTGATCTCGAAGGACGGCTGGCCAGCGTCCATGCGGATGCCAGCATCGCGACGGTCGGCGGTCGCTACTACGCCATGGACCGGGATACGCGCTGGGACCGCACGGAGCGTGGCTACGACGCGATCGTCCACGGCGATGCGGCCAACCACGCTCCGTCGGCTCTCGAGGCGATCGAGGCCGCCTACGCTCGCGGGGAGACCGATGAGTTCGTGACACCGACCGTCGTCGACGGCCAGGGAGCAGCGCTCATCGACCGCGACGCCATCGTCCATCTCAACTTCCGGGCCGACCGCGCCCGCCAATTGACGCACGCGCTCGCCGATGGGCCGGACTTCGCCGGCTTCGACCGGACGTCGCCGTCGGGCCGGCCCGCCCCCGACGACCTCCTCGTCGTCACGATGACGGAGTACGAGGAGGGGCTCCCTGTCCTCGTGGCGTTCCCGACGGAGACCGCTCGCTCGCTCGCCCAGGCGTTCAGCGAGGCCGGTTGGCGCCAGTTCCACCTGGCAGAGACCGAGAAATACGCCCATGTCACGTACTTCTTCAACGGGGGCATCGAGACGCCGTTTCCGGGCGAGGAGCGCGAGTTGATCCCGAGTCCCAAGGTCGCGACCTACGATCTGCAGCCGTCGATGTCGGCGCCCGGCGTGACCGATGCGCTCGTGCGGGCGATCCGGTCGGGCGACTACGACTTCATCGTCGCGAACTACGCGAACGCGGACATGGTCGGCCACACGGGTGTGTGGGACGCGACGGTCGAGGCGCTCGAGACCGTCGATGGCTGCCTGGCTCGGGTGGTCGCCGCGGTGGAAGGCGTCGAAGCCGCGGACCCGGACGGCCCGGGTGCCCTCCTCGCGATCACCGCCGATCACGGCAACGCGGACGACCTACGCGACGCCAGTGGGGCGCCGGTCACCGCCCATTCACTGAACCCGGTGCCGTTGGTGCTGATCGGCCGTTCCGTGGCCGGTCGTCGGCTCGCCGACGGGGTGCTCGCCGATGTGGCCCCCACCCTGCTCGAGCTGGCCGATCTGCCGGTCTGGCCGGCGATCACCGGCCGGTCGCTGCTGGGCGACTGAGGGGTCCGCCGGGCACCCTGTGGTAGCATCGGCCGCCGTACGACCCGGAGGACCCTCCCACCCGTGAACCCCATCCTGGGCATCGGCCAGATCATCGTCAGCATCGCGCTCATCGCGGCCATCCTGCTGCAAGCGCGCGGCACCGGTCTGTCCGGCACGTTCGGTGGCGACTCGGCCGTCTACCGCAGTCGCCGCGGGGTCGAACGGCGGCTCTGGCAGTTCACGATCGTGCTGCTGGCCCTCTTCGTGATCTTCTCGATGGCGTCGTACATCCTGTCGCCGAACGTCGCCTGACGGCGCGCCGCGGGAACGACCCGCGCGAACCACACGGAGTCGCATGACCCGGACCGACACCGTCATCGTCGGGACCCTCGTCGCCCTGCTCGCGGTCCTCGCCGCCTTGATCAGCGTCCCGGCGATCCAGCTCGCCTCGGCTCCGGCCTCGGCCAGCGCGTCGCCCGACACTGCCGAGCCCGGCTTCGACGTACGGCCATATGTCGAGGGCGTCATGGGCGCGCCCGATTCCGTGTCGCCGCTTACCGCGACGACCCAGGTCGATCGGGACCTGGTCGCCCTGCTGTTTTCGGGGCTCGTGCGCAACGGACCGGGTGGCACGCTCGTTCCGGATCTCGCCGAGCGCTGGTCGGTGGATGCATCCGGCAAGACCTGGACGGTCGAGCTTCGCGAAGACGCACGCTGGCACGACGGCACGCCGGTCACGCCGGATGACGTCGTGTTCACCATCGAGACCCTGCAGGACCCGGCGTATACCGGCCCTTCGAGCACCGCGTGGTCCGAGGTCTCCGTGATCGCCACCGGGCCGCGCCAGGTCCGGTTCACGCTGACGACACCACTCGGTGGCTTCCTGCAGGCGCTGACCCAACCGATCGCGCCGGCGCATCTCCTGGGCGACGTTCCCATCGCATCGCTCGCGGACGACCCGTTCGGCAAGGGCCCGGTCGGTTCAGGGCCGTTCGCGCTGACGGAGCTGACCCCGACGTCGGCCTCCCTGGTCCCCGCCGACATCGTGCCGGGCATCGACGGACCGACGCCATCCGCCGGCTCGTCGCCCGACTCGCTGACCACGCCGGCGCCGACCATCCGGCCGTCGCGTCCGATGCCGTACCTGGCCGGCCTCGATTTCCGTTTCTATGACGACGTCGACCTGCTTCGTCGCGATTTCCTCGCCGGCGACCTCGACGGCGCATCCGGCATGCCGGCGGCGATCGCCGGCGAGCTGGGGGCAACGGACGGCGCGCGACTCCTGCGGTATCCGGGATCGACCCTGACGGCGGTCCTGCTGAACCTGCGCCCGGGGCATCCGGAGTTCTCGACCGCCGGCATCCGGACCGGTCTGTTGGCCGGTCTCGATCGAGCCAGGATCGCCCGCGAGGCATTCGCCGGGATGTCCGCGACGGCCACCGGTCCGATCCCGGCGGTCTCGCCGATGTTCGATCCGACCGCCGATCCGGCCGTGCCGTACAGCCGGGGAGCCGCCGAGACCGCACTCAAGGCGGCGGACTGGAGGAAGGATGCCAAGGGCTGGTCGCTACCGGGAGCCAAGCAGCCGCTGAGCCTCGAGGTGCTCAGCCCCACCAAGGTCTCGAACCCGGGGCTGTACGCGGCGGCCGAGGCGGTCGTGCGGGATTGGGCACGGATCGGGCTGACGGTGAAGCACGTCGCCCTGCCGCCGGCCGAGTTCGTCGGGGAACGGCTGTCGGCCGGTTCGTTCCAGGTCGCGGTCGCCGACCTGCGGATCGGCCTGGACCCGGACCTCTATCCACTGCTCGCCTCGAGCCAGACGCTCACCGGTGGCTCGAACGTGATCGGCGTCCAGTCGGCGGCACTCGACACCCTGCTTGAGAAGGCGCGGGAGCCCGGTCCCGAGAAGGTCCGAAAGGCCGCCTACAGCGCGCTGCAGAAGCAGCTTGCGGCAGGTCGATACCTGCTCCCATTGGCCTTCGCCGACGAGGTCGTCGTGCTCCGCGACAGGGTCCAGGGCCCCACCGCGCGGCAGGTCACGGACGGGTCGGATCGATTTTGGGATGTGCTAACATGGCGCCTCGCCGTCGACCGGTGACGGTCGGTCGGGGTCCGTGCCGAGGTGGCGGAATAGGCAGACGCGCTGGTTTCAGGTACCAGTGGCCGCAAGGTCGTGTGGGTTCAAGTCCCTCCCTCGGTACCAAATCCCTCGGACTCCACATCCCACGGTGAACACCTTGCCCAGGTGGCGGAATTGGTATACGCGTACGTTTGAGGGGCGTATGAGGCAACTCATCCGGGTTCAAGTCCCGGCCTGGGCACCATTCCGCAGATCCTGACGACCGCCGGCCCCGGCGGTCGTTTCACGTGACCTCGGGGTGTAGGCTCCGCCCGGGCGGTTAGCTCAGTCGGTCAGAGCGCCTCGCTTACACCGAGGAAGTCACTGGTTCGAGTCCAGTACCGCCCACCAACTTTTCACGCACGAAATGAGCCCTCCGCCGCCTCTAACCGGGGCAGGGGAGGGCTCATTGCTAACGGATTGCTAACGGGCCTCGGCCACCGGCTCCGCGAGGATCGTGTCGAGCGCCTCGGCAGCTGCCGCCTGGAGGCCGGGCAGCACGTGCGAATACGTGTCGAGCGTGATGTTGATGCTGGCATGGCCGAGCCGCTCAGAGACGACCTTCGGGTGGACGCCTTGGCCGAGCATGAGCGTGGCGTGTCCGTGTCGCAGGTCGTGGATGCGGAGGCCCGGCAAACCGGCCTTGGTCACGATGCGACGCCATGTTCGGAGGACGTTGCCGGGTTCGAGCGGCGTGCCGATCCCGGTCGCGAAGACTAGGTCGCGGTCCTGGTAGGCCGGGCATGGCCGGCGAGATCGGATCGACATCGCTGAAGCGAACGACGATGCCCTGCGTGCGGTCGTAGTCGCGCTTCCACTTGGGGTGTCGAAGCTGGCGCTTCGACAGCGGCGTCGGCGTCATGCCACACCGTCCATGTGAGCTGCGCACGCGACGGCGCCGCCGAGGACGACCGTGACCGCGGCGGGTGCTTCGCCCTTGTGCTTGCCAGCCGTGCATCGCAGCGGCTCGCCGCGAAGGTGACCCACCAGCAGCGGGGCCGACTCCTTGACCAGCTCGGGCACGCCGGGGTGCGGGCGACCGCCGGCCGACTCGACGACGAGCGCACTCCCATCGACGGACAGGGACACTGTGGCGCCCTTGGCCGCGAGACGCGCAAGGATCGCTTCCGGACCGCGCACCGCTGACCGAGGTCCGGGAGCGATCGTCGCCATCCCCGGAGTCATCGGCATGATGAGGTGCAGGCCGGCCAAGCTATCGACCGGACGGTGCGGCGGAGCCGGTCGCGCCCGTCGCCGCGTGGTCGGGTTGCTCAGCCGCTCGAAGGTCCCCGGTGCGTGGATGGCGAACGTTCGGTAGCGCCACTCGCCGGTCGAGTCGTCCTGGACGATGACGCTGAAGGGCAACGCCGGGTCGTCGTCGCGCAGGGTATCGGGTCGCTCCTCGAGCTCGCCGTAGCTCGCGTGGCGCCACCACTTGCGGCCGCGAAGCTCCCCGAGCGGCGTCAGGCTGGCTGGGTTGGTCAACGCCGGCATCTCGAAGGTGGGCCGCGTCCATTCCTTCTGGGATCGGCCGATGAGTGTCGAGAGGTTCACGGTGCTGTTACCTGCCTTTCGGTGTTCACGTTCGAGCCGTCGATCGGCTTGTCGTTCGAGGCGCTGATGCACTGATCCCACCTCTAGGCGCCTCCGCTAGGAGTGCCCGGCCGGCCGAGACGACACGCGGGAGGAACTCGCGTGCCTGGCGAGCCTCGGCCGGCGTCGTCGCCGGCCCCCTATCAGGCCCGTCGACGGGCCGCACCACTTCCGTCATTCGATGTGTTCGCAGCAAGGTTGGCGGCAAGGTCGCAAGAGAAGACTGATCGGCAAGGCAGGCCCTCCCGGACTCGTGGGGTACAGCGGGGAGGGCCTGCCGCCATCGTTCGGCCCGCAACTAAGTCTCGAGCGCGCATCGAACCCCGCCCGTCATCCTCCTCCGACGGGTGGGGTTCACCTCGACCTCGATCTCGAACGCGTCGGGCGGCGCGTCGAGCCACTCGCGATCGACCCGTCCCGCGCAAGCGTCGCTGAGCGCGGTGCTTGGCCGCACAAGGACTTTCGACCTAGCCCTGGCGCTCTTGCAACGCCCGCGTACACTCGCGCTCCAAGCTCGCGCATGCAGGGACCACCAGTGGGCCGCACCGTCGACGAAATCCTTCGGGAATGGCGGGAAGCCGAGGAGCTGGGCAGAGCGCCTGGTGAGGGATTGACAATCAGCAACGGATCAGCTGGCGCGTAGCGCAGCTGCAACCGCGAACCAGAACCGAGCAGAGCAGCCGAAACGTCAGCAGCGCTAGCGTCGGGACCCGGGGGATGGTCGCCCTGCGGGACGCAGCGGCGGTGCTGATTGACACAGATACGGACGATCTGCTTCCCGTCTACGGACGCCTCGTTCGCGCGCGCAGTCCGACAGGTGATGGAGGGCGGAGCGGTTACCTCGACACCTGAACTCGAGGACGCCCTCCGACCGAGTTTTCCAGGCGTGCGCGTCCGGCAGCGCGAGCTGAGCGGTGAGCCCAGCCTCACCTGGTACGTGTACCGCGACCGAACCTTCCCAGCCCACTCGGACGCGTTCCGGGAAGCCTAACCTCAACGTCGAAGGCGTCGGGCGAGACGTCGAGCCATTCGGCGATCCCCGCCGGTGCTCGTCCAGCGCATCACGACGCCCCGCCGGCGGTCACGGACAGCCACGGCAGGGCGTCGACGCGCCCGCGGTTATCTGGGAGGTCCGCCAGCCTACCTGCGGCTAGATCGGTCCGCGACCCGACCGGGACCGTCCGCGTATGGCGCTGTAGCCGACGACTGCGATGACTGCCCCGATCGTCGCGACGACGATCGTCGTCACGTTGATGCCGGTGGTGTAGTCGGTTCCACCCGTCAGGACTCCGGCGAGGAATCCACCGATGAGCGCCCCGACGATGCCGAGGACAATATGGCCGATCACGCCGAAGCTCTCGTCACCCTTGACGAGGAGGCCGGCAAGATAGCCGGCGATCGCGCCGACCACGAGCCAAGAGATGATACCCATGCGCCATGCTCCTCTCGGTTGCTGGTGACGTTCCCGTCCGCGTTACTCTATCCCGCCTGACTGCGGCGATGACTCATCAGCCAGCACCGTCGACATTTCTGATCAGCGCGCCAGGGGGCCGGATAGGTCTGCGGTGAGCGCCCACAACGATGCTGTCTCTACCCCGGCTCCGGTCCCGGACCTTCGATCCCGCTTCGGCGGCCAGTTTGTCCGGGCCGTCCGGGGGATTCGCGCGGCGACGGGGACCTATCGGCGGTCCGCAGAGCGGTCAGGATCGCCCGAGGATCGCGCCCGTTCCGCTTCGTAGGTCTCAGTCGATATCACCCCGCGTTCGCGAAGATCGCCTAGGTCGGAGGCATTGGCAGTGTCCGGCCGTCGGTTGGTCGTGAGCCGGTTGTAGCCGAACCCGACCGCAAGAAGGATGCGCGCAGCGACCAGGACGGCCACCGTCCATCCGGCGCTGTAGAGGACGGCAAGACCCGTGTCGTTGACCGCGAACAGGATCCACCACCCAGCGACGATGGCCGCGCCCGCCACAGCGACCAGCAAGATCCTCGATGACAGGTGCATGGCTCACCTCGGCATGGGTCTGCAGCGTATTCGATTGAGTCGCAGCTAAGCGGGCCGTCGTCACACTCTCGTCAGGGCACAGCGGTCCCGGCCATCACGGTCGGGGCCGTTCTTTCATTTACGGAGTCGGCGGGTCCTCCGGCATGCCCAAGGCTTTCATGACTGCCCGGTATGCCACGTCCGCCCGATCCTCAGGCAACCGGGCATCCCGGACGTAAGTCCGGAGTGCCTTCCGTAGGTGGTATTCGGGCGACGGTGTCCGCAAGGAGCCCACGTGCCGCACCTTCGGACTATGTTCGTCGGTCATCGTCGGTACTCCCTTTACGTCGCTTCGGTTCGTGAAACGACCGCCATTCCTTAGAGGCGTCCTGCCTGAAGGTCGACCCATCGTTTAGGGTCGCGACGATGGCAACGATGCCGTCGTCGTGCTCGCGCATCACTTGCTGCAAGTCCTTGTAGTCCAGCCACATCGACGCCCGCTCGTGGGGCTCGAGGATGGCCGGCACCGACATCGCACCCTCGATTGGTAGGTGGTGTATCAGCGGGATCGACATGTTGCGGACGGTGGAAAGGCTCAGTGAAGCTACGCCGATGCGACTACCGCCCTGGTTCGCGGCGATGACCTGCAGGATGTCGTTGACTGGAAGGAAATCGCCGATTGTCGCCGCACGCGACATCGAGAGTCGAAGATCGGGGCGGGCTGAGGCGTACTCGGCCACCTTGATGAGGAGGAGGATGGTGGACACGACCGCGGCGTAGATCGCGATGAGTGTGTTCGGGTCTAACTGGACCATTGCCGTCTGAGTTTTTGCTAACAGGGTTGCTAACGGACCAACCGAAACGGGAGGGTACTGGACGGCACGAGAAACCGCCCTTGTGTCGATATCTGAGAACGAACCGTACTAGAACGCCACACCCCAGCCCAGCCCGTCATGACTGGGGACTCGCTTACACCGAGGAAGTCACTGGTTCGAGTCCAGTACCGCCCACCAACCACGACAAAGCAAGGTGCGAACCCATGCGGGGGACTGTCGCAGCGATCTGGGTGGCCCTCGTCGTCGCAGGCTGCGGGGCCCTCCCGGGCCAGACGTCCGACGCTGGGGAGGCACAGCCCGGACCCGGGTCGGCAGTGATCCAAGGCGACCCCCCGATCACCGATGCCGTCACCGTGATCGAGTTCATCGCGGCCGAAGGGGACGTGTTCAACCAGCAGACAACCCGGATCGAGCCAGGCACAACATCCAGGCGAGCGTCTGGAGTCTCCCCGGAGTGATCAGGGTCGCAGTCAATGGCGTCGTTTGCGAGGGCGA